>CP069300.1:6873943-7205915 GCA_016839165.1 Bradyrhizobium sp. PSBB068
CCGTGACGGTGATGCAATCGAGATGCAGATGCGGCCTGATGCGGTTCATCAGGCCGGGCAACCCGCCGGCGTAGAAGAAATCTTCCATCAGATAGAGGTCGCCGCTCGGCCGCACGTTGGCGATGACCGGCACCTTGCGGCTCGCGATCTCGAAATCATCGAGCGAGATGTCCTGGCCGGCGCGGCGCGCCTGCGCAATCAGGTGGATGATCGCATTGGTCGAGCAGCCCATCGCCATCGCGACCGCGATCGCGTTCTCGAAGGCTTTTCGGGTCTGGATCTGCTGCGGGGTCAGATCCTCCCACACCATCTCGACGATGCGGCGGCCAGCCTCCGAGCTCATGCGGATATGGTTGGCATCGGCCGCGGGGATCGACGAAGCGCCGGGCAATGTCATGCCGATGGCTTCGGCGATCGCGGTCATCGTCGACGCCGTGCCCATCGTCATGCAGGTGCCGTAGCTGCGGGCGATGCCCGCTTCCATGTCGACCCAGTCCTTGTCGGAGATTTTTCCGGCGCGGCGCTCGTCCCAATATTTCCAGGCATCCGAGCCGGAGCCCAGCGTCTTGCCCTTCCAATTGCCGCGCAGCATCGGACCGGCCGGCAGGTAGATCGCCGGCAGATTCATGCTGGTGGCCCCGAGCAGCAGGCCGGGCGTGGTCTTGTCGCAGCCGCCCATCAGCACCACACCGTCGACCGGATGGCCACGCAGCAATTCCTCGGCATCCATCGCCAGCATGTTGCGGTAGAGCATCGTGGTCGGCTTCAGCAGCGATTCCGACAGCGACAGCGCCGGCAGCTCGAGCGGAAAGCCGCCGGCCATCAGCACGCCGCGCTTGACGTCGTCGACCCGGCTCTTGAAGTGCATGTGGCAGGGCTGCGCATCCGACCAGGTGTTGATGATCGCGATCACCGGCCGGTCGCGCCACTCCTCCGGCGCGTAGCCCATCTGCATCGCGCGCGATCTGTGGCCGAAGGCGCGCAGGTCGTCGGGCGCAAACCAGCGCGCGCTGCGCAATTGATCGGGAGTCTTGTTCTTTGTCGTCATCGCCATGTACTTCGATATTGCGGGGTCTCGACGTTGCTCGCACGCGCGCGGCCCCCGGCGCGTATGCCCTGCGCCACGCATATACAGGATTTCCTGACATGTCGTCCCGCGCCCGGCGCAGACGTGCCGTTCGCCGGGCGTGCACCGCGCAGCCTCCGCAGCGCGGAAGCCGGAGCGTAGGCCGGCCTTGACCAGCCTCGGCTTACTTCTGCTGCGCCGTCATCACGATGCGGACCAGATCGGCGGCATTGCGCGCACCGAGCTTCTTCATGATGTTGGCGCGGTGATCCTCGATCGTGCGCGGGCTGATCCCGAGGTGGCGCCCGGCCTCCTTGTTGGAGGCGCCCGCCGTGAATTGCTCGAGCACCTCGCGTTCGCGGCGGGTCAGCGGCTCCCGCCCCGGGAAATGCAGCGTCGCGATGCGCGACGCCGAAGTCTCGGCCTGGCGCCTCGTATAGGCGTCGATCGCCTCATTCAGGCGGCTGACGATCTCGTTGCCGCGGAACGGTTTCTCGATGAAGTCGAGCGCGCCGTTCTTGATGGCGCTGACCGCCATCGCGATGTCGCCCTGGCCCGAGATCATGAAGATCGGCGCCGGATAATCCTCGCCGTGCAACTCCCGCAGGATATCGAGGCCGGATTTGCCGGGGATATGCACGTCGAGCAGGATGCAGGCCGGCGTCCTGCTGCGCGCCACCGCGAGCAGCGCGGCGCCGTCCGCAAAGCAGATCACCTTGTAACCGGCGGTCGACAGGACCACGGAAAGCGTCTCACGAACGGCGGGGTCGTCGTCGACTACGAAAATTTCCCCGCGAGGAGCGCCATTCTCAACCATATGCATCGTCCATCAGTGGTGAAATGTGCCGCCCAGACTGCACAAGACCTAACTCGACCATCTCGATCAATGGACCAGTATTTGTACGGGACGTCCGCTTAACGCACAAGTAGCACCACAGTCCCTAAAAGTGACGGCAGTGGAGAAACATGCATGGAAAATGCAGCGGCGGACAGCGTTGCGGTGTGCCTGGACGAGGACAGCGATCCCTACCGCCTGATCGTGACGGACCTGGTCGCGCTGATCGGCCATGTCCAGGCGAGCCTGCGGCTGATCGAGGCGGCGATCGCCCGGGAGGCATTTCTGGCCGAGCAGGACGCCGCCGCCAATGTCTTCGTGCTCGACGACGTCACCCCGCGCTACGCGGCGGCCTCCACGGCCCTGAAGGCCTGCGACACCGGCCTCGGCATGGCGCTCGATCGGCTGCGCGAGCCAGACGCCCCGGCGCGTTTCCTGAACTGACCAGCCGGACCGGCCAGCGCCGAGTTCGGCGACATCATGCAGATTGTGCCTGCGAGCCCCAACTCTCGAGGCAACGACCCGTTCCAGGTTCGGATTGGCGGCCGACGTTGCCCTAACCAGCCGGGGCAAGCCTTCCTGCTATCAGGCCCTGACCCGCTCGTCGTCGGCGCCTGAGCGCCGCTTGCTCGGCTTGCCCTTGAGGAAGCTGATGTCCATCTCGGTGCCGTTGACGCGGACCAGTTCGCAGCGGCGATAGGCGAGCCCGGTCGAGGACAGCAGCAGGAAGAACTCCTTCAGGTTGAGCCCCTGAATGGAACCTTCGACGGTCAATGCCGCGTCATTGTCGGAGATGGCGTTGAGCTGACAGTCGCGCCGCCAGGTGCCGTCGATGGCCATGATGCAGACATCGACGCCCCGGCTGAAGGTGACCCGCTCGATGGATTTGCCGTCGTCCGTCATCGTTCAGTATCCGACCGCCATGGCAGGCCGCGGCATCGCAAGCGGCGCCCGCACTCCGCTCGGCCGGTACAGGCCACGCCGCTCGGGAAGCGGCTTGAACGTGTCGGTCAGGCCGACCACGGTTTCAGCGGCGCCGAGCACCAGGAAGCCGTCGGCCTCCATCAACCGGGCGAGACGGTTGAAGATGTTGATCTTGGTGTCCTGGTCGAAATAGATCAGCACGTTGCGGCAGAAGATCACGTCGAAGGTGCCGAGCTGGGAGAAATCGTGCAGCAGATTGAGCTGACGGTGCTGCACCATCGCGCGCAACTCGGGACTGACCTGCCAGAATTCACCCGACTGCTTGAAATACTTGACCAGCAGTTGAATCGGCAGCCCGCGTTGTACCTCGAACTGGCTGTAGATGCCGGCCTTCGACTTCTCCAGCACCTCCTGCGACAGATCGGTCGCGACGATCTCGACCCGCCATCCGGCCAGCGCCGCGCCCATCTCCTTGAGGCACATCGCCAGCGAATAGGGTTCCTGGCCGGTCGAGCCGGCGGCGCACCAGATCCGGACGCTGCGGCGCGCAGCCCGCGCCTTCAATATATCGGGCATGATGGTGTCGCGGAAATGGTCGAACGGCACCTTGTCGCGGAAGAAGAACGTTTCGTTGGTGGTCATGGCCTCGACCACCTGGACGGTGTGGGTCGACGAGCCGGCCTTGATCTTGGCGACCAGGTCGGGGATGCCGGACAGGCCGCATTTGCGCGCCAGCGGCAGCAGGCGGCTCTCGATCAGATATTGCTTGTCCGCGGACAGATCGAGACCGGAATGGTCCTTCAGGAGCTTACGCAGATACTCATAGTCGGGGGGCGTCACGGGAGCCTCGCAAAGGCAAAGGGTGAAACTGGGTGTCAGGCTTCGGCGGACGCATCGAGCGCCAGCAGACCCACTTCCTGGAATTTCGCGATCACGATGTCCTTGTCGAACGGCTTCATGATGTATTCGTTGGCGCCGGCATGCAGCGCCCGCGAGATATGGTCGATGCCGTTCTCGGTGGTGCAGAACACCACTTTCGGCACGTCACCGCCCGCCATGCGGCGGAGCTGCACGAGGAACTCGAAGCCGTCCATCACGGGCATGTTCCAGTCGAGCAGCACCGCGTCCGGCATCGCCTGCTTGCAGGCCTCGAGCGCGACCGCGCCGTCCTCCGCCTCGACGACGGTGAACTCCATTCCTTCGAGGATACGGCGCGCGATCTTTCGCACCACTCCGGAATCATCGACGACAAGACATGTCTTCATGTGTTGGCCTCCTTGTAGAATCCGCCGTCTCCGCGGCGGAGCGTTACGCTGCAGCAGCTGTTCTGGGCACCAGTTCAAGCACGCGATCGACATCGAGTACGACCATGAGCTGGCCGTCGAGGCGATGGACGCCGCCGGCGAGCTTGGCCATGCGGGGATCGAGATTGACCGGGTTGTCCTCTCGGCTGTCGTCGGGCAGCCGCAGCACCTCGCCGATCTGGTCGATCAGGAGGCCATAGGATTCGCCGCGCTGGTCGACGCCGACCGCCATCGGCTTGCCGTCGTCGGCCTTCGGCAGCCCGAGCCGGGCGCGCATGTCGACCACGGTGACGATGCGGCCGCGCAAATTGAGCACGCCGGCGATCTCGCTGGAGGCCAGCGGCACCCGCGTCAGCCGCTCCGGCATGAACACATCCTGCACCCGCGAGATCGGCAGCCCGAACAGCTGCCCGCCGATCACAGCGGTGACGTACTCGGCCATCGCGCCTTCACTGGTCTCGGTCTTGGTCATCAATGCTGTTTCCTTCAAGCGGCGCGCCGCAACTCTGCGGTCTGCTCTTTCAGCGCCGCGATCAGCCCGGGACGGTCGAACTTGGCGACATAGTCGTGGAAGCCGGCTTGCCGGCCGCGCTCGATTGCCGCCGGCGACACCATCGCCGACAGCGCGATGATCGGCAGCTGGTTCAGATTGTGGTCAGACCGGATGTTCTCGGCGAACTCGAAGCCGTTCATCTCGGGCATCTCGATGTCGGTCAGCACGACGTCGAAGGCCTGCCCCGAGCGCAGTGCGGCGAGTCCCTCCTGCGCGCCGCCCGCGGTCCGCACCTTGTAGCCGGCAGCCTTCAGCACCGGCGCCAGCATGTTGCGGAAGAATGCGCTGTCGTCGACCAGCAGCACCGACTGCGCGCTGGCCGACGGACGCATCTCCTTGCGCGAGAACCAGTCGGCGAACGCCATCGGCAGGAAGTGGCCGACGTCGATCACCTCGGTGGCCTGGCCCTTGATCACGGCCGAGCCCAGAATGCCGTCCTGGCTGCCCGCGACCTCGATGTTGAGCTTTTCCTCGACGATGTCGATGATCTCGTCGACCACGAGCCCCATCGAGCGGCCGTCGTCGGCGAACACCAGGATCGGCTGCGACCCCTGCGCCTGCACCTCGACGCCGGCCATCTGCACCAGCGGCATCAGCTGCTCGCGGTACTGCACCATGTAGCGGCCGTTCGAGAGCTCGATCTTGTCGGTTGCGATCTCCTCCAGCCGCGTGACGAGGCCGAGCGGCACCGCCTTGGGCTGCGAGGAGCCGGCGCGGAACACCAACAGCGAGGTCAGCTGCTCGCCGCTCGCGGCATGGGCGCTCGCATTGTCGTCGGCCATGTCATGGGCCGAGGAGCCGGAGGCGCCCAAGGCTTTCGCGATGCCGTTGGGGTCGATGATCATGATCACGGCGCCATCGCCCAAAATGGTGTTGCCGGAGAACATGTCGATGTGCCGCAGTTTTGTGGACATCGGCTTGACCACGATCTCCTCGGTGTGGAACACGCCGTCGACCACGATGCCGAAGGTCTGGCTGCCGACCTGCGTCACCACGATGAAGCCGTTCTCGGCATCGCTGGTGGTGGTGGCGCCGTCGTCGATCCTCAGCAGCTTCTTGAGATGGATCAGCGGCAGCAGCTTGTTGCGCAGCCGCAAGACCGCGGTGTCCTTGATCCGCTCGATGCGGTGCTCGGAGTTGGCGCGGGCCCGCACCAGCTCGACCACGGACAGTTGCGGAATGGCAAAACGGTCGCCGCCGGCTTCCACGATCAGGGCGGAGACGATCGCCAAGGTCAGCGGGATCTTGATGGTGACACTGGCGCCCTCGCCGGCCACGCTCTTGATGTCGATGGTGCCGCCGATCTGGTCGATATTGGTTCGCACCACGTCCATGCCGACGCCGCGGCCGGACACCGAGGTCACCTGCGCCGCGGTCGAGAAGCCCGGCGCGAAGATGAACTTGTGGATCTGGGCCTCGGTCATCTTCTCCAGTTCAGCCTCGGTGACGAGACCGTTCTGGAGCGCCTTGGCCTTGATCCGCTCGGTGTTGAGCCCGCGGCCATTGTCGGCGATGCAGATGATGATGTGGCCGCCTTCGTGATAGGCACTGAGGCGGATGGTGCCCTGCTCCGGCTTGCCGGCGGCGAGGCGCTCGGCGGTGGTCTCCAGCCCGTGATCGGCGGAGTTGCGCACCATGTGCGTCAGCGGATCCTTGATCAGGTCGAGCACCTGGCGGTCGAGCTCGGTGTCGGCGCCGTGCATCTCGAGCTCGATCTGCTTGCCGAGTTCGCCGGAGAGGTCGCGGACGATGCGCGGCAGCTTCTGCCAGGCATTGCCGATCGGCTGCATCCGCGTCTTCATGACGCCTTCCTGCAGCTCGGCAGTGACGTTGGAGAGCCGCTGCAACGGCACCTTGAACTCGGTGTCCTCGTTGCGGCGCGAGATCTCCAAGAGCTGGTTGCGGGTCAAGACCAGCTCGGAGACCATGGTCATCAGGTGTTCGAGGGTGTCGACGTTGACCCGGATCGACTGGTTGGCGATCTTGTCGCCTTCCTGGACGTCTTCGGCGGCGGCCTTGCGCGCCGGCTTCTTCGCAGCTTCAGCCGGCTCGGCGGCGGGGGCTGCGGCAACGACCTTCGCGGCAGGCGCCGGCGCAGGTGCGGCCACTTCGGTCTCGGTCTCGCGGAAGGCGCGCTCGAGCTCGTCGAGCGAGACCTCGCCCGGACGCAAGGGGCGCTCCAGCGTCTGCACCACCAGCGTGCCTTCGGCCATATCCGCCTGCACCGACGGCGCTTCGACCACCGGCACATCTTCTTCGGCAGCGGCATCACCGGCGGCCATTGCCGCCATGCCGCGCTCGACCATCGCTTCCAACTGATCGATCAGATCGCGGTCGTTGCCTTCGGGCTCGGCCTCGGTCGCCTCGAGGCCGGCCAATATCTCCTTGATGCGGTCGATCGAGGACAGGATCAGCGTCACCGCTTCCGCTCTCACCGGCATGCCGTCGCGGAATTTGCCCATCAGGGTCTCGCCGGCATGCGCCAGCGCTTCCAGCCGCGGCAGCCCGAGGAAGCCGCAGGTCCCCTTGATCGTGTGCACAAGGCGGAAAATGTTGTCCAGGATCTTCGCGTTGTTCGGATCCTGCTCGAACTGCACCAGCTGGTTGTCGACCGTATCCAGGCTCTCGCTGCTCTCCGTCAGGAACTCGCGCAACAGATCGTCCATGGATAGGCCCCCTCAAGGTGCTGCGGAACGCTCGCATCGCATCGATAACTTGGCGGGCTTCACAGCGACGTTAATTTTGCCGTCCGTGCAAATACGGACGAGGAGTCCCGCGATGCATCGCAACGTCACGGCCGGTCTCGCACGGGCAGGCCTTACCACCCGAACGGGAAAGAGGCCGTTCCACCGGTCGTCGCAATTTGAATCAAATGGAATCGCAGAGCCGCTAAGCCGAGCGAAACACTCGCGCCACGGCATCGGCCTGCATCAAAGCCCGATCGCCCTTTGGTTGAAGTCCGCGGACCGGTCGATCACGCGCAAAGCAAAGGCGGCGGGGTTGCCCCCGCCGCCTCGATATCAGTTGTCTGTTGCGGCTACGCTTAGCGGAGCAGCTGCAGCACGCTCTGCTGCGACTGGTTGGCCAGCGCCAGCGCGGACACCGCGATCGACTGGCGGGTCGACAGCGCCTGGCTGTTGGCCGCTTCCTCGTTGGTGTCGGCCAGCGTCAGGTTGGACGAACCGGTCTGCAGCACGTTGATCAGGTTCTTCGAGAAGTCCTGGCGGATCTGCACGATCGACAGGTTCGAACCGAGGGTCGAAGCCTGGGTGCGCAGCAGGCCGCTCGCGCTGTTCAGCGTCTTCAGCGTGGCGTTGGCCGAAGCGTTGTCGATGAAGTCCGTGCCGGCGGTCAACTTGGTGAGGTTGAGGCCGGAGGCGTTGAAGGTCACGCCCTGGATCTTCAGCGTCGAGGTGCCCGTCTCGTTGAAGGTCAGCTTGAGCTGATCGCCGTTGAGCAGGTTGATGCCGTTGTACGAGGCATCCTGGGCGGTCGTGGTGATCTGGTCCAGGATGTTGTTGTACTGGCTGACCAGGTTGGCGCGGTTCGCCAGCCCGTTCGGATCCTGCACCGGGGCGCTGCCCGTCAGACCGTTGAACAGCTTGCCTGAACCGGCTGCCGTGCCACCGATCGTGCCGATCGTCGACGAAGCAGCATCGTTGGTGGTGCTGATGGTGAGCGCACCGCCCGCGCTGAGCGAGGCCTGCAGGTTATTGGCTGCCAGCGCGGTGTTCAGATCGTTGAGGGACTTCACCTGGCCGGCGCCGCTGCCAAACGTGATGTTGGTGGCGGTGCCGTTGCCGGTCGGGTTGATCGTCAGCGTCAGGCCATCGAGCGGTGACGGCGTTGCCACGGTGCGGGCCTTGGTGGTGGCCGTAAGACCAAAGGCGGCCAGCCCCGAACCGGAGATGTTGAGATCCTGGTTGATGCCAGTGCTGATCTGGAGCGCGCCGGCCGACACGGTGGAGGCGGTGGCCGCGCCCGTGATGCCGTCGATCGCGGTGAGCAGGTCGCCGACCGTCAGGTTGCTGCCGGTGCCGGTGCCGAGGGTCACGTTGCCGGACGCATCGGTCGTCGAGGTGGTCTGCGAGGTCGAGAACGTGATCGACTTGCCATTGACGCTGATCGTTCCGGTCGGGGTCGCCGCCAGCGTATCGGAGTTGGCCGCGCTGACGAGCTTGGTGGCGGCCGTGATCGGCGCCGGCGTCGTGAGGTTATTGTTGACGACCGTGCCGGCGAGAATGGCGTTGCTGTAGGTCGCGGTGCCGCGGATATCGGCGGCGGTGGCACCGGTGATCGTGGCGGTCGTCACCTGCGATTTCTGCGAATAGCCGACGGCAGCCTGCAGGGCCTGGTTGGCGACCGACTTGGCGCTGTCGACGAGCTTCTGCAGCGAGGTGATGCCAGTGTTGGCGGCCTGCAGCACCTGCACGCCGTTGCCGATGCCGTCCAGCAGATTGTTGATGTCGCTGGCGCGGTTGTCGAGCGACTGCGCCGTGAAGAAGTTGGTCGGGTTGTCGAGCGCAGTGTTGACCTTCTTGCCGGTGGACAAGCGGTTCTGCGTGGTGGCGAGCAGATCGGCCGTCGACTGCAGCGAAAGCAGGTTCTGACGGACCGATGACGAAAGGACGATGCCGGACATACTGGTACCCTTCTGGATGAACACGATTGACGCGACGCCGTAAATTTCGCACGGCGACCGGTGCCACACTGGTCCGTCCGCGCTACCCGTTCGTTAAAGGGCTGCTCCGTACAAATACCCAGAACGGCCCTTGCCGGTAATTCTACGGCCGCCGCGCAGACGCGCGGCCCAGCCGACTTTGTCCGTCGTCGGATCGACGACGTGACGGTGAATTTGTCTCCGCATTTGCAGGACTTGCCGCATGCTCACGCTGCCGGCTGGCGGCTTCGAAACCCGGAATTGCAATCGTCGAAGACACGCGCCTGGTCTGCATCAGAGTTAATGGAAATCAATAAATGCGAGACAATGTCGCAACCGTACCGGCCGGATTGCGTGTCGTACGAATCGCTTCGATCGCCGCACGGACCGGCGTGATGCCGACCGTCTGCCCCCTAGAGGGTATAAGGTTCGCACTACAACCCTTGTGCTATTGGACAGGCAAGCTATGGTCGCACTCAACACGCCAAGAGTAGGTGATGCGAGACTGTAGTGCTCCCGCCCTCGGCAGGAGCTCCAATGTCCGCGGTAACGCGCCCGCCCAATCGTCTGTTGCAAGCACTTCCCTCCGCGGAATACGCGCAACTTCATCCTCTTCTGGAAACCGTCGAATTGACCAAGGAGACGGCGCTGGCCGATGCCGGCGCGCCGGTGCAGCGGGTTTATTTTCCGCACGCCGGCGTGGTCTCGATGATGGTCAATCTGTCCGACGGGCAATCGGTTGAGATTGCAACCATCGGTCGTGACGGTATCGTCGGTGCATCCGCCGCCCTGCACGAGCGGCCGCCGCTCGCCGACGCCATTGTCGTCGTGCCGGGCACGGCATCGGTGATGCGGGCGGAGGATTTCCGTGAGGCAGCCAATCGCAGTGCAGAATTCCGCACCCTGGTTGCGCTCTATGAGCAGGCGCTGATGGCGCAGACGCAACAATCCGTCGCCTGCAACGTCTCGCATCCGGTGGAGGCGCGGCTGTCACGCTGGCTGCTGCGCGCACGCGACCTGTGCGGCAGCGAGGCGTTGCCGCTGACCCAGGAGATGCTGGCGCAGATGATCGGCGTCCGGCGCAATGCGGTCTCGATCGTCGCACACGGGTTTCAGCAGGCCGGCATCCTGCGTTACAGCCGCGGCCATATCGAAATCACCGATATCGACGGCCTACGGAAGGCGGCGTGTGAATGCTATGCCACGGTCAAGGCGCACACCACACAGTTGATCGGGCCGGAAGACTGAACGGAACACAAACGCGCGTGTTCTGCGATAGGTGTATCTATTGGAACCAGGACGTGCTTCCATTGGAACCCAGTCACGCCCGAATAAGTTGCATGAACGACAGGCCACAGGCATCGGCCATTGGTGCCCAGAGACAAACTTTGCCGGCAGGCAGGAGGTTGCTTTGGATACGGTTCCGCGATCGCCTAACGGCTTCCTGTCCTCGCTGTCGGCGAGCGACTTTGACCTGATCCGGCCGCATCTGCGGACGGTCGACCTTGCAGCCGATTCGGTCCTGACCGAGACCGACGAGATGCTCACGCGGACTTACATGCCGCACAAGGGCGTGATCTCGCTGGTGGTCAAGCTGGCACGGGGCGAGCGCGTCCAGGTCGCAATGGTCGGCCGCGACAGCATCTTTGGCGCATTTGCTCCGCTCGTCGAGAGCCGTGTCTTGAACAATGCCACGGTGCTGGTGCCCGGCCGCGCCTCAACGGTCGAGCTCGAACCGTTCCGCGCGGCTGCCGGCCAGAGCCCGACGCTTCGTACCATGCTGCTCCGGCACGGGCTCGCCGTCTATGCCCAGATCCAGCAGACGGCGGGCTGCAACGCCGCGCATACCGTGGAGTCGCGGCTGGCGCGATGCCTGCTGCACATGCGCGATCTCTCGGGCAGCAACAAGATCATCCTGACACAGGAGGCGATGGCACAGATGATCGGCGCGCGCCGCAACAGCGTGTCGCTGGTCGCGCATACCTTGCAACAGGCGAGGTTCATTCACTACAGCCGCGGCCACATCGAGATCACCAACCCGGACGGCCTGATCAGGACCGCGTGCGAATGCTACGCCGCGGTCAAGGCACAGTATGCCGGGCTGCTGAGTTGTGTGGAAACCAGCGGCTAGGGTTTCGATTCGAGCGGTCACCGCTTCGCTCGAAAGCGCGCGCTCCGTCGCGCAAGCCGTACTTCTACGGCGTGGGATTTTCACCGTCGGATAACGCTGCTTCCGCAAAGTCGCGTGGACGCACGGGGGAGCCGATGTTCACGTACGAGACGACCGACCGGAAGGAAGCCCGGCGCTTCCGTATGGCCCAGTTCAACGGCCGGCCTGCTACGATCAGGTCCGCCGGTGCGACGGTCACCGGACGGGTGCGCGCGATCGTCGAAAGCAACGCCGGCGCGACGGCAGCATGGGTGGTCACGATCGTTCCGGACGAGCCGAAGACGGCCGCCCGCGCCGCGCGGCGCGCGCCGCGGCTGCGCTTTGCCACGGAAGACGATGTCTGAGAACCGGGTCTCCGCTCAGGCGGAATGCAATAGCGCCTTGCGGACCAGATCTGCGGTGTTGCGCGCACCGAGCTTACGCATGGCCTCGGCACGATGGCTCTCGAACGTGCGCGGGCTGATGTTCATCCGTAGCGCGCCCTGCTTGTTGGAATAGCCGTCGCTGATCAGGCTGAGCACCTCACGCTCGCGCTTGGTCAACGGCTTGCGGCCGGCCTCCGGTGCGAACATGACATCGGGTGATCGGGCAGCTGCCGGCTTGTCATCACCCGGCGATCTAACGTCGCCGGCCGGAACGGCATTCGGATAGAGATCCGAAATCTGCTTCAGCATCGCAGACACCCGCTCGGTCTGCTCGAGCGCGTTCTCGATCACCTGGCGCAGATAGACCCCGTTGCCGGGCGCCTGCGCGAACTGCTGACTGTGCTGTTTGAGCTCGTTCATATAGAGCAGCAGCGCCGTCACCGGGCCATTGAACTGCCGGACGATCGCCGCGCTGGCCTCCCCGGTCGCCTGCGATCGTGGCGGTGCGGCCCCCTGAAGCTCAAGCGGCTGCGTCTCGAGCGTCGCGGTTCCACCCGGCCATGCCGGAAGGCGCGCCTCGGCTCGATTGTCATGTTGCGTCATAAGTATGGTTTACCGAAGGTGAACTTGTGGCCGCGTTAACACGGGACTCCGTAAAACTACGGGTGACGCAACTGTGACCTCGGGCCCCGACCTGCCAAGCAGGCGCAGATTACCGCTGATTTGGCAATGAATGTCGCATATTTGAGTCGAATGACAGTATTCTTACGGGACGGCAGGCCGCCTGTGCCTCCATATCCCTGCTGGTGGGAAGTTAAGGGCTCCGCGGGCGCATCCGCGTCCCGCGTTTCGGGCTGCACGAGCCAGGCTCCGCGCCGTCCCCCGGACGTCAGGAGCGGCGGAGCCGCAGGAATTTCTGCAGGAACCGCCCCGAAATAACGAACCTGAACCACCAATACGCCATTCGCCGGGTCGACATTGATCTCCCCTCCGGGCATCGGGATCGCATCGGCTTACCGCACGCCGGGACGCGTTCGTATGAGGCGGATCACATCGGCCCAAGGGGCGGCGCGTGCGTGGGCGTCGGGTCAGGCGAATGTCAATTTACAGCTCGGTCCGGCGCCGCGATGATCACAGCCTCTCGACCAACAACAAACGGGCGCGACAATGAAGCGAGGGCGGAGCGGGCCGATTGGATCCCGGATGACGATCGCGACGCTGGCCGCGGCGCTGCTGTTCGGCGCCGCTGCACAGGCCCAGACCACGCGGACCGGCGACGCAGCGCCGCCACAAGACAACGCGATCATGGTCAGCATCTTCTTCAAGCATGATCAGTCACGCCCGCTCGCCGAACTCAATGCGCAGCTCGAGCGGCAGGGCTTCTACAAGGCGTTTCCGCCGGAAGGTGTCGAGGTGGTCAGCTGGTACGTGATGATGGGCATCGGCCAGGTCGTGACCCTGCGACTGCCGCCGTCGCGGCTGCGCGAAGTCAACCGCGTGATCGAGAACAGTGCCTGGGGCGCCTATCGCACCGAGTTCTATCCGACCTACGACTACAAGGCGGTCGGGGCCGACAAGCACGATAGGGCAAAGTGATGCGGCATGGGTCCGCAAGAGACTTGCCGCCCCATTGGTATCGCTATTTGCTCGCCGCGTTGATCGCGTGGTGTGTGCTCGCTGGCAGACCAGTGCATGCGACCGACGACGGCGTGAGCGAACGCGCTGCGCTTTACGAGGAATCCAGCACCGATCCAACCGGCCAAAGGCTCGTCGGTTCGGCGGTCTGGCGGGTCGATCCAGCCAAATCAGACACGCAAGCCGGCGACGTCACCGTGCGCGCGATCGCCGAATTTCCCGGCAAATTCCGTTTATGCATCTCGCTCGGTCGCAACTCCGACCCGACCTTGCCGGCGAATTACCTGTTCCGGCTGACTTTTGTCCCCTCGCCCGGCTTCAGTGGGCGCGCAATCATTCACCTCCCGGGCATGCTGATGAAGTCTGGCGAACAGGCGCGCGGCACGCCGCTGCAGGCGCTCGCGGCCAAGGTGGTCGACAACATCTTTCTGGTGGCGCTGTCGAACGTCGATGCCCAGCGTAACGCCAACACGCTGCTGCTGAAGGAGCGATCGTGGTTCGATATCCCGGTGATTTACGCCGACCAGCGACGCGCGATCATCGCCATCGAGAAGGGGATGTCAGGACAAAAGGCGATCGACGCCGCCATCGCGGCTTGGGAGGCATCTCCCGGTGGCCCTGTCGCGCAGCAACCCTCGAGCCACGGGGACGACGAGGCCAGCACATGCGTCGCCCGGGTCGCCATGTCGACGCAGTAGATCGGCGGCAGCGCAATCGCGCCCGACGTCATCGCCCTGCCGGGTGATCGTCAAGCGTGGGCGCGCGTACGCTGGCTCAGCCGTTTCGCCAGGATTTTCAAATCCTGGCTGCGCCCGCTGCACAGCAGACGGGCGAATTCGTCGGGATCGATGGAGGCAGGCGGAAAATCGGCTGAACTGCGTGCGATGCGGCGTAGCCAGGTCAATCGGAAGAGACGCTTGAGCATCTTCATGGTTGTTAGCCCCGATGAGCGTCTGTGTTAAATCGCGGTAACGAAAATTGGTTCCGTCCCTTGTGGTCGCCCGGCGCAAATTTTGGTTCAATGCTTTCAGGCGAGCAGCGCCTTGCGCTGTTGGACGCGCGCTATCGATTGCCGCACCGCGGTCTGATCCAGCGATCCGTCCTGCACTGCACCCGCGACCGCCGCGGCGATGCCCGCCATCGCCTGCTCCTGGTCGAACAAATTGTTGCCGATGCAGATCATGTCCATGCCGGCGGCGATCGCCCGCAGGCTGGCCGCGCTGGTGCCGAGCGCCTTCTGCAGCCCCTGCATCTGCATGTCGTCGGTGATCAACAGCGTCTCGGGCAAGCGGCGGCGAAGCCGGCCGATCCCGGCCGGTGACAATGTCATCGGATGCTGCGCGTCCCATTGGCGCACAATGGCATGGCTGACCAGCACCGAGTCGCCGAAAGTATCCGGGGCCAACGCGTAGAACAGCTCTTCCTGTTCCGGCCGCAGCGCGTCGGAAATGTCCATGAATTCCAGATGCGAATCGACGTGCGCGCCGCCGATCCCCGGATAATGCTTCAGGCAGAGACCCACGCGGGCTTGCCGCGCCGCGGCGTCGACCAGGCGGCCATTGGCCTCGACCTCGCCGAGATCGGACGAATAGGATCGCTTGATCCTGCCGATATTGGGATTGTCGGAATTGTAGTCGACGTCGATGACCGGCGCGAAATTGTAGCGGATGCCGAGCCGGCGCAGCTCGCCATAGCTGGCAGCCAGGATCGCCTGCCTGTCCGCCATCGCAAGCCGATTGAAATCCTTGGCGCTCGGCAGCGGCTGGAAGCCCAGGCTGTCCTTGAGCCGGCGCACCCGCCCACCCTCCTGGTCGATGAAGACCAGCGGCTGCGACGGCAGCGCTGCGATCTCGGCGCAGAGCGACTGCACCTGCTCGGGCGAAGCGATGTTGTTGTCGTATTGGCGGGTCTGGCACGAGTAGTCGAACAGGATCACGCCGCCGAGCCCGAATTGCGCGGCAAAGTCCTTCAGCCAGGCCGGGATGACCCTGCCGTAGAAGCCGAGGATGAAAAGTTCGCCGACGGACATCGCCGCTCGCTCCACCGCATGCGCATGGAATCAGCCCGCGCGCTTGCGGAATAGCACGTTGCAGCAGCGGTATGAATATGACGCAAGCCATGGCGCGACTGCGTTCCCCGTGCTCGCGTCCCTATGTTAAGACACGCCGGCACGCCTCACTCGCGTCTGCCACGACACAAGAAACTTCGGAAACCGCCCATGACCGCACCTTACGTCCCGCAAATGGCCCTTTACCGCGATTGGCTGAAGGAGACCCGCGGCCTTGCGTTTGCGGATTTCGAGGCGATGCGGCGCTGGTCGGTCACCGACATCGACGCGTTCTGGCAGAGCGTCTGGGATTATTTCGACCTGCGCTCGCCGACGCCGCATTCCGCCGTGCTTGCCGACCGCAAGATGCCCGGCGCATTGTGGTTTCCCGGCGCTTCGGTGAATTATGCACGCCAGGTCTTCCGTCATGTCGGGCCGGCGCATGCGGCCGGCCTGCCGGCCCTGATTGCGAGCGGCGAAGACGGCAGGCTTTCGGAGACCAGTTGGCCCGAACTGCAACGCAAATCGGCGGCGCTTGCGCTGCATCTGAAGGCCAGGGGCGTGCGCGCCGGCGATCGGGTCGCGGCGTACTTGCCGAATATCCCCGAGACCATCATCGCGTTTCTTGCGACCGCCAGTATCGGTGCGATCTGGAGCGTCTGCGCCCCCGACATGGCGGCACCAGCGGTGATCGACCGCTTCAAGCAGATCGAGCCGAAAGTGCTGATCGCCTGCGACGCCGTAACCTATGCCGGCCGGCGCCATGACCGGCAAAATGTGATCGAGGATTTGCGACGCGCGTTGCCGACAGTCGAACATGTCATCCTGCACAGCGACGCGGCACCGTCGGAGACACGACTATCCACCATCCTCGCGGGCCAGGGCCCGACGATCGACGCCTTCGAGCCGGAATGGCTGCCGTTCGATCATCCGCTATGGATCGTCTATTCCTCGGGCACGACCGGATTGCCGAAGCCGATCCTGCACAGCCATGGCGGCATCATCGTGGTGGCGCTGCCGCTCTCGACGCTGCACAACGACGTCGGCTGCAGCTATCAGCCGAACTCGTTCGGCGAACGCTTCCACTGGTACTCCTCGACCGGCTGGATCATGTGGAACTGCCAGGCCAACGGCCTGCTCAACGGCACCACCTGCTGCATCTTCGACGGCAGCCCCGGCGGCACCAAGGACAAACCCGACTGGACCACGCTGTGGCGCTTCGTTGCCGATGCCAAGGCAACCTTCTTCGGCGCCGGCGCGGCGTTCTTCGCCAATTGCACCAAGGCCGAGATCGACCTTGCCGCCGTCGGCGACCTCTCCGGCCTGCGCACGCTCGGCTCGACCGGCTCGCCGCTCTCAGCCGACACGCAGGCCTGGTTCAACGAGCGCTTCGCCGCGCTGTCGAAGACGAACGGCAACACAGCGCAAGCCGACATGTGGTGGGCCAATATTTCCGGCGGCACCGATTTCGCCGGCGCGTTCATCGGCGGCAATCGCGAACTGCCGCAGACGCCGGGCATCATGCAATGCCGCCTGCTCGGCTGCGCGGTGGAAGCCTTCGACGAACAAGGCCGCGCCGTGATCGGCGAGGTCGGTGAGCTCGTCTGCACCGAGCCGCTGCCCTCGATGCCGCTGCGTTTCTGGAATGACCCCGGCAATGCGCGCTATCTGTCGAGCTATTTCGAGACCTACCCCGACAATTTCGACGGCTCAGGCCGCGGCCCGGTGTGGCGGCATGGCGACTGGCTCAAGATCGAACCCGACGGCTCCTGCGTGATCTATGGCCGCAGCGACGCCACCATCAACCGCCATGGCCTGCGGATGGGCACCAGCGAACTCTATTCGGCGATCGAGGCGCTGCCCGAGGTGCTGGATTCGATGGTGGTCGACCTCGAATATCTCGGCCGCGACAGCTACATGCCGCTGTTCGTGGTGCTGCGCGAGGGCGTTGTCTTCGATGCCGCGATGAAGGCCAGGATCAACCAGGCAGTCGAAGCCGGATTGTCGCGCCGCTTCCTGCCCAACGACATCTTCGTGGTGGCGGAGATTCCGCGCACGCTGTCCGGCAAGAAGCAGGAGCTTCCGGTCAAGAAGCTGTTGCTCGGCCACCCCGTCGAGAAGGTCATCAACCGCGATGCGATGGCCAATCCTGGATGCCTCGACTGGTATCTCGATTTTGCGAGGAGCTACTTGAGCAAGCAGGCCGGCGCAGCGTGAGCGCAGCTAAAGCGCGATGAGATTGGGCTGAATCGTCATCGCGCTTTGGTTCATTGTTTGAGCATGATCTTTTCGGAAAACCGCTTCGCACTTTTCCGGATCATGCTTTAGCGCGGCCCGCTGCGCCATGGCGGCGGCGCAAGCGCGGCGTGCAGCTGCTCGACGAAAGCCTGCGTGCGTCGGGCGCGGCCGCCGCGCCCGGGATTGAGCAACGCGACGATGTCGGCCGACGGCAGGCGATGGTTCGGCAAGACACGGATCAACCGGCCGGCGGCGAGATCCTCGGCGACATCCCACTCCGACCTCACGATCAGGCCGTGATGCGCCAGCGCCCAAGTCTTCACGACCTCGCCGTCATTGCTCGACAGCATCGGCTCGATCCTGACCACATCAGGCTCCGACGCCGCGCGCTTGCGGGAGAACCGCCACAGCGTCACGTCCTCCTCGTTCTCGCGCAGCGCGATGCACTGATGCGAGCGCAAATCCTGCGGGCGCGCCGGCGTTCCCCGCCGTTTCAGATAAGCCGGTGAAGCACACAGATACCGTTCGTTCGGCGCGAGGCGCAGCAAGCGCAGCGTGGAGTCCTTCAGCGCACCGATGTGGATCATCACATCCCACGCACGCACCGCGGCACGGCCCGGCCGATCGGACAGTTCGAGCTCGACCGACACCTCGGGATGACGTGATCGGAAGGCGGCAACGACCGGGGCGATATGGCGCCGTCCGAAGCCGAGCGGCGCAAGCACCTTCAGATGGCCGGCGATGGTGCCGCGACGCGCCTGCAGTGCTTCGGTCAGCTCCGTCGCGTCGTCAAGCAGCGTGCCGCCGCGCAGCACCAGCAGCTCGCCCTCATCGGTCAGCGTCAGCCGCCGGGCCGAACGGCTGACCAGTTGAACGCCCAAACGCTGTTCGAGGCTCTGTAGCCGCTGCGAGACCGCCGACGGCGTCACGTCGAGCGCTCGCGCCGCGGCCGCGAGCGACCGGGCCGCAGCGATGGCCATGAAGAAGCGGATGTCGTCGGTCGATATCATTAAGTCCAGACTTAATATAACAATGACATTCGGTAAATTGTACTTAGCATTGAAACGGCTAGTCTCGCCGGATGTCATCAGCCCCTGCCTCGAACGCACCGCATCCGCTCGCCGGGATCGACACGCCCTGCCTGGTCCTCGACGAAGACCGGATGCTGCGCAACATCGCCCGCCTGAAGACGCGGCTGGCGCGGCTCGGAGTGCCGCTGCGTCCGCATCTGAAGACCGCGAAATCAATTCCGGCGGCGCGCGCCGTGATGGACGGCCCGGGCGGCCCGGCCGCGGTCTCGACCTTGCAGGAGGCCGAGGCCTTTGCCGCTGATGGCGTCACAGACATCCTCTATGCCGTCGGCATCGCGCCGCAGAAGCTCGATCGCGTCGCCGCGCTGCGGCGGCGGGGCGTGGACCTCTCCGTGGTGCTCGACAGCGTGGAGCAGGCGGCCGCCGTCACCGCGATGGCGCGCATGACGGGCGACCGCATTCCGGCGCTGATCGAGATCGATTGCGACGGCCATCGCGCCGGTCTGGGCACGAACGACCCGCTGCTGGTCGAGATCGGCCGCGCGCTGCATCAGGGCGGCGCTGAGTTGCGCGGCGTCATGGCGCATGCGGGGGAATCCTATTCCTGCCGCAGCGTGGCGGCGCTCGAGCAGGCCGCCGGGCAGGAGCGCGCCGCCGCGGTAGGCTGCGCCGAAGCGTTGCGCGCGGCCGGACTGCCCTGCCCCGTGGTCAGCGTCGGCTCGACGCCGACGGCCCATTTCGCGCGCCGGCTCGAGGGCGTCACCGAGGTGCGCGCCGGCGTGTTCGTGATGTTCGACCTGGTGATGGCCGGGATCGGGGTCTGCGCGGTCGACGACATCGCATTGTCGGTGCTCGCGACGGTGATCGGCCATCGCGCCGACCGCGGCTGGACCTTCGTCGACGCGGGTTGGATGGCGCTGTCGCGCGATCGCGGCACCGCGAAGCAGCCGGTCGACCAGGGCTACGGCATCGTCTGCGACGTCGATGGCCGGCCCTATCCCGACCTCATCGTGACCGAGACCAATCAGGAGCACGGCATCATCGCGCTCCGTCCCGGCAGCACCGCGCCGCAGGTTGCGCTGCCGGTCGGCGCGAAGGTGCGGATCCTGCCCAACCATGCCTGCGCCACCGGAGCCCAGCACGACCGTTATCATGTCGTCGCTGCGGGCGCCGACACCGTCAGGCAATGGGAGCGGTTTCGCGGATGGTAGCAGACGGAGCGCAGCCCATGAAACGAGCCTATGACGCCGTGTTGTTCGACCTCTTGACCGCGCTGCTCGACAGCTGGACGCTTTGGAACAAGGTCGCGGGCTCCGACGAGGCCGGGCTGCGCTGGCGCGCCGAGTATCTCAAGAACACCTATGCCACCGGCCGTTATCGCCCCTATGAGGATCTGGTCGGTGAAGCGGCACACAATGTCGGGCTGCCGTTCGAACGGGCCGAAGAGCTTGGCGCACGCTATGCGGAGCTCGATCCCTGGCCCGAGGCTCGCGATGTCCTGCGAACGCTGCACGAGGCCGGTGTCGCGCTCGGCGTCGTGACCAACTGCTCGGAGCGGCTCGGCCACATCGCCGCCGATCGCCTCGGTATCCCGCTCACGGTGTTCGTGACGGCGGAGCGCGCGGGCTACTACAAGCCGCAGCCGCAACCCTACCAGCTCGCGCTCGACGAATTGCCGGTCCCCGCAAATCGATGCCTGTTCGTCGCGGGATCGGCCTATGATCTGTTCGGAACGGCACGTGTGCACTTGCCGACTTGGTGGCATAATCGAGCCGCAATGAACCTTCCGGAAGGGGCGCCCGCCCCGATCATGGTTCGTGACAACCTTGCGACCCTGCCGGCTTTCGTGCTTGGACGAGACCTGTCCGGCCCGCCCCTTGAGGACTGAATCGAGATGCCTTCACCCAGCTACGTCGACCCGCTGAACGGAAAGCTCTACCCGCTGGATATCCCGCGCTGGTGCTCCGACGAAGGCAAGCCTTTGCTCGTCACACCGCTGCCGGGCATCTCCCGCGACGAGGTCGAGCGCGGGACGCGGTCGCTGTGGCGCTACCGCGCCGCGCTGCCGGTCGAGATCAGGCAACCGATCACGATGGGCGAAGGCTGCACGCCCGCCGTCGAGAAGGCGTGGGGCGATCTGCGGCCGCATTTCAAGCTGGATTGGTTCAATCCGACCGCAAGCTTCAAGGATCGCGGTACCACGGTGATGCTGTCGTTGCTGCGCCAGCTCGGTGTCGATGCGGTGCTTGAAGACAGCTCCGGCAATGGCGGCGCGTCGGTCTCGGCCTATGGCGCGGCCGGCGGCATGCGGGTGAAAATCCTGGCGCCGGCGACGACGTCGCCGATGAAGGTGGCGCAGATGCACGCCTTCGGCGCCGAGGTGCAGCTGGTGGAAGGCCCGCGCGAGGAATCCGAAGCGGAAGCGATCCGGCAGTCGAAGCAGATCTTCTACTCCAGCCACAACTGGCAGCCGTTCTTCCTGCAAGGCACCAAGTCGCTGGCCTATGAGATCTGGGAAGACTTCGGCTTCACCGCGCCCGACAACGTCATCATGCCGGTCGGCGCCGGCAGCAGCCTGCTCGGCTGCTACATCGGCTTCAAGGAACTGCTCGCAGCCGGGCAGATCACGCGATTGCCGCGGCTGTTCGCCGCGCAGCCGCTCAATTGTTCGCCGGTCGATGCGAGCTTTTCCGCCGGCGTCGACACGCCGGTCGATCGCGAAGTCCGCAAGACCATCGCCGAAGGCACCGCGATCAGGCATCCGCTGCGGCTGAAGCAGATGATCGCTGCGCTGAAGGAGAGCGGCGGCGGCACGGTCGCGATCCCCGAAGACGGCATCGTCGCCGCATTGAAGCGACTGGCGTTGACCGGCCTGTTCGTCGAGCCGACCTCGGCCTCGGCGGCCGCCGCGCTCGACGTCCTGAAGGCGCGCGGCGCGATCCGGCCGACGGAACGCACCGTCGTGATCATCAGCGGCACCGGGATCAAGGCCGCAGGACTGATCACGGAGCTGCTCGGCAGCTAAAGTACGATGAGATTGGGTCGAATCGTCATCGCGCTTTAGCTCTTTGTTTGAGCATAATCTTTTCGGAAAACCGCTTCGCACTTTTCCGGATCATGCTCTAGTCAGCCGGCCATCGCTCCCGCGACGGCCGCGCACGCCGGCGAAGCGTGCGCGCGGCCGATATTGTCGAGGAACTGCCGCACGCTTTCCTGCCAGGTAAAGGTCAAAGCGTGGGCGCGGCATTTCTCGCGCGGTACACGCAGCGCGCCGAGTGCCGCTCGGCGCAGGTCATCATCGAGGCACCCGCAGCCTGATTTGCCGATCACGTCGAGCGGCCCCATCACCGGAAACGCGGCGACCGGCACGCCGCAGGCCAGCGCCTCGAGCAGCACCATCCCGAACGTATCGGTCAGGCTTGGAAACACCATGACGTCGGCCGACGCGTAGACATCGGCGAGCGCCCGCCCGGTCCGCGTGCCGAGGAAATGAACCTGCGGAAACCTGGTCTGCAGGCTGCTGCGCAGCGGGCCATCCCCGACCACGACTTTCGAACCCGGCAAATCGAGACCGAGAAAGGCATCGAGGTTCTTCTCGACCGCGACGCGGCCGACATAGAGGAACACCGGCGCCGCGAAGGCAAGCGGCCGCTCGACGCGCGGACAGAACAGCTCGGCGTCGACGCCGCGCGACCATGGCATCAGCTTGCGGAAGCCATGCGCCTTCAGCGCCTGCTCGAGCGACGGCGAGCCGACCATGATGCCGTCGCCGCCATTGTGGAAACGGCGCAGCGCCGCGTAGCTCCACCGCAACGGGACCGGCAGCCGCGCCGCGAGATATTCCGGAAACCGGGTGTGATAGCTGGTCGTGAACGGATAGCCGCGCGTCTGGCAGACGTGCCGGGTGATCCAGCCGATCGGGCCTTCGGTCGCGATATGCACCGAGTCCGGGCGAGCAGCGGCAATCGCACGCTCGATCCGCCCGATCGACGGCAGCGCGAGCCGGATCTCCCGATAGCCGGGCAGCGGCACGGTGCGGAAATCAGCCGGCGTGAGAAAGCTGATATCGGCGCCGAGCGACGGCGCTTCGCTGGCGAGATACTCGAGCGAGCGGACCACACCATTGATCTGCGGACGCCAGGCGTCGGTCGCCACCAGCACGCGCATCACGCGACCGCCTCCACGAGCGGCGCGAGGCCCGCCGCGTTCGACGCCGGCTGCGGATCCGTCCATCGGACGATTTCAAACTGCCCGTCATAGCGCTCGACCACGCCCGTGCAGGACTCCACCCAGTCCCCGGTATTGATGTAGCGCACGCCGAATTCGTCGTGCATCGCCGCGTGGTGGATGTGACCGCAGATCACGCCCTGAACGTTGCGGCGCCTGGCCTCGGAGGACAGCACCTCCTCGAACCGGCCGATGTGGTTGACCGCATTCTTGACCCGCAATTTCGCCCAGGACGAAAACGACCAATAGCCGAACCCGAACTGGCGCCTGATCCGGTTGAGCCAGACATTGGAGGCCAGCGCGGCCCGGTAGCCGACATCGCCGATCAGCGCGAGCCATCGCGCATGCCGCACCACGAGATCGAAATGATCACCGTGAACGACGAGATAGTCGCGGCCGTCGAGGCCACGATGGATCGCGCGTTCGACGACCTCGACGCCGCCGAACGCCGCGCCGGCATAGTCGCGCAGAAATTCGTCGTGATTGCCGGGGATGTAGACCAGGCGTCGGCCCCGTTGCGCGAGCTCGATCAGCTCCCGCACGACGGCATTGTGCGCCGTGGGCCAGTACCAGCTCGACCGCAGGCACCAGCCATCGACGATGTCGCCGACCAGGAACACGGTTTCGGCATCATGGTGCCGAAGAAAGTCGATCAGCCGCTCGGCCTGGCACCCCCTGGTTCCGAGATGGACGTCGGAGATGAACAGGCTTCTGACCTTGACGACATGCCGCGACGAGAGCCGCACTGCGCCGGCACGGTCGCCGTGTCCCCGAAGCCGGACATCTCGATCGGCCTCACTGCCGTCGCGCCGGAATGCCGTCGCCATGGCCTCGGCCAATCCAGCGAGAACCCTGGTGATATCGCGGCTGGCGCATCGCCGGAAGATCGAGCGATGCCAATAGATGCCTGCCGCGAGAACCAGCAGCGCGAACTCGGCCGTGCGATATCGCCCGCCGGACGCTGCGACACCGAACTGATAGCTCGCAGCCAGGACCAGCAGCGCGGCGGCTGCGCTTTCGAGGGTGTGCGAACTCGGCCGCAGGCGGGACAACACGACTCTCATGCACCTTCCTCCATCGGCAAGCGTGAGGGGAGCGCGAGCGGCTCCGCGAAAGGCCGCGGCGCGAGCGAGCGCTTGTAGAAGCGGAATCCAACGAAGAGCGCGACTTCCACGGCGATCAGGACGACCACCACCCAGAATCCGAGGCTGACCGGATCATGGCCGCTGCCGCGCAGCGCATAGCCCAGGCTGAGGAACGGCATGTTCCAGATCACGGTGCCGATCGCGGTCGCCATCACGAAGGCGCGCGGCTCCAGCCGCAGCACGCCGGCGGGCAGCGCCAGATAGATCCGCACCGTGGGCAGGGTCTGGCCGATCAGCGTCACCCAGAAATGATTGCCGCGATAGGCATCGGTGAGCTGCTGGTAGAGCGACGGCCGCAACAGCACGAATTTGCCGAAGCGCGCCACCAGCGCTTCGATGCGCCGCGAGCCGAGCGCGCGCCCAAGGCCGTACCAGCCGATCGCGCCGATGACCGATCCGGCGCTGGTCGCCAGGATGGTCATCGCGAGTGTCGCGCCGTCGGGGATGGTCATTCCGAGCAGCATCAGCAGCACGTAGGACGGCAATAACGGGATGAACTTCTCGGCAACGGCGAGGCAGCCGACGCCGACCAGGCCGAAGTGCAGAAACATCGCGATCGTGCTCGACGTGTCCATGCTGCCTCGTTCAAGCGTGAGGGTGACGGCGGCTGATCCGGTACACGGACGCCGGCGGCAGGTTGCGGAACGTCTGCCCGATGCAGCTCGCCTGCAGATCGAGGCGATCCAGGACCGCGTCCGACACGGGACAACGCAGGCCATAAGTGATCTGGTAGAACGCACCGTCGGCGCGGAGATAGCGGAAGGCGGCATCGAGGATCGTCGTGACCTTCTCCGGCGGCATGATGAGAAGCCCGAGCCCGCTCACGACGGCGCCGACCGGCGCCCCTTCGAACAGCCTCTCCCTCCACAGCCAGGCCGCGTCCATCCAGAGCACCCGGGCGCCCGGGAAGCGCCGCTGCAGCAGCGGGATGAACTCGGAGCCGTACTCCACCAGCGTCAGATCCTGCTGCCTCACGCCGCGCTTCAGCAGCGCGCGGGTGAAGACGCCGGTGCCGGGACCGAGCTCGATCACCGGACCGGCGTCCGCCATGATCTCCTGCACCATGAGGGACGAGATGGCGGGCCCGGACGGCGCCACCGCGGCGACACCGAGCGGATTGCGCACCCAGGCGCGGAAGAACGGCAGGATGTCAGCGGCCGACATGCTGGAGCTCCCGCACGATGGGCGCGTTGCGCATCTCGCGCCGCGGATTCGTTAAAGCCATTTACGTATCTTTCGCATTGCAGGTGCCACCATCGTGTGGAGGAAGCGCCCGCCGGTTGAGCGTCGTGTCGGTCGGTGACGGGACGATTCGACCCGCTCCGATGGAGCCCTCTGTCTCATGCGAAGCTTGCGGCAGCCTGTCGCGAACGGGCGCGCGTGCGAAATTTCGCTCCGCGACGCATTGGCGCGGAGCAAACCGCAAGGTTGCCGCAATGAATCGGACATAAAGCCGGCAGACCAATGACGAACCCGATACAGGGATGAAGGTGACGAATGCGCGTGCTGTTGGTGGAGGACCAGCCGGAAATGGTCGCAGCGCTGCGTGCGGCACTCGCGCGTCACGACATGCTGGTGGATCACGCGCCTGATCTGTCGGAAGCCGAGGCGATCGCCGCCGCAGGAAGCTACGATGCGATCGTGCTCGACCGGCAATTGCCTGACGGCGACGGGCTGTCGCTGATTCCGAAACTGCGCGCCAGCGGCAACACCGTGCCGGTGCTGGTGCTGACCGCCCGCGGCGAGCTCGCGGACCGGGTCACGGGCCTTGACAGCGGCGCGGACGATTATCTCGGCAAACCGTTCGCGTTCGAGGAACTGCTGGCACGGTTGCGCGCGCTGCTGCGCCGGCCCGCCAATGTGCAGCAGCACGCCGCGCGGATCGGCCGCCTGTCGTTCGACTTCACCCATCGCGAGGCCAGTGTCGACGGGTGCCCGCTGGAGATGCCGCGTCGCGAACGGCTGGTGCTCGAGACGCTGCTTCATCGGATGGGGCGCATGGTGCAGCGTTCCGCGCTGATGGAGGCGGTCTACGGCCTCGACGACGACGTGCAGCCCAACGCGCTGGACACGCATGTGTCGCGTTTGCGCCGCCGGCTCACGGAGGCCGACGCCGGCGTCACGATCAACGGGGTTCGTGGCCTCGGCTACGTGCTGCGGGAAACGCCGTGAGCGTGCTGCGACCACGATCCCTGACCTGGCGACTGGTCGGGCGCCTCGCGGGCCTGCAGGCGGTCACGTTGACGCTGCTGATTCTGCTGATCGGAGCCGCCGCGATCGGGTTGCTCCGGGCGGGGCTCTTGATCGGCGAGTACGAAGGCAGCACGCTCGATACGTTGCGGGACGCCGTCACCCGCGATGAAGCGGGCGGATTGGCGCTACGCGCAACGCCGGAGCTCGCCGCTCTGCGCGCGGAGCACGCCGACCTCTGGTTCGTCATCCGCGACGGCGAGGGGCACCAATTGTCCGAAGGCACGGTGCCCGCGGAATTCGCGCCGATCGCATCGAGCCTCGATCATGTGAGCGAGGCGCGGCTCAAATGGAACGCGGCGGAAGTCACGCGCCCGGCGGGTCTCGTCAAATGGGTCGACACCTCGGCGGGACGGATCCAGATCCTGACCGGCACGTACGGCCAGCTCTCGATGTGGCGCGCGCTGGAGAGCACCCCGCTGCTGTTCCTCAACATGATACTGCCGATCATCGTGCTGATGACGCTGGCGACGCTGGTCGCGACCCCGTTCGTGGTGCGCCGGGCCATGACGGGTCTGGCGCAAGTCGCGGCGCAGGCCGAACGCATCGACATCGACCAGCGCGGCGTGCAGCTGCCGCTCGACAAGGTGCCGATCGAGATCACCCCGCTCGTCAAGGCGATCAATGCTGCGCTCGACCGCCTCGACAAGGGTTACGAACGCCACCGCCGCTTCCTCGCCGATGCCGCGCACGAGCTGCGCACACCGATCGCGATTCTTTCGACACGGGTCGCCTCACTCGAACCCGGACCGGAGAAGACCTATCTGCTCGAAGACGCCACCCGGCTCAGCGTCATGGCCGGCCAGCTCCTGGACTTGCAACGGCTGGATCAGCAGGCCGACACGTTCGCCGCCATCGACCTCGTCGCGGTCGCGCGGCAGGTCGTGCTGGATCTCGCACCGCTCGCCTTCGCGGCCGGCTACGAGATGTCGTTCGAGCACGAGGACGAGACCACTGTGATGAACGGCGATCAGACCTCGATCGAGCGTGCGCTCACCAATCTGGTACAGAACGCCATCGACCACGGACGGCGGCGCGGCACGATCCTGGTTCGGGTCACGGCGGCGGGCCTGATCGAGGTCTGCGACGATGGCGACGGCATTCCGCCCGACGAGCGCGAGCAGATCCTGGAGCCGTTCCGCCGGCTGCATCCGGGCGGACGCGGCGCCGGCCTCGGCCTCGACCTGGTGCAGAACATCATGCGCCTGCATGGCGGCCGGATCGAAGTCGATCAGGCGCCGTCCGGCGGCGCCTGCATGCGGATGGTGTTTCCGAAGGTGCAGCCGTCCCGTTGATCGGGCAGAGATGGCTGCGGCAGGCGGCACAAAAGCGCGATGCGATTGGGTTGATCGTCATCGCGCTCTTGCGGATCAGGGCCTAACCCGCCTTGCGCAGCCTGAGGGATTCGTAGAACGCCGTTTCGAAGTTCATGTAGCCGATGAACGACGTCGGATCACCGAAGGGGAGGATCTGCGTCGCCCAGTAGCCGCCGAAACCGTTCTGGCGATCGATCCAGTAGAACAGATTGGCGAGACCGGCCCAGCCGAGCGCGCCGGCGGGGCGGCCGGTCGGCGCCTGCTCGTCATTGATCATGAAGCTCAGCGCCCAGGATTTCGACTGGCCGGGGAAGAATTCGGCGTCGTTGGCGAGCGAGGTGATCACGCCGGTGATCGCAGTGACCTTGTTGTTGCCGAGATGGTTCTTCTCGGCCATCCGCACCGTTTCGGCCTTGAGGACGCGGCCATGCTCGCCGGCGCCGTCATTCAGCCACATCCGGATGAAGCGCATGTAATCGCCGATCGTGCCGTAGAGCCCGTGGCCGCCCATGTGGATTTCCGGATTGGCCGGCAACTCGAAATCCATCGGCGTGAGCGAGCCGTCGGCATTGCGGGCGTGGATGCTGGCAAGCTTGCGGCGCATCGCATCGGTGAGCTCGAACGTGGTATCCCGAATGCCGAGCGGTTCGAAGATCCGCGTCTTGAAGACCTCGCCGAGCCGCCTTCCGGTGATCGCCTCGACGATCTGGCCGCACCAATCCATGTTGGTGCCGTATTCCCAGCGCTCGCCGGGATCGAACAGCAGAGGTGTCATCAGCGAGGCCTTGGACGCCGTGATGACGCTCGGCTGCCCCTTCTCCTGCGCAAGGCGGTTGTAGGTGTGATTGATGAAATCGTAGCTGAGGCCTGCACTATGGACCATCAGCATGCGGGTGGTGATGTCGCGCTTCGGCGCACGGAGGCGTGGCTCGCCCTTGTCGTCAAAGCCCTCGATGACCTGAAGCCTGCCGATGTCGGGTGCGTAGGTCTTGGCCGGCGCGTCGAGATCGAGCTTGCCTTCCTCGACGAGTTGCAGAACGGCGGTGCCCGTGATCGCCTTGGTGGTCGAGAAGATGGCGAACACGCTGTCGGTCGTCATGTCGGCCGGCTGGTCGAGCCGGCGTTTGCCCGCGGCGCCTTCGTAGATGTTGCGATGCCGGTCGGTCACCATCGCAACGACGCCGGGGACGCGTGGATTTGACGTCACGACGCCATCGAGAATTGCATCTGCTGCCGCACTGAAATTCGCGCTCATTGTCTTCCTCCAAATATTCTTGTGATGTTGACTTGCGTAGCCCGGATGGAGCGAAGCGAAATCCGGGGTTGGCAGTCGGTGTCACTGGTCCCGGATTACGCTTCGCTCCATCCGGGCTACCAAATCCGATCGCGATCGGGCCTACTGCATCGCGAAGCCGCGATAGCCGCTCGCGGCGACCTCGTCACATTTCTGGCGGTAGGTGCCGACACCGCCGCAATAGGACAGCACGCGACGCGGCTTGCCCTCGACATTCGAGCCGAGATACCAGGAGTTGGTCTTGGCGATCAGGGTCGCGTTGGCGGTCTCATCGTGATGCGCCACCCACTGATCCTCGATATCCCTGGACGGCTCGATGACGTTCAGGTTGTTGCCGCGCATGTACTTGATGCAATCGTCGATCCACTCGACCTGCTGCTGCAGGCAGGTGGTCATGTTGCAGAGCGCGGCTGAAGGCGCGAGCGGCACCGCCGTCGTGAACAGGTTCGGATAGCCGTGGACCTGCAGCCCCATGGTGGTGCGGATATCGCGGCCCCAATCCTCCTTCAGCGAACGGCCGTCGCGGCCGCGGATGTCGATCCGCGTCAACGCGCCGGTGCCGGCATCGAAACCGGTTGCCAGGATGATGACGTCGAATTCATGCGCCGTGCCATCTGCGGTCTGGATGCCCTCGGGCGTGATGCGGGCAATCGGGTTATCCTTGACGCTGACGATCTCGACATTGGGCCGATGGAA
This sequence comes from Bradyrhizobium sp. PSBB068, assembly GCA_016839165.1. Taxonomy (NCBI): domain Bacteria; kingdom Pseudomonadati; phylum Pseudomonadota; class Alphaproteobacteria; order Hyphomicrobiales; family Nitrobacteraceae; genus Bradyrhizobium; species Bradyrhizobium sp. PSBB068. The sequence goes on from CP069300.1 coordinate 6,903,700, forward strand.
GGCCTCGAGGAAATTGCTTTCCAGCGGCACCCGGTGCGTGCCGAAGCCGTAGTCCGACGGAATCAGCTGCTCGCACAGTTTGGGATCCTTGATCCGCTCCCGCATCTTCGCGCGCACGAATTCGGTGATCTCGGCGTTGACGGATTCGTCGAAGAACAATTCGGCGAAGGACGACACCCACAATTTGAGCGATCCGTCGTTCCAGCAATCCTCGACCACCTGGCGGCGCTGCTGCGGCGTCAGGTCGGCCCAGGCATGCTCGAAGTCGAATTCGAAGCCGGTGAACGTCTTCGGCAGCCGTTCGGTGAGGAACTTGAACTTCGACTTGTAGGCTTCGGCGTCCGCCGCATCCCATTTCGGGTTCTTCATCGGGATGATGTATTGCGGGGTGCGGATGAAAACCTTGAGATGACCGACTTCGCCGGCGATCGACTGGATCACCTGGATCCCGGTCGCGCCGTTGCCGACCACGCCGACGCGCTTGCCGGCGAGTTCGATCGGCCCCTTCGGCCAGCGCGCGGTGTGGAACAGCTTGCCCTTGAACGTCTCCTGTCCCGGGAACGACACGTGCGGGGCCGAGAGCATGCCGCAGCAGGTGACCAGGAACTGGGTGTCGATCACTTCGCCCTTGTCGGTCGTGACCTGCCAGCGCTGCGCCGCCTCGTCGAAATGCGCGCTTTTCACCGTGGTCTCGAACTGGATGTCCTTCTTGAGGTCGAGACGGTCGGCCACATAGTTCAGCCAACGCTCGATCTCGGGCTGTCCCGGAAACCGCTCGCTCCAGCTCCAGCCCTTGTAGAGCTCCTCGGAGAACAGATACTGATAGGTGTGGCCTTCGGAATCGAAGCGCGCGCCGGGATAACGGTTCCAGTACCAGGTGCCGCCGACGCTCGATCCTGCGTCAATAGCCCTGACATTCAGGCCCTGCTCGCGCAGGCGGAACAGTTGATAGAGGCCCGCGACGCCGGCGCCGATCACCACGGCGTCGAGTTTAGATGTCGCGTGCACGCCATTGCTTCCATTGGACCTGGTTGCGGTCGCGGTCATGGTTTCCTCCTGTGTGGTGTCTCGCCCGCTCCTTCCCATCCGCTGCATCGCGGGATGACGGTGCGTTGCGCCAATTTCGTCCTCGGCGGCATCGGTGGGGCTGCCGGAACGCACCGGAGGCTATGGCCCTTGCGGCATGCGGGGCTTGGATGAAACCGACAATCTCTGGAACGCGGCTGCAGGCGGCGCTCGGCCATAGGTCGCCTTGGCAAACCGTGAAAGCCGCCTATCCTGTGCGCAGCCGTCCGGCCAAGAAGAAGCCGTCAATCGCGCCGCGGATTCCAGGGAGGAGGCTCGCGCGATGGGCCAGTTGATCACGGTCGAGGAACTGCCGCGCTACGCTCCCGGCGAGCTGAAGCTGGATAGTACGCCGGTTGGCCGCAACGATTTCCGGCTGCGGATATTCCGCTATGCGCCATCCGACATCTGGGTCCCGCCGTCGGAGAACTACCTCGTCGTGATCTATCGCGACGGCGTCACATCGATGAACCGCCGCGTCACCGGCGCTTGGAAGCAGGATCATGTCGGCCGCGGCGTCACGACGCTCTTGACGCGCGCCGAGCCCTCGAACTGGCGCTGGCAGCACGACATCGAGGTCAGCCATTTCTACATCTCGCCGACGCTGATGACGAAGACCGCCAGCGAAGCGTTCGACCGCGACGCCGAGACGGTCGAGCTCCACGATCTGCTCAAGGTCGAGGATCCGATGCTGACCTGGATCAACGACCAGATGGTCCAGGAAATCGCCGCGGGCGGTCCCGGCGGCCGGCTCTGCTACGACGCCCTGGCGCTGCAGGCCAGCGTGCACATCCTGCGCAAATACGCCGCGATCGAGTTCAAGATGCCCTGCGCGCAGGGGCGCTTTCGCCCAGCGCACGCGCGGCTGATAGAGGACTATGTCGAGCAGAACATCTTCCGGAACATCACGCTGGAGGAGCTCGCGAACATCTGCAATTGCACGCCGGTGCAGTTCGCGCGCAAGTTCCGCGTCCATTACGGCATGCGCCCGCACGCTTATGTGCTGCGGCGCAAGGTCGAGCATGCCTGCCAGCATCTGCGCAGGGACCGCGTGGCGCTGAAGGAGATCGCGCTGCTGGCAGGCTTCGCCGACCAGAGCCACCTCAATCGCGTGTTCCGGCAGCACATGAACGTGACGCCGGCGGAGTACCGCCGGCAGGTCTGCGAGACCAAGCTCGAGGCGTGAGATCGCGACGCTAGCCAGCGATCGGCCTACGCCTACACCGGCGGCGGATTGATCCGGGCAAAGCCCTCCTGGATCCGGTAAGGGTAGTAGGGATAGGCCGGCATCACGGCGCTTGCCTTGTCGAGACGCGCGATCTGGTCCGGCGAGAGCGACCAGCCGACCGCACCGAGATTGTCGCGCAGCTGCGCCTCGTCGCGCGCGCCGATGATCACGGATGACACGCTCGGGCGGGTGAGCAGCCAGGCGATCGCGATCTGGGGCACGGTGCGGCCGGTCTCCGCGGCCACGGCGTCCAGCGCATCGACGATCGCGTAAAGCTTCTCGTCGTCGACCGCCGGCCCGAACTTCGCGGTCTCATGCAGGCGGCTGTTGTTCGGCAGCGGCTGGCCGCGCCTGATCTTGCCGGTGAGGCGGCCCCAGCCGAGCGGGCTCCAGACCAGCGCACCGACGCCCTGATCGAGCGCGAGCGGCATCAGCTCGGATTCATAGTCGCGGCCGACCAGCGAATAGTAGACCTGGTGCGCCACATAGCGCGGCCAGCCGTGCCGCTCTGCGATCCCAAGCGACTTCATCAGATGCCAGCCGGAGAAGTTCGAGGCGCCGACATAGCGCAGCTTGCCGGCCCGCACGAGCGTGTCGAGGGTCGACAGCACTTCATCGATCGGCGTGAAGGCGTCGAAGGCGTGAAGCTGCAACAGGTCGATGTAATCGGTGCCGAGCCGGCGCAACGCGGCGTCGACCGCGGCGACGAGGCGATAACGCGACGTGCCCGCATCGAGCGGGCCGTCGCCCATCGGCAGGCCGGTCTTGGTCGAGATCAGCACCTTGTCGCGGCGGCCCTTGATCGCGGCGCCGAGGATCTCCTCCGATGCGCCGTTCGAATAGACGTCGGCGGTGTCGAACAGATTGACGCCGGCCTCGAGGCAGATGTCGATCAGCCGCCGCGCCTCGCTGGCGTCGCTGCGGCCCCAGGCGGAAAACAACGGTCCCTGGCCGCCGAAGGTGCCGGTGCCGAAGCTGAGCACGGGGACTCTCAAACCCGACGTGCCGAGATTGCGATATTCCATGGTCGTACTCCTTGTGATGCCAATCATTCCGCCGGACACTGCGCGGCCAGCACAGCGGGCCGATCAAGCCGCAGGCTCCACAGCGCGAGCAGCAGCCCGATCGCGGTGATAACGGCCGCAACCAACGGCAGTGCGCCGAGACCAAGACCGCGATCGATGGTGACGCCGCCGGCCCAGGCGCCGAGCGCATTGCCGAGATTGAACGCCGCGATGTTCAGGCTGGACGCCAGCGTCCGGCCCTCGGCGCCCGCGGCTTCGAGCACGCGAAGCTGCAGCGGAGCGACAGTTGCAAACGATGCGATGCCGAGCACGAACAAGAGCGCCACAGCCAAGGCCTTGATCGAGACCACCGCCGCCAGCGCGACGAGGACTGCGGCAAGCCCGCCGAGCGACACCAGCAGTGCACGCGCAAGCCCCTTATCGGCGAGCCGACCGCCCGCGACATTGCCGATCGCAAGGCCGGCGCCGAACACCAGCAGGATCGGCGACACCGCGGCGTCGGAGAATCCGGTGAGCCGCGTCAGGATCGGCTGCACATAGGTGAAGACCGCGAACAGCCCGCCAAAGCCGAACACCGTCATCGCGAGCCCGAGTAGCACCTGCGGGCGGCCGAGCACGGCGAGTTCCTCACGCAGCGGCGCCGGCTTGTCCTTGGCGCCGACATGGCCGGGCACCAGCACCGCGAGCACGATGAAGGCGACCACGCCGATGACAGCCACCGCCCAGAAGGCCGCGCGCCAACCGAGCATCAGGCCGAACCAGGCTCCGAAGGGCACGCCGAGCAGGGTCGCGACCGTGAGGCCGATGAACATCGTGGCGATCGCCGACGCCCTCTTGTCTTCCGGGACCAGGCTGGTCGCGACCACCGAGCCGACGCCGAAGAAGGTGCCGTGCGCCAGCGAGGTCAGGATGCGCGCGGCCATCAGGAGGTCGTAGTTCGGCGCGACCGCGCAAGCCGCGTTGCCGAGCGTGAAGATCGCCATCAGCGCCAGCAGCACAGCCTTGCGCGGCATCTTGCGCGTCGCGAGCGTCAGGATCGGCGCGCCGACGAACACGCCGAGCGCATAGCCGGAGATCAAGAGGCCCGCCGCGGAGACCGACACATGCATGTCGGCGGCGACCTGCAGCAACAGTCCCATGATGAGGAATTCGGTGGTGCCGATGCCAAAGGCACCGGCGGTCAAGGCAAGGACTGCGAGAGGCATGTGTCGCTCCGGAGGGTAAGGATTCCGCAATGCGAGATAGCGGCCCGGGCGAGGAAGGATTAGAATGGCCGAAATCCAATCATTTGTGACGTGAATTCAAGATGGCTCGTACCGACACCAACCGCTCCGGCGAAATGGACGTGTTCGTCCGCGTCGTCGACCTCGGCGGTTTCACCGCCGCCGCGAACAGCCTGCGCCAGACGCCGTCGGGCGTCAGCAAGCTGGTGTCGCGGCTGGAGACGCGGCTCGGCACAAGGCTGGTCAACCGCACCACGCGCAAGCTACAGCTCACCGAGGAAGGCCAGGCGTTCTATCAGCGCGCGCAACGCATCCTCGCCGACATCGACGAGGCCGAGCGCGAGGCCGCCTCCTGCGTGCCGCGCGGCCATCTCACCGTCAACAGCAACATCCCGTTCGGCATGCTGCATGTGATGCCGCTGCTGCCGCGCTTCATGCGCGAGCATCCCGACATCACGCTCGACGTCGTGCTGACCGACACGCTGGTCGATCTGATGCAGGCGCGTGCCGATGTCGCGATCCGCGCCGGCCCGCTCGGCGCCTCGCGGCTGATCGCGCGCAAGCTCGGCACCAGCCGCATGGCGGTGGTTGCCGCGCCGTCCTATCTCGCCCGCCACGGCATCCCGAAGACGCCGGCCGACCTCGCCGCCCACCGCGGCATCGGCTGGACCTTTCCGCGCAGCATCCGCGGCTGGCCGTTCCGCCGGGCTGAAAAGATCGAGGAAGCATTGCCGCCGCCGGTCGCTCGCGCCAGCGACGGCGAGACCGCGCGCCAGCTTACGCTCGGCGGCATCGGCGTCGCGCGGCTGGCACTGTTCCATATCGGCCCCGACATCGAAGCCGGGCGTCTGGTCCCGGTGCTGCAAAACCTCAATCCGGGCGACCGCGAGGACATCCACGCGGTCTATGTCGGCCACGCCGGTCCGCTGCCGGCACGGGTGCGCGCCTTCATCGATTTTCTGGCAAGCAACATCCGGATCGGCGATCCGGCGCTGCGGCGTGGCGCGGACGGGAAATGGAAGATCGTGGGCGACAAGTGAGCATGCGATGACGAACGAAATCCCGGTCTTCCAGTCCGTCACCGAGTCGATCCGCATCGCGGCGCGGCCCAAGCATGTGTGGGACGCGATCCTGGATCCCAAAGCGGGCGAGACGTGGCGCAACGCACATTTCACGACGGACTGGCAGATCGGTGCGCCGATCGAGATCGAGGCGGAGATCGGCGCGAAGCACTATCGCGACAAGGGCCGAGTCATCCGCATCGAGCCGCCAATGCTGCTCGCATACTCCTATTGGTCGCAGGTCTCCGGCCTGCCCGACGTTCCGCAATCCTATGCGACTGTTATGATGACGCTCACGACCGACGGCGGCGAGACGGTGCTGACCGTAACCCAGCAGGTGCCGCCGTCACCGATCCGCCGCAGGAACGGATGGGAAATCGGCTCCGAGTAAGGCGCGAAGCACGTCGCGTTCTATTGGCGCATGACTCTTCCACGCCTGAAGCAGGTCGTCGAGCAAGGACGTGCCGTGCCATAGCGTGACCTAGACCCGTTTCAGCAGAAAGAGCTGCGTGATATAGGGAAACACCACCTCGTCGGCGTCACCGAGACCGGCCTCACGCAGGATGTCATCGGTCTTCTTGCGAAGGGCCGCCTTCTCCGTATCAGGAAGATTGGCGACATAGCTGGTCGATGTGACGCGCTCGAAGACGTCCTGGCGCGCCATCCGGTGCGGATGGTCCTGCACGATTTCCTTCTCGAGCACGAAGCGGGCATCGTTCAGGATCCAGCGCCAGCGTCCCGAGCGTTGCCGGGGCGTGTCGCCGGCGTAGCCTTCAATCATGGCGGACAATGCGTGCACCCATGGCGCACGATCATCCCTGTTGTTCCAGACCAGCGCCAGCGTGCCGCCGGGATGCAGCAGCCGTGCGATCTCGGCGACCGACGCCTCGTTGTCGAACCAGTGGAACGACTGGGCGCAGGTCACGAGATCGACGCTGCCGGTTGCAAGACCGATCGCATCGGCGCGGGTGTTGATGACCTCCACCCTTGCTTCCTGCGCCAGCTTGGCCGACATTTCGGCGACCGGTTCGACCGCAACCAGACGCGTGGTCGCGGGCAGATGCTGCAGCAGCAGGCGGGTGAACTTGCCGGTTCCGGCGCCGAGATCAACGACACAGCGCGCGGCCTGAAGCGGCAGTGCGGCGACGATCTCCGCGGGGTAGCTCGGCCGGCCTGCCTCGTAGGCGGCGACCGCGACGCGATAATTCTTGGCTGTAGGGTTCAGTGTCATTGTGCGTCTCCTGCGAGCCAGCTTTCGGCGATGAAATCTGCCGACGGTATAGAGCAGCGCCTGCGCGGGACCGGAAGGGCGCGTCGATACAAAATTCGCTGAAGCCCCCTCACCTTTGCGTCAGCGCCGGCGGCAGCATCCACGCCGCAGTTCCAGGTTGCAAGTTGCGATTGGCTGAACCACAGTCCTTGCAGGCGGACACGGTCTTTTGCGCTTGCACGACAAGCCCGGTCCCTCTTGCGCACCGGAGTGGCCATGCAGCGATCCAGGGCAGTCCTTATCACAGCCATCGTCTACGCCTTGATCGGCCTGGTCCTCGCGGCGGGCGGAATCTGGCTCGCCGCCCTGGGCGGCTCCATCTTCTACATCGTCCTCGGCGTCGGCGTCCTCGCCACGGCGGCGTTGCTGCTGATGCAGCGGCGCTCCGCGCTATGGCTGTTTGCGATCGTGCTGGTCGGCACGCTGGCGTGGGCTGTGCACGAGGTGCGTCTCGACTGGTGGCCGCTCGCGGCGCGCGGCGACATCATCTTCCCGATGGCACTCTGGCTGCTGACGCCGGTGATCGTTCGCGCCCTGATTCGAGGCGAGCCTATGTCCTACGCGCGCGCGACAGCGCCGCTCTGGATCGGCGTCGTGGCATCAGCTGCCGTCCTCGTGGCCGCGCTGCTTTCGAGCTATCACGACATCAACGGCACGATTGCCGCATCCGGGCCTGCCGTGCCGCAAAGCGAAGCCGACCCGCAGCCGGACGGCGACTGGCGCGCCTATGGCCGCACGCAGTTCGGACAACGCTATTCGCCGCTCAAGCAAATCACACCCGACAATGTTGGCAAGCTCAAGGTCGCCTGGATCTTCCGCACCGGCGACGTGGCGACGCCTGAGGATTCCGGCGAAACCACCTTCGAGGTCACCCCGATCAAGGTGCGCGACACGCTCTATCTCTGCTCGCAGCATCAGGTGCTGTTCGCGCTCGACGCCAGGACCGGCACCGAGCGCTGGCGCTACGACCCCAAGCTCGTGCACAACAAGACGTTCCAGCACATGACTTGCCGCGGCGTCTCCTATCACGAGACCGCGCAGGGTGCCGTCGACTCCGGCGGCAGCCCGGCGCCAGCCGAGTGCCCGCGGCGGATCTTCCTACCGGTCAATGACGGCCGCATGATCGCGCTCGATGCCGACAGCGGCAAGCTGTGCGACGGCTTTGCCGATCACGGCATCCTCGACCTCCAGCAGGGCATGGGGATCAAGACCGCGGGCTTCTTCGAGCCGACGTCACCGCCGGTCGTCAGCGACAGGATCATGGTCGTCGCTGCCGCGGTGATCGACAATTATGCGGTCGAAGTGCCGTCCGGCGTGATCCGCGGCTTCGATGTCTATACCGGCAAACTGGTCTGGGCCTGGGATTCCGGCGCGGCTGACGAGAATGCATTGCCATCCCCGACGCGGCATTACACCAACGGTTCGCCGAACTCCTGGATCACCGCCTCGTTCGATCCGAAACTAAATCTGGTCTACATCCCGACCGGCAACAACGGGCCAGACATTTGGGGCGGCAATCGCGATGCTTTGGTCGAGCGCTATTCGAGCTCGATCGTCGCGCTCGATGTCAATACCGGCAAGCGCGCCTGGTCGTACCAGACCGTGCATCATGACCTCTGGGACATGGATGTTCCCTCACAACCGAGCCTGGTCGACGTCACCACGGCCAAGGGCGTCGTTCCCGCGATCATCCAGCCGACCAAGGTGGGCAATATCTTCGTGCTCGACCGCAGGACCGGCGAATTGATCGTGCCGGCGCCGGAGCGTCCGGTGCCGCAGGGGCCCGCGCCCGGCGACCGCAGCGCGCCGACGCAGCCGTTTTCCGAACTGACGTTCCGGCCGGAGGCGAAGCTGACCGGCGCCGACATGTGGGGCGGCACGATCTTCGATCAGTTGCTGTGCCGGATCATGTTCCACCAGCTTCGTTACGAGGGCACCTTCACACCGCCGTCGTTGCAAGGCACGCTAGTCTTCCCCGGCAATCTCGGCATGTTCGAATGGGGCGGCATCGCGGTTGATCCCGTCAGGCAGATCGCGATCGCCAATCCGATGTCGCTGCCGTTCAGGTCGAGGCTGATCCCGCGCGGCCCGCAGAATCCGCCGGCGCCGACCGCCGAGAAGCCGGTCGGCAGCGAAGTCGGGACGCAGCCGATGTACGGCACCCCGTTCGGGGTGGACATCTCGAGCTTCCTCTCGCCGCTGTCCGTGCCGTGTTACCGGCCGCCATGGGGCTCGATGGCGGCGATCGATCTCCGGACGATGAAGATCGTCTGGCAGCATCCCAACGGCACGATCCGGGACACCACGCCGCTGCCGCTTCCGTTCAAGATGGGCGTTCCGATGCTGGGCGGCCCGATCACGACCGCCGGCGGCGTCGCGTTCTACACCGGGACCTACGAGTACACGATCCGCGCCTACGACGTGCGCGACGGCAAGGTGCTGTGGGAAGACCGCCTGCCCGCCGGCGCGCAATCGACGCCGATGAGCTACGAAGCGGACGGCAAGCAGTACGTCGTCACCGCGGCCGGCGGCCACGGCTCGTTCGGCACCAAACGCGGCGACTACGTCATCGCCTACGCATTGAAGGATTGAACCGGGGAGCGTCGTCATGCGCGCGTCGTCCCGCAGCCGAGCGAGACATCCGACGGCGATCTATCTTTGGCTGGGCATCGCGGCGATGTCGGCCTGTGCAGGCGGCGACGTCGCGCATGCGGCCGATCTGACCACGCCCGGCGCAGCGGCCGCGCCCGCACCTGTTCCCTGGCTGCTCGGCGACTGGAACGGCGCGCGCACCCGCCTGTCGAATGCGGGCATCGACTTCCAGTTCGGCTACACCAGCGAGGTCGCCGGCAACGCAACCGGCGGTCAGCGGCGTGATGCGGCCTACACCGATCAATGGACCTTCGGCACCACGTTTGATCTGGCAAAGCTCGGTGTCGTGCCCGACGGCACGATCCAGGTCACTTGGACCGACCGCAACGGCAGCAATCTGAGCGACGACGCGCGGCTCGGCACGCTACAGCAGGTGCAGGAATTGTTCGGACGCGGCCAGACGCTGCGGCTGACGCAGTTCTGGTACGACCAGAAGTTCATCGGTGACCTCATCGACTGGAAGATTGGACGGATCACCTTCGGCGAGGACTTCGCATCTTTCGCCTGCGATTTCCAGAACCTGACCTTCTGCGGCGCGCAGCCCGGCAACCTGGTCGGCAACTACATCTACAATTGGCCGGTCAGCCAATGGGCAACGCGACTGAAGTTCAACCTACCGGGCTTCGGCTATTTTCAGTTCGGCGTCTATGACGCCAATCCGAATTATCTGAATGTGTCGCAATCGGCGCTTCCGGTGTTCTATTCGGGGTCGACCGGCCTGCTGATCCCGGCCGAGATCGCCTGGCTGCCGAAGTTCGGCAATCTGCCGGGCAGCTACAAATTCGGCGGCTGGTACGACACGTCGACCGCCCCCGATGTGGTCACCGATATCAATGGTAGTCCGGCCATGCTCAGCGGCCAGCCCCTGCTGCAGAGCCGCGGACGCTACGGCGGCTATGTCAGCTTCGTTCAGCAGGTGATCCGCTCGTCGCAGGTCAGTTCCGCGGGTGCGCTGAGCCTGTTCTTCAACGCGACCATGGCCGATCGCCGCACCGCGACCACCGATTATCAGATCGCGGGTGGTCTGACCTACACCGGACCTCTGCAATCCCGCCCCGAGGACGACATCGGATTTGCAGTCGGCACCACCCATGTCAACGGCCGCATCGCTTGGTCGGAGGAACTGCAGAATCTGGCCGGCCTCGGTCCGGTCGCGGTCCAGGGCAATGAATACGTCATGGAACTCTACTACACCTACCGGCCGCTGGCCGGCCTGCAGGTGCGGCCGAACATCCAGTATGTCGTCGATCCCGGCGGCACCAGCAGGAACCCGAACGCGCTGGTGTTCGGTCTGAAGACCGTGGCGAATTTCTGAGGTCGCGCGTGAAGTCATTGTCATTCGCCGGATCGTGAATTTTGCGCGCTCGGCAAGGGTTGGCAAGCCCGGCCAAAGCCGCTAAAGGTCCGCCCCCTTTCACACCAAATCCCGAGCATGACATGTCGAGCGCTCCGCCCGCCGTCTCGATTGGCGTCGATTTCGGCACCAGCAACACCGTGGTCGCGCTGTCCGATGCCGACGGCCGTGTCGAGGCTGTTCGCTTCGAGCATGGCGGCCGCACGCATAGCGTCTATGTCTCCGCGCTGTGCTTCTGGGAGGAACGGCCCGGCGCCGGCCTGCATCCGCGCGCCGAGGGCGGGCCGTGGGCGATCGAGCAATTCCTCGAGGGACGCACGATCCATCGCTTCATCCAGTCGTTCAAGACCTTCGCGGCAAGCTCGGCCTTCAACACCACGCAGATATTCCGGCAGCGCTACAAGTTCGAGGATTTGCTCGCCGCGTTCCTGCGCACGCTGACGCGCCATGCCGGCGAAGGGTTCGATTTGGGCGCCCCGACCATCATGGTCGGCCGCCCGGTGAAATTTGCCGGCGGCAATCCCAATGACGAGCTCGCGATGCAGCGCTACCGGGCCGCGTTCGAGCGGCTCGGCGCCGGCCATGCGCGCTATGTCTACGAGCCGGTCGGCGCGGCGTTCTCCTTCGCGCGCAGCCTCGATCACGATGCGACCGTGCTGGTCGCCGATTTCGGCGGCGGCACCAGCGACTTCTCCGTGATGCGCTTCTCGCGCCAGGGCGGCGTGCTGCGCGCCGAGCCGCTGGGCCATTCCGGCATCGGCATCGCCGGCGACACGTTCGACTACCGCATCGTCGACCACATCGTGTCGCCGCGGCTCGGCAAGGGCACCAACTACCGCTCGTTCGACAAGGTGCTGCCAATCCCCAATCACTATTATTCGAGCCTCGCGCGCTGGCACCAGCTCGCGATGATGCGGGGCAACGGCGATCTGCGCGAATTGCAGCAGCTGGCGCGCACCGCACTCGATCCGGCGCCGCTGCACGATTTCATCACCATCGTCGACCACGATCTCGGCTTCGCGCTGTACCGCGCCGTCTCCGACACCAAGGTCGCGCTGTCGAGCCGCGACCGCGTCGAGTTCCGCTTCGCCCGCGAAGGCATCGATATCGGCGCCACCGTGACGCGCGACGAATTCGAATCCTGGATCGCCGACGACATCGAACGGCTGGGCGCGACGGTGGACGAGGCGCTCGCGAAATCCGGCATCACCGCGCGCGACGTCGAGAAGGTGTTCCTGACCGGCGGCACCTCGTTCGTGCCGGCGGTGCAGCGGCTGTTCGCGGAACGCTTCGGCGAGGCGCGATTGACCTCGGCGGACCAGTTCGAATCGATCGCTTATGGTCTCGCCTTGATCGGCCACACCCCCGATCCCGACCGCTGGACCTTCGCCGAAGCCGCCTGACGTTTTGCTTCACGCCTTGATGCCGGCGCAATACGCGACTAAAGCTGATCAATCATCAACTCGAGAGGATGCCGACGGCCATGGATTTCATCCGGACAGCAACGCCCATCAGCCTTGCCCACCGGGATATCCATCGCCATGCCAGCATCGATCACGCTCTCGAATCTGACCCTGTCCGCGCCTGACGGCCGGGTTCTCCTTTCCAACATCGATCTCAGTTTCGGCCCTGAACGGACCGGCCTTGTCGGCCGCAACGGCATCGGCAAGACAACGCTGCTCGGCCTGATCGCAGGCCGGCAGGCGCCGCAATCCGGTGCCGTCGCGGTTCAGGGACGCGTCGGGATGCTGCATCAGACGGTGCAGGTGAGGCCGGACGAATCCGTCATCGACCTGTTCGGCGCCCGCCGCGCATTGGCAGCGTTACGCCGTGCGGAGCAGGGCCTTGCGAGCGCAGAGGAGCTCGCGGATATCGACTGGACGCTCGACGATCGCATCGCGGCCGCGCTCGCGCGCGTCGGACTGAATGACGTGCTCGACACCCCGCTGGCGATGCTGTCAGGGGGACAGGCCACAAGGGCGCGCCTCGCTGCGTTGACCTTCGCGCAGCCCGATTTCCTGCTGCTCGATGAGCCCACCAACAATCTCGACCGCGCAGGACGCCAGGCGGTGATCGACCTGCTCGTCGGTTGGCGGCAAGGCGCCATCGTCGTCAGCCACGATCGCGAGCTGCTGGGGACCATGGATGCGATCGTCGAACTGACCTCGCTGGAGGCCCCGCGCTATGGCGGCAATTGGAGCCAGTACCGCGCGCGCAAGGCGATCGAGCTGTCGGCGGCACGACACGATCTGGATGATGCCGAAAAACGCGTCGCCGAGATCGACCGCAAGACAAGGGAAGCCACCGAGAGGAAGGCGCGCAAGGACGGCGCCGGCGCGAGGAAGCGGGCCAAGGGCGACCTGCCGCGGATCGCCGCCGGGCTGCGCAAGAACCGCAGCGAGGACAGCGGCGGCGAGACGGCCCGGCTCGCCGAGCGCAGGCGAACACAGGCAAGCGAGCTTGCCGCCGCAGCGCGGCAGCGCATCGAGGTGCTGCAACCGTTCTCGGTGCAGCTGCCGTCGACGCATCTGCCGGCGGGCAGGATAGCGCTGCGCATCGAGGCCGCCGATGCCGGCCACAGCGCGGACGCGCCGATCCTGCGCGGCCTCACCTTCTTCATGTCGGGTCCGGAACGCGTCGCGATCACAGGCCCCAACGGCGCCGGCAAGACAACGCTGCTCAAGCTCGTCAGCGGAGAGCTGACCGCGTTGCGCGGCACCGTCGAGGTGATGACCCGATTTGCGATGTTCGATCAGTCGGTCAGCCTGCTCGATGCCAAGGCCTCGATCCTGGACAACTTCCGCCGCATCAACCCGGATGCCGGCGAGAACGCCTGCCGGGCCGCGCTGGCGCGCTTCATGTTTCGCGCCGACGCGGCCCTGCAGACCGTCGCGGACCTGAGCGGCGGCCAGCTGCTTCGTGCCGGCCTCGCTTGCGTCCTGGGCGGGCCAACGCCGCCACCGCTGCTGATCCTCGACGAGCCGACCAACCATCTCGACGTTGACTCGATGGAAGCGGTCGAGGCCGGGTTGCGCGCCTATGACGGCGCCTTGCTGGTCGTCAGCCACGATGAGGCCTTCCTGGAGGCGATCGGGATCACCCGCAGGTTCGAGATCGGCGGCCGGCTCCCGCCAAAATAACGAAAACAACCCCATGCAAAGCAGCCGGCGGCCACCGCGACCGCCTGAGCGGCGGTCAATTGGCGCAATATCCTCCGGGCAAAAATTCGCAGCGCATGTCACGTTTCGACGCGCTGCCTTGTCTTAGCCTCTGCAATGGCAGCAGCAGAGGACAGCATGCATCCTATCGGAACCGGCGGCGGTCGCACCCTGATCGCGATCATCTATCATAGCGCGTATGGCCACACCCGGCGCCAGGCGGAGGCCGTCTGGTCCGGCGTCGGGGATGTCGATGGCGCGGAGGCCCTGTTGGTGCCTGTGGAGGACGTGGAACAGAATCGGGATTGTTTGCTGGATGCTGAAGCATTTATCTTCGGCACGCCGACCTACATGGGCGCGGCGTCCGCGGCCTTCAAAGCGTTTCAGGAAGCAACCTCGGGTGCGGTGATGTCCAAGGGCTATCGCTGGAAAGACAAGCTCGCGGCCGGCTTCACCAATTCGGGGGCCCACGCCGGCGATAAGCTCTCCACCTTGATCCAGCTTGCCCTGTTCGCCGCCCAGCACGGCATGCATTGGGTCAATCTCGACCTGCCGCCGGGCAACAACTCCGCATCGGGATCAGCGGCCGATCCGAACCGGCTGGGGTTCTGGCTCGGCGCCGGCGCGCAGTCGAACACCGACGAGGGTGCCGACACTGCGCCGCCTGAATCTGATCTCGCGACCGCGCGCCACCTCGGACGGCGCGTGGCGACGACGGCAATTCAGTTCGCGCGTGGCCGTGAGGCGACTGCCGCGGCCATTCGGGCGGCGTCATGAAAGAGGCGGCTGAAACCGCGGCAGCCGAGATGTTCGCCGATCTGCGGCCACGGCTGATCCGGCTGGCCTATCGGATGCTGGGCTCGGTGGCCGACGCGGAGGACGTCGTGCACGATGCCTGGCTGCGTTGGCTCGCCGCCGATCGCGACCGGATGCGCGATCCCAGGGCCCTGCTCTACACCATCGTCACCCGCCTATCCCTGAACGAATTGAAATCCGCGCGGCGCCGGCGCGCTGCCTATGTCGGACCGTGGCTGCCCGAGCCGTTCTTCGATCCCGAGCAGGAGGAGACCGCCGACGATCTGATACTGCCGTTGATGATCGCGCTGGAGCGGCTGTCGCCGTTGGAACGGGCAGCCTTCCTGCTGCATGACGTCTTCGGAATGGAGTTCGACGCCATCTCCGAGACGATCGGACGCGAGGCCGCGACCTGCCGCAAGCTCGCCAGCCGAGCCCGCGCGCATATCCACGATGCCAGGCCGCGATTCGTGGTCGGCGATGAAGAAGGCCTGCGGCTGGCCAATGCCTTCTTCACTGCGACCAGGACCGGCGACCTCGCCGCATTGCGCGCGATGCTCGCCGAAGATGTCGTGGTCTACGCCGACGGCGGTGGCCGGGTCCCGGCACCTGTTCGACCGCTGGTCGGCCTCGAAGCGGCGATGGAGCGGTTCGCGGGGCTCGCTCGCCTGTTCGTTGTGCATCCCTCACGCTTGATCCGCTACGCAACCATCAACGGCTTGCCCGGCTTCATCACCATCGAGGATGGCCTCGTTCAAACGACCGCCCTGCAGATCGAGAACGAACGGGTCGTTGCGATCTTTGTGACTCGCAATCCCGACAAGCTGCACAACATCCCCGATGCGACGGAATTGATCGCACCTCCCGCGCGGCCGCATTGACGCGCAGAG
Source organism: Bradyrhizobium sp. PSBB068 (assembly GCA_016839165.1). Classification (NCBI taxonomy): domain Bacteria; kingdom Pseudomonadati; phylum Pseudomonadota; class Alphaproteobacteria; order Hyphomicrobiales; family Nitrobacteraceae; genus Bradyrhizobium; species Bradyrhizobium sp. PSBB068. The sequence continues at coordinate 6,919,421 of CP069300.1, forward strand.
AGCGCAACGGGGCCGCCACCACGACACGCACCGAATGATCTTCCTCGCCGACGCTCTCAGCGTCGAAGCAAGTTGCTCTCACGATCAATGCTTCGAACGGTGAAGGTCGTTTGAATAATGAACAGCCGAGCACGCGTCGCCTTGGGGCAGGTTGTAGGCGCGGTGCTCGGCTGTCAGGCCGCGCGGCGGTGCGGCCATCCCCGCAGGCTTCACTCACCCCCATGAGCGAGGCCGCCGGAGTCAGATCTCGCCGGTTGCTAAATCCGCGCTGTCGAATGGAGTGCGTTTCGCCAAAGGGCAAATGCGACGAAGCCGGCCAGCAGCACAAAGCCGCCACCGGCCGCGATCAATAGATGCGCGAACGTCATTTGGAACATCCCAATTGTGAAGCATCATGCGGCACGCGATGCGCCGCAATCTGGCAATCAAATGCACTTCAGAAATTGATTTGCCCCGCCGGCCGCCGCCGGACAGCCCGAAAGGTGGCTGGCACTGCGCTCTGCCCACCCTTCGATTTCAGAGAGGCCGTCGAGCCACTCGGCTCTCGCCTCTCATTGTGCGGTTCGTCACACCGCTCAACCGTCACGAGGATAATCGATAAAATTTTACTGACAATCGAAAGGAAAAATTAAGGTTAATGACGTGCGGCCGCTCCGATTGGCTCGTTTCGCCGAGAGCCGCTTTTGTCACGATGGAACGCGGCTCCCAGTCGCGCTCGCGAGGCGCTGGCGTGCGGGCCCGTCAGCGAGGTGAAGCCGCTTCAACGGTCTCCTCATCGCGGGATGGCGCAGCTGCCGATGTCATTGCGGGCAAAGCCCTTCATCCCTCGACGACTCGTTCGGTATGCGGTTGTCGCCCGGCTTACGGGAGCGAGTATCAAGATACCAAAAGAGTGCCACCTCGTCGGCCGTGTCCGAACCCAGTTCGCGATAGAGAAATCGATCGTAGCCGCCGAGGACAAAGCCATAGCGCTGGTAGAAGCTGCAAGCTGCGACGTTGTTGGATTGGGTCTCCAACCGGATCGCTCCCAGCCCTTTGTCACGCGCCCAATCGACAATCCGATCCATCAACGCGCTAGCCAATCCTCGTCGGCGAAATGATCGGGCCACTGCGAAATCATCGACCATGGCGCAGCCGTTCCATCCCAGGCTGGCGGTGATGTATCCGGCGAGATTTCCCGCTTCGCTTGCCAGGAACAGCACCTTGTCGGTGCCGTCGCATCGTTCAAACAGCGCATCGTCCAGCCCATAGGCTTTATGCCTTTGCGAGAGCGGCTCGACGCGCAACGGCACCGCATCGAACGGCTCTACGACGATACGATCAATCTCGAAGGAAAAATCGACGTCCTCAGCCGATCTTGGGAGCGCGTCCGCGCGAATGATTTCCATGTCGCTCAGGATATGGGGGTCGCGCAGGAGAAAGCCAGCGGATCACTATTGATGCGGATCGTCGCTGTTCATGTGCCCGGCAATCCCGACAAGCTGCAGAAGGTGCCGCAATGGCAGCAGCAGAGGACACCATACACGACGTCGGAACCGGCGACGGAAACGCCCGGATCCCGATCGTCTATCATGGCGCCTACGCACCCTACTCAGCTCAACAACCTGGTGCCGGCAAGTGCCGGCAGAGGCAGCTGGCAACCGGCTACGCTATTCTCGACATGACGGGTCAAGCCGATCGTCAACTTCGGTCGTCATCACCGAACCGTCCGCCTCGAACAGCCCAACCGCTCCGCACGGCGAAGTCGAAACGTCGAAGTCGAGCGGCCCGCAAGTAATCATGCAATAGTCGTAGGCCGAGCGCTGATCGTTTCCCATCAGAAACTGATAATGGATCTGCATGAAGTTGAAGCGATGACGTTTGAAGCGCATCGGACTGACCATCGAATGTATCTGGACGCGCCGAATCCTCGGGCGGCAACCCGGATGGTCTCGACTGACACGTTTCAGGGTGACGGGGTCGAAGCGATAGAAGCTGATTGCGTCATCTCGTGCCTGGTATTCGACCCAGTCTATCGCTGGCGTTCCGGCCACGAGTTGCGCCGCTTCCCGTATTTGCCCCCCCATCGGATGTAGCGAGAATTTAGGTATAGTGGCGCCGACCGTGAGAATGCATAGCTTGGGTCCGCACGCTTCGAGCGGAGGATCCGATTTCAGCGCGCGCGCGACCGCCGCAATTGTGAGCGCCGCACCAAGGGAATGGCCAATAATCAGAACTTCATCAACTTCTGCGGCCCGAACCGTTCTTGCTATCAGGTCCGCAAAAGCGCCGAGCCGCTTATCAAGTTCGCTCTTCCGCCCGTAAAGAAATTGGTGGGAGAAAATGGCATCATCGAGAATGTGATTTATCCTGCGCCTTGGTCCAATCCAGAGCATCGCGCCGACGAAGATGGCAAGCGACAAAAAAAATCCAACCAGCAATTCTATCCAAAATGTCGCGTGTATGAGCCTGATCAACAGATATGACAGCCCAACGCTGCAAAATGCGATCAGCAGCAAACAGCAATATGGAAACATGAAAAAGAGAGCGTACTTCCAGCTTGCGATCGCGTATCTGAATATCGTTCCCGTTACGATGAAATCGAACAGCGCTTTCAACGATTGAACGAGGCGAGACACGAAGCCGACTTTCGCGTCGCACCGGATGAGATCATCCCAGCGGAGCATTTCGAAGGTGGAGTGAGTTTTCCAGTTCGGCCCCCACGCTTCCAGGCTGCATGAAGCACTAATTGCAGAAGTGCTCGATAATTCCGACAGCCGTGAGGAAGCGCCCCAAATCTTTTGGAAGCTCGAGAGCGACCGCCGCAAGCGTTCGACCTGCTCTTCGGGGGTGATTGGATCGTAACCACCGATATGGAAGACGTGCCGCCGCTGGATCATCTAGGCAACTCGATTTCTGGAAAGAAATTGATCGGCATCTGTTCTGAAAAACGGAATTTTGCGGATGATTAGCGCCTCCTCGTTGCCCGCCGGTCCTTGGTGAACCTGACGTGGATGATGCGGACTTTGACCTGTAAAATTACCACTTCGTCCGCGGGGTGGCACTCGTTGAGTTTGGCCTTGAGCAAAAAAGTGCGGCGTCCTTTGGCGGCATTGACGTGGAGGGCCCTGATGGTCGCGGCACGTCGATCGCTCTTCGTGTGGCAGATACGCGACAGTGAGGCAATTGTGCGCCTCAACGCGCTTTTCAAGCCGTTCATGAATTGCCACGATTCCCGAGTCTGATTTAATGCGACTAGACCTGAGGGTGAGGATTCTGAAGATGGAGAGAGTGCGGCACAGCGCAGCGCTGATTTGCGCCGGCTTGATGATTGTTTTTGCAAGCAGCTTGTTTTTGAACAACGGGGCTCAGGCGAAGCCCGGAACGAGGGTTGCGCTGAGATCGATCAGTTCGCCCGCTCGCATGCCGTCTTCTACGGCGCACGTTTACTTGTTCCGCGGACTACTGAACGTCTTTTCGTTGGGCATGGACAGCCTTGCCGCCCAGCTGCAAGCGGCTGGCGTTGCCGCAGTTGTTGCAAATCATACCCAATGGCGAAGCGTCGCCGACGACATCATCGAGAGATATAGGGCAGGCCAGCGCGGGCCTATCATCCTGGTGGGGCACTCTCTTGGTGCAGATGCCGTGATGTCGATGGCAGAGTACCTTGGTCAAATGGGCGTGCCCGTTGCGCTGGTTGTTCCATTTGACGGAACATCGTCGCATATGGCATCGGCCAATGTCGGGCGCGTTCTGAATCTGTACAAGAGTGAAAGCGTTCGAATCGGTCGCGGACCCGGTTTCCGGGGGGAGCTGACAAATTTTTATGTTCGTGACGTAAACATCACTCACTTTAACATCGATAAGGACCCAGCGTTGCATAACATGGTGCTACGAAAGGTCCGCTCAATCGGATCGGCTGTCGCGCACCCACGAAGAAATCAGGGGCCTTCGAACCTGGTTTCACCTGCAGCCCGGGCTTCGACCACTTCCTAGCATACCACCCGAAAGACCATTTGAAGTTGGTGTTGACGCAAGGTGTGAGGCTTAGATTAGGTCCTTGAAGGAGCCCGGTGTCGGTGTTGTTTTCTTGAGCACTTCAAGCCGGAGAGGGACTCAGTGACGCCATTCAGAAAACTCTCAATCGCGATCGCCCTGTGTTGCGCGGCGACCGTGTGCGCAGCCTTCTCCAAGCCGATTCACATCGTGGCAGTCGGCGCAAGCAACACCCAGGGCTGGTACGTCGGGAAGCAAGGCGCCTACCCGGCCAAGCTGGAGGCCTTGCTGAGAGAAAAGGGCGTCAACGCGACCGTCGCCAATGCCGGAGTGCCCTTTGACACCACCGCCGGGATGCTCAAGCGCATTGACAGCGATGTGCCAAAGGGGACCGACATCGTCATCTTGCAGCCTGGAGGCAACGACAGGCGCTTCCTCGTCACGAAGGAGCAGCGGGCGGCCAACATCGCGGCGATGGAGCGGCGGCTCCGTGATCGCGCCATCAAAGTCATTTTGTATGACGAAGACATTCCTGCGCAGTACTACGCTTTCGACCTCATTCACCTCACGGATGCGGGGCATGCCTTCATAGCGTCGCAGTTGCTCCCGCGCGTGTTGGAGATAGACCGGAGGGCCACCGTGGCTTCGCCGCGCGCGAGATAGAAAAAGCCTTTCCGTGCCGGCGTCGTGCTATCCGGCAACGGTGCAAACCCGGCAACGCATCCGCCCGGGATCCAACCTGTCGGACTGCCAACTAATCGCTGGAAACGACCCGCAAGCGCTGTATGATTGGTTGATGCCGGTCTGTGGACCTGTTTCTGTCAGATCCTGGACGCTCGCCAAGGATGGCACCCTTTCGATGATCGGCGAAGATGCGGCGCCAGCGACACAAGCGCGTGGTCCACGATGACGCCCGATATTGCCAAGTTCGTGTTCGTGATGATGGCGGTCGGTTGGTATCTCATCCGCTACAGACACGCGCGTCGAGCTCGCCGTGAAAAGGTCACGAGGAGCGCCCGAGGCTGGCGCGAAAACACCCTGCTGCTGATATCGCTCACGGGTCTTGGCATTGTGCCACTCATCTACACCGCGACGGCCATGCCTCATTTCGCATCATACGCCTTCCGGCCGGCTCAAGCCTGGCTGGGTGTTTTGGTCGCGGTTGCGGCGCTGGTCATGTTCCGGCTGACTCACCGAGCCCTTGGTCGGAATTGGTCCGTAAGCCTCGACGTGCGGGAGAATCATCGCCTGATCACAGACGGTATTTATCGGAGAATTCGCCATCCGATGTATACCGCGTTCTGGCTCTGGGCTGTTGCTCAGGCATTGCTGCTCCCCAACTGGGTGGCTGGTTTCGCTGGCCTGATCGGATTTGGAACCTTGTTTTTCGGGCGGATTGCCAAAGAAGAGCAGATGATGGTGGACACCTTCGGCGACGAGTATCGCCAGTATATGGCCCGGACCGGACGCCTTTTGCCGCGGCTTTTCTGAACCGGCTTGCAGGCTGCTCTCGCCGAACTCACGTCCGGATACACACGCAAAGCGACAGCCCCGTGCCGTTTTTGCCACACTCGGCAAGGAAACGACCGCGCGAGCACCAGCTTTGCGAGAGCGTTAATTACGCCATCGCCGTTAGAGGGTAATCTGTTCATATTGACGCTACCCATCTTGGAGATCACGATGCTGAAGTTCCTGGTTGCTGGAGTTGCGACATTCGGTTTCATGGCTGCTGTCAGCGCGGCAGACCTCCCCCACCCGCAGCCGGTTGCGGAAACGGCTCCGATTGGCAAGGCACCGATCGGCAAGTATCCGGTTGGCAAGTCCCCCGTCGGCAAGTACCCGGTCGGAAAAGCTCCTGCTCCGATCGTGACGAAGGGATAGCTCGGGCAGCAAGGCGCTGCTTGGGATTGACTACCCTTGTGAGGGCTTGAACGTGCCAGAATCCAACCGGAAACGGAACGGCTTGCGGTTGCTTGCCGGAATTGGTGTCATTGTGGCTTCCATGACTTTGGAAGCCGGCATCGGTCATGCGCAGCAATTGGCGGCGCAATCGGATCAAGCGCCGCTGCCGCAGGACAAGCCGCGCAAGCCGTCGACGAGAGCGGTTGTGGCAGCGGCCGTCGCTGGTCCGAACGGTCCCGCCTCCGAAGCAGCCGCGAAGCCGGCTCGAAGGGCTTCAGTCAAAGGGCCATACTACGTCGACTTTCGTGCCCGCACGGCGGCTTCCTATGGGCATGCGTTTGTCTGGTACGGCAAGACAAGCGAAAAGCAGGTCGAGGTCGCGGGGCTGCATCCGGCAGGCGATGTCCTGCCTTATGTGCTGGGACATCTGACTTGGGTGCCCTCCGAAACCGGAGCAAGTTACGGTGACCTCGACGAGCAGTATTTGACGGCCAGCTATCGCGTTTACCTGAGTGAGGCCGACGCGAAGAAGGTTTTTGCGTATATCAAGCACCTCCAGGCGACCTCGCCTGTTTGGAATGCGGAGACGACCAATTGCACGGCCTTTATTGGTCGCATCGCCAACTTCATGGGTCTGAAAGCTCCATTCCATTTGTTGAAGCCTGAGGAATACGTGAACCAGTTGAGAGAGTTGAACGGCGGACGCCAAACGGCGCAGTTGGCTGCTTCGGATCAATAGATTTCTCGCCCGGCTTCATCACCATCGAGGACGACCTTGTCCAAGCGACCGCCTTGCAGGTCGAAGGCGAGTGGATCGTTGCTGTTGTGCGACCCACAATCCCGACAAGTTGCAGAACGTGCCTGAAGTGACGGGATGGCGAACTGACCGTTCAGCGCACCCGATAGCGATAGACGAGATCGTCGGGGTCTTCGCGCGGCGCCGACGGATCGAGCACACCGCCCAACCGCTTCGCCACCGCAGCCGACATCGCATTGTCCGGCGCCATGTAGCTGACGAGCGTCGAAAGCTTCAGCGTCGCAAACGCCCAGTCGCGCAATGCACGCGCCGCTTCGGTGGCGTAGCCATGCCCCTCATGCCCGTCATAGAGCAGCCAGCCGAGCTCCTGCTCCGGAAACAGCGGCCCGTGGTTGATGCCGACCTGGCCGATGCACTGCTTCGACGCGGTGAGTTCGATCATCAGCGCGCCATGCCCGAACAGGCGCCAGCACGCCAGATCGTGACAAAACATCCCCCACGCCGCGCGGACATCGAACGGCCCGCCCATGCCGGCGGAGCGCGGCGAGGCCAGGAACGCGAGGTAAGCGGGGAAGTCATCGATCGCCTGCGGACGAAGCGTCAAACGAGCGGTGCTGATGGTTGGAATGTCAGTGGTCATCGGCTTGTCGTCACGCGCCGCGGACCGGGTCACGGCCAGCCGCGGTCTCCTGCTCCGGCACAGCCGGATAGCTCTGGCGGGTTCGGATCGGGCGAAGGGTGGCGGAGAGGGAGGGATTCGAACCCCCGATAGGCTTGCACCTATGCCGCATTTCGAGTGCGGTGCATTCAACCACTCTGCCACCTCTCCGATGGCCCGGGTGATTTGCGCCACCCGCGGTCGGGGCGTGTTCTAGGCGAGGATGACGGGACAGACAAGGCGCTGCAATAATATTTCCGTCACCGGCGCATGGCGCGGCCGAAGCAGCGCCATGACGGGAGAAAGTGCGCGGAAACAACGCGCTAGCGGGACACCTCGCGCGCGGTCAGCGCACGGGCGAGCCGGAAGCAGCAGGAGCGGACCATGGATCATGCAACGATTCGAGCCAACGGCGCGGCGTTCCACGTCGTGCGGACCGGCCGCGGCAAGCCGCTGCTGCTGCTGCACGGCTGGCCGGAATTCTGGCTGACCTGGAAGCCGGTCATGGCGCGGCTCGCCGACCGCTACACCCTGATCGCGCCCGACCTGCGCGGCTTCGGCGACAGCGACAAGCCGACGGGCCCTTACGGCCCCGATCAGCATACCGACGACATGCTGGCGCTGCTGGACGCCCTCGGCATCGACAGGGCCGGTGTGGTCGGCCACGACGTCGGCGGCGCGGTGATGCAGCCGCTCGCCCGCAAGGCGCCGGACCGCATCGCCGGGCTGTTGTTGTTCGATTTCGTCTATCCCGGCATCGGGCCACGGATGGCCGCGCCGGACCGGCTGAATCACATCTGGTACCAGTCGTTCCACCAGATGGAGATGGCGCCCGCGCTGGTCGGCGCCAGCCGTGAAAACTGCCGCACCTACATCGGCCATTTCCTGCGCAACTGGACGCATCGCAAGGCCGCGTTCGACGACGTGATCGAGGACTTTGCCGACAATTTCTTCAAGCCGGGCAACCTCGCCGGCGGCTTCGCGCATTATCGCGCGTCGCATGCGGGGCGCGTCAAGATGATGCAGGGCGAGGCGCCCGCGCTGCCCCCGATCACGGTGCCGACCTGCATCCGCTGGGCCGAGCACGACCCGCTGTTTCCTTACTCATGGACCGACCGGCTGGGCGAGACCTTCTCCAACCTCGATCTCGCGATGTTTCCCGATGTCGGGCATTTCCCGCATCGCGAGGACCCCGATCGCGCAGCCGCCGAGATCGCAGGGTTCTTCGAGCGGATCAATTGGAGGTGAGAGAATGGTGGGACCGCCAGGACGCGACAAAAACTGGCGGTCCCGTGCCGCTTCTTAATATTGCAGGCCGGGAAGTGCGGCTTCGCCGGTCGGCGGGAGCGACACGGTCCACGGTAGCGGCGCCCGCTGGATCGGCAACGCGAAGCCGATCTTAACCTAACCGGTCAACCTTACCGCGCGATCCCGGGCCGTATGACCACGGATGAAATCTTCAGGCGTCGGCCTTCTTGGCTTTTTTGGTCTTCTTCTCGCCATTGTCGCCATCGTCGTTCTTGGCCTTGTCGGCCTTCTTGTCGTCCTTGCCGTTGTCTTTCCTGCGATTGGTGTAGCGGGCATTGCCGAGTCCGGTTCCGATCGTCAGCACGCCCCAGCGCGTGACATCCTGCATGAAAGGGACCTCGGCCAGCCCCTGCGCCACGCCGTCATTGTGCATCACGATCGCGGTATCATGATCGCCGATCTGCGGAATCGCCTCGACCAGGCTCGCCGGCAGGTTGAACTTGCTGCTCTCCCAATTGCCCGGCAGGTTCTGCGCGCCCTTCTCGATTCCGCCGTCCTCCTTGATGACGCCGGGACAGGCGATGCCGATGAACGGCGCGAGCCTGAGATTCTCCTTCTCGGCGGCGGCAATCAGATCCTTCAGCATCTTCACCAGCCGCTTCACCGCGCCTTCGCGCGTCGGCTCGTCATCGGCATGGCGCCACAGCTCCGACTTCCAGACCGTCGCCTTGGAGAGATCGGGCGCCTTCTTCCAGCGCGTCTCGACGACACCGCAGCGGATATTGGTGCCGCCGATATCGACCGCGAGCACACCGTCATGGGCCTCGAAGATCCACGACGGCGCCAGATGCAGCGTGCCGATCAGCCCGGCATCATCGGGATGGAAGCGGATCGGCACCAAATCGACCTTGAAGTCCTCCGACTTCAGGATGATGTCGGTGCGCGCGATCGCGAGTTCGCCGAGCCTGGAGTCGCGGAAGCCGCCGCCGACCACGATGCGCTCGGTCTTGGCCCAGGCCTTGGTGTTGAGGAAGCGCCGCGTCACGTAGGCGAGCTCCTGGGCGAACTCCTCGATCGCGCTGTGCACGACCGCGGAGGCTTCGGTGTCGTCGCCGACCAGCATCTCGTCGAGCTTCTTCTTGCTGATCTTGTCGGACGGCTCGTCGCCGAACGGATCCTCGCCGGATTTGCGCAGCGGCTTGCGCCAGCGATCGAAGATCTTGCGGAACGCGCCCTTGGAGGCGCGATCGCCGAGAAAGCCCTCGTCGTCCTTCAGCTCGATGTTGAAGCTGTCGATATCGACGGAGGGCAGCCGCGCGGCACCGTGGTGCGCGATGCCCGTGGTCAGTCCGGTGTCGTCAGCCATTCGCCTGCCCGCTTGAGGTTCCGTCAGACAACTGCGGGGAACCCAAATGGTTGCGTCCCGCGCGGCGGCGTTCGGCCGGGCGCGGGACGCAATCTCGCAAAGACCGCAGAATAGTCTCAGGCGGCCGTTACCCCGTAGCGCGCTGCGGGGACGCTGCGCGACAGGTTCGGCATCAGCTTCTGGCGGGCAGCCTCATAGGCCTGCCAATCGGCGGCCTCCGGCAGCGACGGCACGGTGAAGACCTCGCCCTGGTCGAGGCCGGCGAGCGCGGCATCGACCATGTCCTCGGCCTTCATCACGATCTCGCCGGGCAGATGAGCGATCGGCGTGCCGGCGATGTCCCAGAACTCGGTGGCCGTGGCGCCCGGCAGCACCGCCTGGACCCGGACGTTCTTGTCCTTCAGCTCGTGCTGCAACGAGTGCGTCAGCGCCAGCACGAAGGCCTTGCTGCCGCCGTAGACGCCGTTGAGCAGCTCCGGCTGCACGCCGACCACCGAGGCGATGTTGACGATGGTGCCGCCGCCGCGCGCGACGAATCCCGGCACCGCGGCATAGGTCAGGCGCATCAGCGCATCGACATTGAGCGCGATCATGTCGCTCATCTTGTCGACGTCGGATGCGAGCAGCGGCGCGGTGGCGCCGACGCCGGCATTGTTCACCAGCACGCTGATGCCGGCATTGTCGCGCAGAATGGCTTCGATCCGCGACACGTCACCGCGCTTGCTGAGGTCGGCGGCAACGATCTCGATCGATCGGCCTGTCTCCGCCGCGAGACGCTTGGCGAGCCCGTCGAGGCGCTCGCGGTTACGTGCGACGAGGATCAGATCGTAGCCACGCCGTGCGAGCCGGTCCGCATAGATGGCACCGATTCCGGACGACGCACCGGTCACGAGCGCCGTTCCTTTGGCTGACTTGGTCATGTTGGTCTCCTGTTTGACCCTGGGCGGCCGGTTTTGGCCGCTGATCAGGTTCTACAGGTCCCCTTGCATGTCTCAAATGTCATATATACACCTTTTTAGGACATCGATTTCACGTCGGAGGGTTCCATGCAGGAGATCGGCTTCGTCGTTTTTCCGGAATTCCAGGTGATGGGCTTCACCGCCATCACTGCGTTCGAGGTCGCCAATCTGATCGCAGGCGACCCCTTCTATGAGGTCACGCTGCTGTCGGAGCATGGCGGCCCGGTGCGGTCATCCGCCGGTTTCAATGTCGAGACCGAAGCTTTCGGCGCGCGCAGCTTCGACACGCTGTTCATCGGCGCCGGCCACGAGCTGCATCCGGCGTCGCCGAAGCTGACCGGCTTCATTCGCCGCGCCATGACGGAGTCGCAGCGGATTGCCGCGCCCTGCATCGGCGCCTTCTCGCTGGCTGAAGCAGGCCTGCTCGATGGCCGGCGCGTCTCGACGCATTGGCAATTCGCCGCGGAATTGCAGGCAAGATTTCCGAAGCTGAAGGTCGATCAGGACCGCATCTACATCGTTGACGGGCCGATCTGGACCTCCGCCGGCATGACCGCGACGATCGACCTGGCGCTGGCGATGATCGAGCATGATCTCGGCGTCGAGGTCGCGCGCTCGGTGGCCCGCAAGCTCGTGGTCTATCACCGCCGCACCGGCGGCCAGTCGCAGTTTTCCGCGCTGCTCGAGCTCGACCCGAAATCCGACCGCATCCAGAACGCGCTGCACTACGCCAAGACGCATCTGCGCAACGAGCTGTCGGTGGAGGAATTGGCCGAGGTGGCGCGGCTTAGCCCGCGCCAGTTCAGCCGCGCTTTCCGCGCCGAGACCGGCCAGTCGCCGGCCAAGGCGATCGAGCAGCTGCGGGTCGAGGCCGCCCGCGAATTGATCGGCGACGGCCGCCATTCGATGGACGAAATTGCCATAGAGACCGGCTTTGCCGACCGCGAACGGATGCGGCGGGCGTTCCTGCGGGTGCTGGGCCAGCCGCCGCAGGCGATCCGCCGCCACGCGCGGGTCGCGGCACAGACCGCGGCCTGAGCCGCCAATCCGGGCCGAAATCGCGCCAAACCCTTCATCTTTGGCCGGTTTTTGCCCGGCTTTACCTTGACTCTGCGTCGTTTGCGGCTATAAGTCCGCCCATCCGGCGCGGGGATTTCTCGCGCCGATTGTTTTTGTGCGAACCATTTGGGAATTCATTCCCTTCGCGCAGAACACATAACCCATAGCGACTGAACAAAAAGCCGACCCGGGCGATCTGTCCGAGGCCGGAACCGAACACGAAGGAATCAAACGATGTTCGCAGTCATCAAAACCGGCGGCCGGCAGTACCGTGTCGTTCCGAATGATGTACTCGAGATTGGCAAGATCGCCGGCGATGTCGGCACGATCGTGCAGCTAGGCGAAGTTCTGGTGCTCGGCGGTGACACGCCGGTGCTGGGAACGCCCACCGTCGCGGGCGCGACCGTTGCAGCCGAAGTGCTGCAGCACAAGCGCGGCGCCAAGGTGATCGCGTTCAAGAAGCGTCGCCGCAAGAATTCACGCCGCAAGCGCGGCTATCGCGACGAGCTCACGGTGCTTCGCATCACCGAGATCCTCGCCGATAACGCCAAGCCGACCATCGGCCCGCGGCCGAAGAAGGCAAAGGTCGAAGCGCCCGCCGAGGCAGCCGAATAGGCCGTTCGCGGGCACGCGCAAAAAGGTGATCGTCGCGTCTTCAGATGTGAAGCGTGACAAAACGTGAAATGATTCCGTCAAGGAATTGATCTAGAGATCAAAGCGAAGTCGGAGACGAGCTATGGCTCATAAAAAAGCAGGCGGTTCATCGCGCAACGGACGTGATTCCAAGGGCAAGCGCCTTGGCATCAAGGCGTTCGGCGGCGAGCGCGTGATCCCCGGAAACATCATCGCGCGTCAGCGCGGCACCACCTGGCACCCCGGCCTTAATGTCGGCATGGGCACCGATCATACTCTCTTCGCCAAGGTCGAGGGTCATGTCGAGTTCCGTGCCAAAGCCAATGGCCGCACATTCGTATCGGTTATCCCGATGGCGCAGGCGGCCGAGTAGACGGTGGACACACATGAGTCCGCCGGGTCCTGTTGAACCGGCGGAGCAGCAAAGAGCTCCAAGGGGAGGCGGGATGACCGGCCTCCCCTTTTTGTTGCGCGCGATCCGGTTCGACCGCGCGTGACGTTCCAAGCGTTGCGTACCAATTGTCGCATCACAGGAGCTCGACATGTTGCAGGACATCCCGACGCCGACCTTGCGCGAGGCAAGAGCTTGCGTCCTCGAGACCGAACGGCTGACATTGCGCAAGCCGACGCTCGCGGACGTAAAAGCAATCGCACGCCTCGCCAATGATCGCCGCATCGCGGAGAACACCCGCCGCCTGCCGCATCCCTATACCCAGGACGACGCCATCGAATTCGTGCGCGCGCTCGGCGCCGGCGGCCGCGAGACCGTTTTCCTGATCGAGAACAATCACACGCCGGTCGGCATGGTCGGCATCGACTGGCGCGAGGAGACATCGGCCGAGCTCGGCTACTGGCTCGGCGTCGATTATTGGGGCCAAGGCTTCGGCACCGAGGCCGCGCGCGCCGTGATCGATTACTACTTCGAGGAATTCGATCTCGACCAGCTGATCGCGGGCGCCCGCGTCGTCAACCCGTCGTCGCGCAACATCCTCGAGAAGTGCGGCTTCCAGTGGAGCGGCGTCGAGCTGCACCGCTTCGAGGCGCTGGGCTCGTCGAGCCCGGTCGATGCCTTCCGCCTGTCGCGCGGCGTCTGGACCTCGCTGAAGCGCTGGAACAGCTCGAAGCGGCGGGAGAGCTGAAGGCTCGATCCACAACAACGTCGTCGTCCCCGCGAAGGCGCTAGGGCATGCACAGATCTCTGAGGGACCATCCAGCGGCTGCGGCGTGGAAGTATTGCAGGCCGTGTTTCATAGTGATGGGGCCCGGCGGTTTGGACGATGGATAGCCGTCCCAGCCGCCGAGCCGGCCGATAATCCAGGCGGCCCAAGCGAGGCTGTCAGGCGGGTGCGGGTTTCTCAGCCGCTTGCTTTGGGCTTCGAGGTTGCGATTGAGGGCGGCAAGTGTAGCGACTTCCCCAGCATTGAAGGCAATTCGGACAGACTGGTTGTCGCGACCATCGCGCGCCTGCACAAGCTGAAGGGAGATGACTGCCGCCTTGGCCGCGATCGCGACCAGCTTGAGAAGCCGCTCGGCGGTCCCGATCTGACTGTCTTCGAGCTTGAGGCCTTGTGTCTTCAAGATGCGGAAGAACTGCTCGATCAGCCACCGCCGCTTGTACCATTCGATAATGCGCCAGGCCTCTTCTGCATTCGTCACCGGATGCGTGGTGAGCAGCCGCCAGTGCAGCGGCTCGATCCCGGCCTGCGGCTCGATCTCGCGCACATCGACCAGGATCAAGGGTAGGCTTTTCGGCAGATGGCGCAGGAACTTGGTTTGCGGTCGGGCCAGTTCGACGGCGCCGAAGCGCAGATCGAGAAGCGCAGCCCGCTCAGGCCGTTGTGCTCGCGCAGGCAATACGATGGTCCGTTGTTCGATGCTGGTCATGGCCTCGCTGGCCGCATACAGGCCACAGCCATCCGCCAGCTTGCGATCATGCATGCTCCGGGCAATGACGTGGAACTGGTGTTCTGCGGCGCAGGCGTAGAGCGCGAAGATGTCGCTCTCGCGGTCGCCCAGCATGGTCACCATCGCAGCCTTCGCCAACAGCGGCTTGGCTGCCAGAGCGGTCGCGATCCAGCGTTGCGATTCTTTGTCCTTCAGATCGCGATTGTCGTGCGAGACGGTGCGGCGGCCCTGGCGGGTCCAGATCTCGCCGTGCAACAGGCCAAGGCAGCAGCCGCTTTCCGCGTCTGCGGCCAGCATCGGGTGCAGCAACACCCCGCGGGTGTTGCCATGACCGATCTCGCCCAAGCCACGCCGGTTTTGTGCCTTGGTGGCAAAATTGATCTCGCTGGTATCCTGGATCGCCAGCACATGGCGGCCTTCGGCCGCCATTACCGTACCATCGCTCCAGCTTTCGATTATCCGCGTCGTCGTCACCTTGGCATTGCCGAGAAAGCGGTTGAAGCGCACCTCCCGGGCACGCATGCCTCCTGCCAGCCGTCGCAGGCAGACATCCTTGCCCGCGACCATGCATTCGACGAGCGCCGCCCCCCTTTATCGAGGCGGAGATCCCCGAACCGACCTAATGACCAGTCAATTTGCGCCAGCATGTCGACACCTCCGCCAAAGCCGAAGTGCCGCAATATGAATCACACGAAATACCGATTCGGGAATCCCCACCCAACTAGATGTGTGCATGCCCTAGCGCGAAGGCGGGGACCATAATCACAAATGGTCGCTGTTCGGCCGCGCTGCGGCTCCAGCCTGTGCCGCAATCAGCATCGGTGGTTATGGGTCCCGGCCTTCGCCGGGACGACAACGCGGTTAGGCCGGCGGGTTCACCGCGGAGTCAGGTCGCCCGAGCTGCTGCTCGCGCACGAAGATGTAGAGGCCGGCCGCGATGATGATGGCGGCGCCGACGATCGTGGCCCAGGACGGCACGTCGCCAAACACCACGAAGCCGAAGATCACCGCCCAGACGATCATCGAATATTGGTACGGCACCACCACGCTGGCCGGCGCGAGCTTCAGCGACCTGTTCACACAGAGCAGCGCCGCGACCGAGATGATGCCGGCGGCGAAGAACAGCACGAGGCTGCCGGCCGATGGCGTCACCCAGCCGAACGACGACAGCACGAGGCCGAGGATGAAGGTGCCGCCGAATTGCGACGTCGCCAGCACGATGTCGGGCGTTGCGCGCAGCGAGCGTGTGATCAGCATCAGCACGGCAAACGACAGGCTGCCGCCGAGCGCGATCATCGCCGGCCAGCTGATGGTCTGCGCGGATGGCCTGAGCGCGATCAGCACCCCGCAGAAGCCGACCAGGATCGCGGTCCAGCGCCGCCAGCCGACATGCTCGCCGAGCAAGAGGCCCGACATCGCGGTGACGAAGATCGGTCCGGCCAGATAGTAGGTGATGACGTCGGCAAGCGGCAGATAGACCGTCGCCAGGAAGAACGCCGCGACCTCCACGGTCGATAGCGTGACGCGCAGCAATTGCAGCCACGGCCGCTCCAGATGCCGGAAATCCGCGCGCCGCTTCCACACCATCGGCAGCAGCACCAGCAGCGCCGCGCAGGCGCGCAGCCACAGCAATTGCCCGACCGAGTAGGTGGCGACGATGAATTTGCCCATCGCGTCGCCGACCGAGAACATGAAGATCGACAGCAGCATCAAGCCGATGCCGGCGAGCCGCGCCGATCGATCGTCGTAGGAGGACAGTTTTGCGAACAGGCTCATTGTTGTCTTGTTATCGCCGCCACTTGAGTCGGACAGGTCCGAACGCCGGTTTTAGCGAGGTGGCCGTGCAGGACAACCCCGGCGCGGGCATATCGAACCAATTGTCGCAGTGCCGCAGCTGCGCTACGGCTGGGCCAGCACGTCAAGAAACAGAGCAGGAAACGCCGCATGAGCGACTTCGACCCCACCCAGCATCGCATGGTCCCCGCGCAGCGCTGGTTCGAGGATTTCGTGCTCGGCGAGCGCTTCGTGATTCCGAGCCGGACCCAGACCTCGGCCGTGTTCGCGGCGTTCCAGACCGCAAGCGGCGATACCCATCCGATCCATTACGACGTCGAGTATTGCCGCAGCCGCGGCATGCCTGATTTGCTCGCGCACGGCTTCCAGACCCTGGTGCACACCGCGCCCGGCGCAGGGCTGTTTCCCTATGTCGTGGAGGAATCGCTGATCGGCTTCCTGGAACAGTCGAGCAAGTTCCTCAAGCCGGTCTATGCCGGCGACACCATCTACCCGGCGCTGGAGGTGATCGAGCTGTCACCGGGCAAGACCACCGGCGTCGTGACGCTGCGCTCGACCGTGTACAACCAGCGCCGCGAGTTGGTGCTGGAAGGAATGCAGAAATTCTTGGTGCGGCGGCGGCCGAGCTAGCAGCATGGTGAGATTAGGTCGAGCTGGATCGGCGTCAAAAGTTCACCTCTCCCTTGGGAGAGGTCGATTTGCGCAGCAAATCGGGTGAGGGGTTGCGGTCTATCGAGAGAGCAAGAACCCTCACCCGGCGCTTCGCGCCGACCTCTCCCCGATGGGGAGAGGTCGACCGAGACCGCGCCAGCCGATTCAACTAAAACCCATCCCGCTTTCGCCGGGGCCGCAAAAAGGCTCGAAAATTAAGGCTTTTCGCCAAAGTCAGGGCCTTTCCGGGTTGCCGCAGCGGCCACCCTGCCCTAACTAGAGCACACCGGTGCTGATGAAATCAGGACCGCTGTGCTCTCGATTCTCGTTTTGACGCGTTTTCTTCACGCGAACCGGCGACCACTTCGCTTGAAAACGCTATAGTTGAAATCATGAAATTCCTCGATGAAGCCAAGGTCTATATTCGCTCGGGCGACGGCGGCAATGGCTGCGTCGCGTTCCGGCGCGAGAAGTTCATCGAGTTTGGCGGCCCCTCCGGCGGCAATGGCGGCCGCGGCGGCGACGTCATCATCGAGTCCGTCGACGGGCTGAACACGCTGATCGACTACCGTTATCAGCAACACTTCAAGGCCCAGAAGGGCACCAATGGCATGGGCAAGGACCGCCATGGCGCCAACGGCAAATCGATCGTGCTGAAAGTGCCGGTCGGCACCCAGGTGTTCGACGAGGACCGCGAGACCCTGCTGCACGACTTCACCGAGCTCGGCGAAAAATTCGTGCTGGCGACCGGCGGCAATGGCGGCTTCGGCAACGCGCATTTCAAATCCTCCACCAACCGCGCGCCGCGCAACGCCAATCCCGGCGCGCCGGGCGAAGAGCGCTGGATCTGGCTGCGGCTGAAGCTGATTGCGGATGCCGGCCTGGTCGGCCTGCCCAACGCGGGCAAATCGACCTTCCTCTCCGTGGTCAGCGCGGCGCGGCCGAAGATCGCCGACTATCCCTTCACGACGCTGCATCCGCAGCTCGGCGTGGTGAATTACGGCGGCCGTGAATTCGTGCTCGCCGACATTCCCGGCCTGATCGAGGGCGCGCATGAAGGCGCCGGCCTCGGCGATCGTTTTCTGGGCCATGTCGAGCGCTGCCGCGTGCTGCTGCATCTGATCGATGCGACCTGCGAACATGCCGGCAAGGCCTACAAGACCGTGCGCACCGAGCTCGAAGCCTATGCGGGCCAGCTCGCCGACAAGATCGAGATCGTCGCGCTCAACAAGATCGACGCGGTCGCGCCCGACGAGCTGAAGAAGCAGAAGGACCGCCTCAAGCGGGCCGCGAAGAAGACGCCGCTGCTGCTGTCAGGCGCAACCGGTGAAGGCGTGCAGGACGCGCTGCGTGCGCTGGTCGAGGTGATCGGCGAGGCGCCGGTGTCCAACAAGGCCAAGGGCGGCCAGGCGGAGCCGTGGGCGACGCCGGTGCCGCAGGGTTGACGGCAACCAGACCTCCCATGCCACCTCGTGGCACCTTTTGCTTCCACCTTCCTGCCAGACCGAACCCATGAAACGCCCCGCGCTCAAGAACTTTCGCCGCATCGTCGTCAAGGTCGGCTCGTCGCTGCTGGTCGATTCGCAGGCCGGCGAGGTGCACGCCTCCTGGCTCGCGGCGCTGGTCGAGGACATCGCAAAGCTGCACAAGCGCGGCTGCGAGGTCATGGTGGTGTCGTCGGGCTCGATCGCGCTCGGCCGCAGCCGCCTGAAGCTGCCGCGCGGCCCGCTGAAGCTCGAGGAGAGCCAGGCTGCCGCAGCCGTCGGCCAGATCGCGCTGGCGCGGATCTGGTCGGAGGTGCTCGGCCATCACGGCATCGGGGCCGGACAGATCCTGGTGACGCTGCAGGACACCGAGGAGCGCCGCCGCTACCTCAATGCGCGTTCGACGATCGCCAAGCTCTTGGAATGGGGCGCGGTGCCCGTGATCAACGAGAACGACACCGTCGCCACCACAGAGATCCGCTACGGCGACAATGATCGTCTCGCCGCCCGCGTCGCCACCATGGCGAGCGCGGATCTCTTGATCCTGCTGTCCGACATCGACGGTCTCTACACCGCACCGCCCGCGGTCGATCCCGATGCGAAGCTGATTCCGGTGGTCGAGAGCATCACCTCGGAGATCGAGGGCATGGCCGGCTCGGCCGGCTCCGAGCTGTCGCGCGGCGGCATGACCACCAAGATCGAGGCAGCCAAGATCGCGACCACCGCCGGCACCCACATGCTGATCGCCTCGGGCAAGATCGAGCACCCCCTGCAGGCGATCGCTGACGGCGGCCGCTGCACCTGGTTCCTGACCCCGGCCAATCCCGTCACCGCGCGCAAGCGCTGGATCGCGGGCTCGCTGGAGCCGAAGGGCACGCTGACCATCGATGCCGGCGCAGTGGCCGCGCTGCGCGCCGGCAAGAGCCTGCTGCCGGCCGGCGTCGTCAGGGTCGACGGCCAGTTCGCGCGCGGCGATGCCGTGGTGGTGCGCGGCCCCGACACCCATGAGATCGGCCGCGGCCTCGTCGCCTACGACGCCGAGAACGCCGAGAAGATCAAGGGCCGCTCCTCGCCTGACGTGATGGCGATTCTGGGCATCAGCGGCCGGTCCGAGATGATCCACCGCGACGACCTCGTGATCGGCCCGGCAGGCGCGATCCCGGCCAAGTAGGGCCAAATAGAGCACTGAGTAGGCCATTGGCCGAGCGGGCGGCCTGCCGCCCACCTGCCATGCCGGTTCCGCGCCTCGCCACTCCCTAATTGCCATGCTAGAACATGGCCTTATTCCAAAGCTGGGACTTCCATGAGCGCCCCCCTGAAGGCGATCGACGGCAACGCCGATCTCACCGCCCTGATGACCGACCTCGCCGCCAAGGCGCGCGCCGCCGCGCGCGTGCTGGCGCTGGCGCCGCCGGAGCAGAAGAACCGGGCGCTCGCCGCGATCGAACGCGCGATCCGCGCCAATGCGCCGGCCATTCTCGCCGCCAATGCCGAGGATGTCGCCGAGGCGCGCGCGGGCGGCATGACCGCGGCCTTCGTCGACCGCCTGACGCTGACGCAGGCGCGCGTCGAGGCCATGGCCGATGGCGTCGCAACCGTGCGCGAGATCATCGATCCGGTCGGCGCCGTCACCGAAAGCTGGCAGCGGCCGAACGGCATGACCATCGAGCGCGTCCGCGTGCCGCTCGGCGTCATCGGCGTGATCTTCGAGAGCCGTCCCAACGTCGCCGCCGACGCCGGCGTGCTGTGCCTGAAGTCCGGCAACGCCGTGATCCTGCGCGGCGGCTCCGACAGCTTCCGCTCCTGCCGCGCGATCCATCAATGCCTGGTGCAGGGCCTGCGTGAAGCCGGCCTGCCCGAGGCCGCGATCACGCTGGTGCCGACCCGTGACCGCACAGCCGTCGGCCTGATGCTGACCGGATTGAACGGCGGCATCGACGTGATCGTGCCGCGCGGCGGCAAGAGCCTGGTCGCGCGCGTCGAGGCGGAAGCGCGCGTTCCGGTGTTCGCGCATCTCGAAGGCGTCAACCACATCTACGTCGATGCCAGCGCCAGGCTCGATATGGCCAAGTCGGTCGTGCTGAACGCCAAGATGCGGCGTCCCGGGGTCTGCGGCGCGGTCGAGACCCTGCTGATCGATCGCAACGCAGCCGCGACGAAACTCAAACCGCTGGTCGAGCTGCTGATCGACGCCGGTTGCGAGGTGCGCGGCGACGACATCGTGCAGGGCGTCGATGCCAGGGTGAAGCCCGCATCCGACGAGGACTGGACCACCGAATACGAGGACGCGATCATCTCGGCGAAGATCGTCGACAGCCTCGACGCCGCGATTGCGCATATCCAGAATCACGGCTCGCATCACACCGATGCGATCGTGACCGAGGATGCCGCAGCCGCGCAGCGATTCCTCAACGAGGTCGATTCGGCGATCGTGCTGCACAACGCCTCGACCCAGTTCGCCGATGGCGGCGAGTTCGGCTTCGGCGCGGAGATCGGCATTGCCACCGGCAAATTCCACGCCCGCGGGCCCGTCGGCGCCGAGCAGCTGACGAGCTTCAAGTACCGTGTCCACGGCTCCGGGCAGACACGGCCGTGATCATTGTCGCACGCGCACGGTAGACCCTTGCAGCAAGCTTCCACCGTGCCGTTGTCCGCGGCCCAGGCGCTTCCGTTCTACACCAACGGCATGCGCATCGGGCTGCTCGGCGGCTCGTTCAATCCGCCGCACGCCGCGCACCGCGCCATCAGCCTGTTCGCGCTGAAGCGCCTGCAGCTCGACCGCGTGTGGTGGCTGCTGACGCCGGGCAATCCGCTCAAGAACCATGACGGCCTGCATGCGCTCAACGAGCGCGCCGCGGCGGCGCGCCGCGTTGCCGACGATCCGCGCATCGACATCTCTTGTCTCGAAGCTGTCATTGGCGTCAGCTACACTGTCGACACGATCATCCACTTGCGCCGTCGTGTCTCCGGCGTGCACTTTGTCTGGATCATGGGCGCTGACAATCTCGCGCAATTTCATCGCTGGAAAGATTGGCGGCGCATCGCGTCCGATGTGCCGATTGCCGTGATCGACCGACCACCCCAGAGCTTCCGCGCCCTTGCCGCACCGGCGGCGCAGGCGCTCTCGCGCTATCGCATGCCCGAAAATCAGGCGACACGGCTGGCCGATCAGCAGGCGCCGGCCTGGGTGTTCCTGACAGGAATGAAATCCAATCTGTCTTCGACCGGACTGCGGAACCCGGACGGGAGCTGGAGAACGGCGTGAGGCGTAAAAGGGTTACTGGAATATTGAAACCATTAACCCCACATGCCTAATATGGTGCGTGGGGCCGAGGATTCGGCAGCCCGCGATACAGTGAAAGGAATGGTCCCTGGCCACATCTGTATTGTCAAAGTCTGT
This sequence comes from Bradyrhizobium sp. PSBB068, assembly GCA_016839165.1. Classification (NCBI taxonomy): domain Bacteria; kingdom Pseudomonadati; phylum Pseudomonadota; class Alphaproteobacteria; order Hyphomicrobiales; family Nitrobacteraceae; genus Bradyrhizobium; species Bradyrhizobium sp. PSBB068. The sequence continues at coordinate 6,941,212 of CP069300.1, forward strand.
TTTACCCAAGGTTCCAAAGACTGCGCGTAAAACATCGACGAAAACCGCGGCCTTGCAGGCGCAACCGGACGCTGCCGAACTGAACGCTGCCAAACCGGATGCCGACAAGACGCTGAGCCTGGTCCTCTCTCGCCTCGATGACATGAAGGCGGAAGAGACGATCACCATCGACCTTCGCGGCAAATCCGCATACTCCGACTACATGATCATCACCACCGGCCGGGCCAACCGGCACGTTGGTGCGATCGCGGAGAATGTGACGAAGAGCCTCAAGGAAAACGGGGTCAAGAACATCCATGTCGAGGGCTTGCCCAATTGCGACTGGGTGCTGATCGATTCCGGCGATGTGATCGTTCACGTGTTCAGGCCTGAGGTGCGTGAGTTCTACAATCTCGAGCGGTTGTGGACTCAGAACCCGGCAGTCGCGGCGGTCTAACGGGTATCGAAGCCGATGCGAATCGGCTGCGGCGCAGCTAGTCTGCGCTGATGCGTCTCGTCGTGATCTGCATCGGCCGCCTGAAACAGGGCCCTGAACGGGAGCTCGCCGAGCGTTACCGCGAGCGCTTCGAGGATATCGGCCGCAAGCTCGGCTTTCGCGGCCTCGAGGTTCATGAAATTCCGGAGAGCCGCGCGCGCGACACCGCCGCGCGTATCGCGGAAGAAGCCGCGGCGATCTCCGCATTGCTGCCGGAAAAGCATATGCTGGTCGCGCTCGACGAACGCGGCAAGAGCATCGACAGCGCAAGCTTTGCGCAGCAGCTCGGCCGCTGGCGCGACGAGGGGGCTGCACATACTGCCTTCGTGATCGGCGGCGCCGACGGACTTTCGCCTGAATTGCAGCGCAAGGCTTCGTTGCGTATTGCATTCGGCTCCGCGACCTGGCCGCATCAAATGGTCCGCGTCATGCTTCTGGAACAGATTTATCGGGCCGCGACCATTTTGGCCGGCCATCCCTATCACCGCGCGTGACACGGTGACGGACAGACAAAAGCGCTGAACAGCTCGGATGCAGCACAAGCGAGACCAGCTCTTCGATCTTCGCGCCACGCGACGACGCTGGCTGTCCTTCCTGCTGCCGCCGTCGATTGCGCTCCTCGTCGCTTCGGCACATGCGCAGGCCCCATCACCGACGCCGCAGCCGGCGCAACAAGCCGCCACGACCGCAACATCCCCCGACGACGCCATCAAGCAGCGTGAGCAGGAGCTCGAGGCCGCGCGCGAGCAGCAGCGCAAGGCGACCGAGCTGCAGGACAAGCTGAAGGCCGACATCGCCGCGATCGGCCAGGACCGCAGCAAGCTCAACCAGCAGCTGATCGATATTGCCGGCCAGGTGCGCAGCGTCGAGACCCGTATCGCGGATGCCGAGGCACGCCTGCAGCCGCTCGACGGCCGCGAGCGCGAGATCCGCACCTCGCTCGATTCACGTCGCTCTGACGTGATCGAGGTGCTGGCGGCGTTGCAGCGCGCCGGACGACGCACCCCGCCGGCGCTGCTGGTGCGGCCCGAGGACGCGCTGCAATCGCTGCGCACCGCGATGCTGCTCGGCGCCGTGGTGCCGGAATTGCGCGTCCGCGCCGAGAAGCTTGCCGCGGATCTCGGCGAACTGGTCGCGCTGCGCAAGACCATCTCGACCGAGCGCGACGCACTGGCGGCCGACCGCGACAAGCTGCGGGAAGACCAGACCCGCCTGGCGGCGCTGGTCGACGAGCGGCAGCGGCAGCAGAGCGCGGCCGAAAAGGACATGGAGACCGAAGGCGCGCGCGCCATTGCGCTGTCCAAGCAGGCCGACAATCTGCAGGGCCTGATCGCGAAGATGGAGCAGGACCTCAAGAGCGCGGCCAAGGCTGCCGCCACCGCCAGCCTCCAGGGAGCCCCGGCGACCGTTAACGGTAAGCCGAATTTGGGAGCGTTGAAGGATCCGGCCCGCATGAGCCCGGCGGTCGCCTTCGCCTCGGCCAAAGGCCTGTTCTCCTATCCCGTGAATGGCACCAAGATTCGCGAATTTGGCGGTTCCGACGGCGCGGGGGGCGTACAAAAAGGCATTTCTTTGGCAGCCAAACCGGGCGCGCAGGTCACAACCCCGTGTGACGGCTGGGTTGTTTACGCCGGTCCTTTCCGCAGCTATGGACAACTCTTGATCCTCAATGCCGGGGGCGGGTATCATGTCCTGATCGCCGGGATGGAGCGTATTTCGGTAAACATCGGCCAGTTTGTACTCACGGGGGAGCCGGTTGCGACGATGGGATCGACATCCCAGGTTGCATCCATTCTCGCGACCAATGCGAGCCAGCCAGTGCTCTATGTCGAGTTCCGGAAAGACGGCACTCCAATCGATCCAGGTCCATGGTGGGCCGCAAATGAAGGCGAAAAGGTTCGCGGATGATGCGCAAGACTTCGGTAATTCTCCTTAGCGCCGCCACCGGCGCGGCCCTGACGCTTTTCGTCACGCAGCCCCGCGCCGTGCTGATGGGATCGAGCGCGCGCGCCGCGACGTCGGACACCTACCGCCAGCTCAATCTGTTCGGCGACGTGTTCGAGCGTGTGCGCAGCGACTATGTCGAGAAGCCCGACGACTCCAAGCTGGTCGAATCCGCGATCTCGGGCATGCTGTCCGGCCTCGATCCGCATTCGAGCTACATGGACGCCAAGAGCTTCCGCGACATGCAGGTGCAGACCCGCGGCGAGTTCGGCGGCCTCGGCATCGAAGTCACGATGGAGGACGGCCTGATCAAGGTGGTCTCGCCGATCGACGACACCCCGGCCTCGAAGGCCGGCATCATGGCCAACGACATCATCACCACACTCGACGACGAGGCGGTGCAGGGCCTGACGCTGAACCAGGCCGTCGAGAAGATGCGCGGTCCGGTCAACACCAAGATCAAGCTCAAGATCATCCGCAAGGGCCAGGACAATCCGATCGACGTCACGCTGGTGCGCGACAACATCCGCGTCCGCTCGGTGCGCGCACGCGTCGAGGCCGACGACATCGCCTATATCCGCATCACCACCTTCAACGAGCAGACCACCGAAGGCCTGAAGAAGGAGGTCGCCAATCTGCAGGGCCAGATCGGCGACAAGCTGAAGGGCTACATCATCGACCTGCGCAACAACCCCGGCGGCCTGCTGGAAGAAGCGGTGACCGTGTCCGACGCCTTCCTCGAGCGCGGTGAGATCGTCTCGACCCGCGGCCGCAATGCCGAGGAAACCCAGCGCCGCACGGCGCATCCCGGCGACCTGACCAAGGGCAAGCCGGTCATCGTGCTGATCAACGGCGGCTCGGCATCGGCCTCCGAAATCGTCGCCGGTGCATTGCAGGACCACAAGCGTGCGACGCTGGTCGGCACCCGCTCGTTCGGCAAGGGCTCGGTGCAGACCATCATCCCGCTCGGCTCGGGCAACGGCGCGCTGCGCCTCACCACCGCGCGCTACTACACGCCGTCGGGCAAGTCGATCCAGGCCAAGGGCATCGTGCCCGACATCGAGGTGCTGCAGGACGTGCCGGAAGAGCTGAAGGCGCGCACCGACACCAAGGGCGAGGCTTCGCTGCGCGGCCATCTGAAGAACGACGGCGACGAGAAGACCGGCTCGCAGTCCTACGTCCCGCCGGACGCCAAGGACGACAAGGCGCTGAAGATGGCCGACGACCTGCTGCACGGCATCAAGTCGACCGCGAACACCACGCCGGCGCCGGCCGCCCCGTCCGGTGACAAGGCGCCCGGCGACAAGGCCGCCGCCGACAAGCCGGCCAACAAGTCCGCGAACTGATCCGATCCAATCGACCAGGCGAACAGGGCGGCCCTCGGGCCGCCCTTTCTGCTTTCGGCATCCACCACTGTCCGTGCATTGCCGGGGCGGCCGGCGCGCGGGAAAGCACCGCATCGTGCTATCGTTTGCGCTGTTGATTCGGGGAGGGTCATGGCAGAGGCGGCCGACGAACTGAGCACGCCGCTTGGGCAGCAGACCGTGGGCAGGACGCGCCGTTTCCGCCTGCCATTCACGGCGATGCAGGCGCTCGCCGTGCTGCTGGGGCTCGTGCTGGTCGGCTTCGTCGGCGTTGCGCTGTTCAACGACAACCCGCTCGGCGGCGAGCCGATGGCCCGCATCACTCTGCGCAATCCCCCACAAGCCGCTCCTGACGACAAGCAGGCCCCGGCGGGCCAGGCGACTGAGCCGGCGGTCAAATCCGTCGCGAAGACGCCGGCTGCCGCCAGCGACGCCAAAACCGTCACCATCATCGACGGCTCCAGCGGCAAGCGCCAGGATGTCGTGATCGGCGCCGGCGATCCGGCCGAGAAGGCTGACGGCGACGCACCGCCGCCGCTCGCGATGTCCGGTATCGATCCGCGTCTGCTGGAAAAGTCGCGCTACGGCATGATCCCGGCCGTCGCCGACGGCCTGAAACCGTTCACGGTCTATGCGGCCGAAGCCGACCGCGCCAAGGCGGCCCGGATGCCGGTGGTTGCCGTCGTGGTCGCCGGCCTCGGGGTCGGCGCCGCCAAGACCACTGACGCCATCATGAAGCTGCCGCCGGCCGTGACGCTGGCCTTCACGCCCTATGGCGCCGACCCCGGCAAGCTCGCGGAACGCGCCCGGGCGCAACGCCATGAGATCCTGCTGCAGATCCCGATGGAGCCGTTCGACTATCCCGACAACGATCCGGGGCCGCAAACCCTGCTGACCACGCTCAGCGGCGAACAGAACCTCGACCGGCTCTATTGGCACCTCAGCCGCCTGCAGGGCTATGCCGGGATCGCCAATTTCATGGGGGCCCGGTTCGTCGCGTCCGATCCCGTGATGCAGCCGATCGTGCGTGAAGCCGCCAAGCGCGGCCTCAGCTATTTCGACGACGGTTCCACCCCGCGCAGCGTCGCGCAGACCCTCTCCGCCGGCCAGTCGCTGCCGTTCGCGAAGGCCGATTTCGCCATCGACGCGGTTCCGACCTCGGCCGAGATCGACCGCGCCCTGGTCAAGCTGGAAACCATCGCCAAGGAACGCGGCACGGCCGTGGGCGTCGCCTCGGCGCTGCCGGTCTCGATCGAGCGGCTCGGCGCCTGGCTCAAGACACTGGACTCCAAGGGCATCATGCTTGTGCCATTGACAACGGCGATGCTGAAATCAAAATCGGGCTAAAGATCAATCTGTTGGTGCAGCATGACCTAGCCGGGGGGCCGGGTCTGATGGCATCGGGAAATGCGAGGTAGCGGCAGCATGGCACGTTATGAGGACCTGCCCTATCGAACCTGTGTCGGCATCATGTTGCTCAATACGGCCGGACTGGTCTTCATCGGACGCCGCGCCGGCGGCATCGAACATGTTGACGACGCGCATGTCTGGCAGATGCCGCAAGGCGGCGTCGATCCCGGCGAGGATACGTTTCAGGCGGCGCGACGCGAACTCTATGAAGAGACCAGCATCAAGTCGGTGGAGAAGCTCGGCGAGGTCTCGGACTGGCTGATCTATGACATCCCGCGCACCGTCGCGGGCCGCGCCTGGAAGGGCCGCTACCGCGGCCAGCGGCAGAAGTGGTTCGCATTGCGCTTCACCGGCAACGAGAGCGAGATCAACGTCGCCAACCCCGGCGGCGGCCACAAGGCCGAGTTCATCACCTGGCGCTGGGAGCCGATGAAGAATCTGCCGGAGCTGATTGTGCCGTTCAAGCGGCCGGTCTACGAGCGCGTCGTGAAGGAATTCGCCGCTCTGGCTGCCAAATAGACCCACGACGTACCAACCGAGATGTCATCAGAGAAACCCTATCGGCCCAATGTGGGCATCGCGCTGTTCAACGCGGCTGGACGCGTGCTGATCGGCCACCGGATCAAGGACGACGGTCCGGAGATCGTGTTGCCCGGCCTCGAATGGCAGATGCCGCAAGGCGGCATCGACGACGGCGAAGATCCACGCCAGGCCGTGATGCGCGAATTGTGGGAAGAGACCGGCGCGGTCAACGCCGACTATCTCGGCGAGACCGACTGGATGACCTACGAATTCCCGGCCTATGACGGGCCGTCCTCGCACCGGCTGGCCAAATTCCGCGGCCAACGGCAGAAATGGTTTGCGCTACGCTTCACCGGACGCGACGAGGAGATCGATCCGCTGACGCCGCGCAACGGCCAGCCCGCGGAATTCGATCAATGGCGCTGGGAGCGCCTCGATCGCGTCGCCGATCTTGTGGTGCCGTTTCGCCGCGACGTCTATCGCGCGGTCGCGACCAGATTTGCGGAATTCGCCGGCTGAATCCGCCGCGCGTCGCCCGGCGTCATGCCATAGGTCGCGCGGAAGACACGATAGAACGTCGCGATGCTGTCGAAGCCACACGCGAACGCGATCTCGTCGATGCCGCGCTCCTGCGTGGCATAGAGCAGCCGCCGCGCTTCATTCAGCCTCGCCGCCGTCAAGGTCCGCGCGAACGACAGGCCGGTCGGCTCGAACAGCGCATGCAGTTGCCGCAGCGAGATGCCGAGTTCGGTGGCGACCGCGGCCGGCGTCAGCGAGGCGCGATGCAGATCGCGCAGCAGGATTTCGCGCGCGGCATGGAGATGGCCCGCATGCAGCGCGGCACGGATTTCATCCTGGCGCGGCCGCAGGCGCCCGCGCGCGAGCAGCGCCAGGCGCACCATATGCGTCACTTCGCCGGCGAACTGCCCGGCTCGTACCGGATCGCGCGTCATGGCGCGGAACATGGCGCCGACCAGCCGGGTCAGGCGCGCATCACGCGCCAGCGCGACCGGCGGCGCATCCTCGATTCGCGCGCCGAGTAGAAGCTCGTCGGTGACCGGGATCTTGAGGCTGAAGAAATGAAACCCGTCGTTCCGTTCGGGCGTCGAGAAATACGGGAGATTGGAGTGGCCGAACACCAGATCACCATTGTGCACGAAGTGAACGCGATCGCGACCGATGTTCAGGTACCCGGGGCCGCGCACCTGCCAGGCGAGTTGCAGGCTGTTGCTCGGCACCCGCGCAATGTCCGATGAGGTGCGGCTGACCCGATAGGAGGATGCCGACATTTCCGCCAGCACGGCACCGCCCACCGGCGTCGCGGAAAAGTGCCCGCGGAAATCGGGCCGCTTGTCGCGCTCGAGCTCGATCGTGACCCCGAACAGGCTTTTGCCGCGCACGTCGCACCAGTGTTCGAAACGGTCCTGGGGGCGGAGCGCATCGGTGGAGAAGGTCAGCACAGTATCTTCCGTCATGTCCGGGGAGAAATCGCGACGCGATCGGGCCAGCTCGTCGTCGTGCCGCAGCTTGTCATGGCCGCACGGTCCTTGCTGTAAGCTGCTTCACACTGTTCGGATTGCACCCTTGTGCGGCGTTTGTCGCGCTCTGCTCGTTCTCGATGTCGTCCGCGAAGATCTCGGCGACCTTGCGCGTCAAGAATACCAGGCCGCGGAACCCAAATAAGCGCGGCAGAATGCCGCCAGACGCCCGTGGGTGCAACAAGCATTCAACGCCCGCCAGGGCGTGGCGAGCGTTGAAATCGTTTGAGCCTTCGCAGGCGATAATTGAAAAACGTGAGCTATTTCACAGGCAGAGCCGGCTCACCCGGCGCAATGGCGCGATCGCTGGTCGGCAACCGCGCCTTAGTGCATAGCGGTCGCGTTGAGCTCGTGCTGGATGCTCTTGAAGTGATCGAGCCGCTCGATCGCGTGGTCGAGCTCGGAGCCTTCCTTCTCGGAAAGCTTCTCCTGCATCTCGTTGATCGTCTCGGCGAACTTGGCGCGATCGAGATCCGCCAGCGCGGTCGCGACATCGGCGAGCACGGTGAGGCCCTTGTCCGACACTTCGGCAAGACCGCCGAGCACGATCACCTTCTCGCGCTTGCCGGCGGTCGTGATCGTCAGGATGCCCGGGCGAACCGTGGCGACGACCGGAGCGTGCCCGGCGAGCACACCGAAATCACCCTCCACGCCGGGGACGTCAACCTGATCGACCTCGCCGGAGAAGGCGAGCTTTTCGGGGGAGACGAGATCGAAGTGGAAGGTTGCCATGGTCTTTCCGTTCTTTGCGCTGTCACCCGCGGGCTTGACCCGCGGGTCCATCAGTCAAAATACTTCTCGTGCGATGGATCGCCGGATCAAGTCCGGCGATGACGACATCTCGAAGCTTAGGCCGCCTCGGCGGCGAGCTTCTTGCCCTTCTCGACGGCTTCTTCGATGGTGCCGACCATGTAGAACGCCGCTTCCGGCAGATGGTCGTACTTGCCCTGGCAGAGATCGCGGAAGCCCTTGATGGTGTCGGCGAGGTCGACGAACTTGCCCGGCGAGCCGGTGAAGATTTCGGCGACGTGGAACGGCTGCGACAGGAAGCGCTCGACCTTGCGGGCGCGAGCCACCGTCAGCTTGTCCTCTTCCGACAGTTCGTCCATGCCGAGAATGGCGATGATGTCCTGCAGCGACTTGTAGCGCTGGAGGATCTGCTGGACGAGGCGCGCGGTGTTGTAGTGCTCTTCACCGACCACCAGCGCCGACAGCATGCGCGAGGTCGAGTCGAGCGGGTCCACCGCCGGATAGATGCCCTTTTCCGAGATCGCGCGCGACAGCACCGTGGTGGCGTCCAAGTGCGCGAACGAGGTGGCGGGCGCCGGGTCGGTCAAGTCGTCGGCCGGCACGTAGATCGCCTGCACCGAGGTGATCGAGCCCTTCTGGGTGGTGGTGATGCGCTCCTGCAGCGCGCCCATGTCGGTCGCGAGCGTCGGCTGATAACCCACCGCGGAAGGAATACGGCCGAGCAGCGCCGACACTTCCGAACCCGCCTGGGTGAAGCGGAAGATGTTGTCGACGAAGAACAGCACGTCCTGGCCCTGGTCGCGGAAGTGCTCGGCGACGGTCAGACCGGTCAGGCCGACGCGGGCGCGGGCGCCGGGCGGCTCGTTCATCTGGCCGAACACCAGCGCGCACTTCGACTTCACGCTCGGGTCCGGATTGTGCGGATCGGCGTTGACCTTGGATTCGATGAACTCGTGATAGAGGTCGTTGCCTTCACGGGTGCGCTCGCCGACGCCGGCAAACACCGAGTAACCACCGTGCGCCTTCGCGACGTTGTTGATCAGCTCCTGGATCAGCACGGTCTTGCCGACGCCGGCGCCGCCGAACAGGCCGATCTTGCCGCCCTTGGCGTACGGAGCCAGAAGGTCGACGACCTTGATGCCGGTGACGAGAATTTCAGCTTCGGTCGACTGATCGGTGTAGCTCGGCGCTTCCTGGTGGATCGCGCGCACGCCTTCGGCCTTGATCGGACCGGCTTCGTCGATCGGCTCGCCGATGACGTTGATGATGCGGCCGAGCGTGCCTTCGCCGACCGGAACGCGGATCGGCTCACCGGTGTCGGTCACTTCCTGGCCGCGCACCAGACCTTCGGTGATGTCCATCGCGATGGTACGGACGGTCGATTCGCCGAGATGCTGGGCGACTTCGAGCACCAGGCGGTTACCGCCGTTCTTGGTCTCGAGCGCATTCAGAATCGCCGGAAGATGGCCTTCGAACTGCACGTCGACCACGGCGCCCGTGACCTGGGTGACGCGACCGATCTGGTTGGCTGCTGTAGCCATGGACTGTTCTCCTTCGAAATCTGCCTTAGACCGCCTCAGCGCCGGAGATGATTTCAATCAGCTCCTTCGTGATCTGGGCCTGACGGGTTCGGTTGTAAATCAGGGTTTGCTTGCGAATCATCTCGCCGGCATTGCGGGTCGCACTGTCCATCGCGCTCATCTGGGCGCCGTAGAACGAAGCATTGTTCTCCAGCAGCGCGCGGAACACCTGCACCGCGAGGTTGCGCGGCAGCAGGCTGCCGAGGATCTCGTCCTCCTCGGGCTCGTACTCATACGAGGTGGACGGAGCCGCATTGGCGGCAGGCGCGGCCACCTCGAGCGGGATGATCTGCTGCGCGGTCGGGATCTGCGCGATCACCGACTGGAAGCGCGAATAGAACAACGTGCAGACATCGAACTCGCCGGCCTCGAACCGCGCCAGCACCTTCTTGGCGATGTCTTCGGCGTGGACGAAACCGATCTGTCGCACCGAACGCAGGTCGAGGTGCTCGACGATGCGGCTGTCGAACGTCCGCCGCAACTGCTCGTAGCCCTTGCGGCCGACGCAGAAGAACTTGACGTCCTTGCCCTGCGCAAGCAGCGACTGCGCCCGCTCGCGCGCCAGGCGCACGATGGCCGAGTTGAAGGCGCCGGACAGGCCGCGCTCACCGGTGCAGACCAGCAGCAGGTGGACCTGGTCCTTGCCGGTGCCGGCGAGCAGTGCCGGAGCGCCGGGCGAGCCGTTGGCCGCGGCGGCGATATTGGAAATCACCGCATCCATCTTGTTGGCATAAGGCCGCGCCGCTTCGGCGGCGTTCTGCGCGCGGCGCAGCTTGGAGGCTGCGACCATCTGCATGGCCTTGGTGATCTTCTGCGTCGCCTTGGTCGAGGCGATGCGGACCCGCATGTCTTTTAGTGACGCCATTCTTCGTTCACCCCGGCGATCCGACCATGATGGTCAGATCGCAAGCCTCCGTTCGTCACGCCCGGCGTTCGAGCCGGACGGCGCCCCATTCGTTATGCAAACGTCTTGGCGAAGCCGTCGACCGCCGACTTCAGCTTGGCGGCACTGTCGTCAGACAGGTCGCGGCTGTCGCGGATCGCATTGAGGATATCGACATGCTTGCCGCGCAGCAGCGACAGCAGACCATCCTCGAAAGCCTTCACCTTGTTGAGCGGAAGCGCATCGAGATAGCCGTTGGTGCCGGCCCAGATCACGCAGACCTGCTCTTCCATCTTCAGCGGCGAGAACTGCGGCTGCTTCAGGAGCTCGGTCAGGCGCGAGCCGCGGTTGAGCAGACGCTGGGTCGAGGCGTCGAGGTCGGAGCCGAACTGCGCGAACGCCGCCATTTCGCGGTACTGCGCGAGCTCGCCCTTGATCTTGCCGGCGACCTTCTTGGTGGCTTTGGTCTGCGCCGAGGAGCCGACGCGCGACACCGACAGACCGACGTTCACGGCGGGACGGATGCCCTGGAAGAACAGATCGGTTTCCAGGAAGATCTGGCCGTCGGTGATCGAAATCACGTTGGTCGGGATGTAGGCCGACACGTCGTTGGCCTGGGTTTCGATGACCGGCAGCGCCGTCAGCGAGCCCAAACCATGATCCTTGCCGAGCTTGGCGGCGCGCTCGAGCAGGCGGGAGTGGAGATAGAACACGTCGCCCGGATAGGCTTCGCGACCCGGCGGGCGGCGCAGCAGCAGCGACATCTGGCGGTAGGCGACGGCCTGCTTCGACAGATCGTCATAGATGATCACGGCGTGCATGCCGTTGTCGCGGAAGTATTCGCCCATCGTGCAGCCGGTGAACGGCGCGATGTACTGCATCGGCGCTGGATCGGACGCGGTCGCGGCAACGACGATCGAGTATTCCAGCGCGCCCTGCTCTTCGAGCACCTTGACGAACTGCGCAACCGTGGAGCGCTTCTGACCGACCGCGACATAGACGCAGTACAGCTTCTGGCTCTCGTCCGGCTGGGCGTTGAGCGGCTTCTGGTTCAGGATGGTGTCGAGCGCGATCGCGGTCTTGCCGGTCTGGCGGTCGCCGATGATCAGCTCGCGCTGGCCGCGGCCGATCGGGATCAGCGCGTCGATTGCCTTCAGGCCGGTGGCCATCGGCTCGTTCACCGACTTGCGCGGAATGATGCCGGGCGCCTTGACGTCGACGCGCTTGCGTTCGGTCGCCTGGATCGGGCCCTTGCCGTCGATCGGGTTGCCGAGCGCGTCGACGACGCGGCCGAGCAGGCCCTTGCCGACCGGCGCGTCCACGATGGCGCGGGTGCGCTTGACGGTCTGGCCTTCCTTGATCTCACGGTCGGCGCCGAAGATCACGATGCCGACGTTGTCGGTTTCGAGGTTCAGCGCCATGCCGCGGGTGCCGTTCTCGAACTCGACCATTTCACCGGCCTGAACGTTGTCGAGACCGTAGACGCGGGCGATACCGTCGCCGACCGACAGCACCTGGCCAACTTCGGTGACTTCGGCTTCCTGGCCGAAATTCTTGATCTGGTCCTTGAGGATCGCAGAAATTTCTGCGGCGCGGATGTCCATCAGCCTGCCTCTTTCATCGCGTTCTTGATCGAATTGAGTTTGGTGCGAAGCGAACTATCCACCATCCGGCTGCCGAGCTTGACCACCAGGCCACCAATAATGGAGGGATCGACCTTCACGTTGAGCGCGACGTCCTTGCCCGTCACTGATTTCAGTGCGGCCTTCAGCGCGTCGAGATTCTTGTCACTGAGCTCTTCGGCGACGGTGACTTCCGCACTCGCCTCGCCCTTGAACTTCGCCACCAGCGCGCGATAGGCGCGGATCACATCGGCCACGGCGAACAGCCGGCGATTGGCAGTAAGCACCTTGAGGAATTTTGCCGAGGTACCGGCGATGCCGGCCTTGTCGAGCACCGCGGTCAGCGCCTTCAACTGGGCGTCGGCGGCAAACACCGGGCTGCGAACGAGGCGCTTCAGATCGGCGCTGTCATTGAGCATGGCCTCGAACTTGTCGAGGTCGGCCCTCACTTGATCGACGGATTGCTCGTCGCGCGCCAACTCGAACAGGGCCGTTGCGTAACGACCGGACACTCCCGAAACGGACGGATCTTCAGCAGCCACGTGCTCGCTCTTTTTTGCTGTCAAATCCGCAAGGGAAAAACCGTCGCCACCAAAGCAGCGCCTAGCGATCCAAGCCCTTGGAATTCAAGCGGGACTTCGATTTTCGACCGGCACAGGACGTGCCGGGACCGTTAAAATCGCGGCTTTGCTAACATAGCAATCGCGCAGGTGCAACATGACGGCATCGTGAGAGCCGCCTTGTCGCATGCGGTTTTCGACGGCCGCCGCGGACGCGCGAATCAGAAAAATTCGGGGTGCGGAAATCCGGCGCAGCCAGCTTCGATTCGCATCCCCCGATTTTGTTCCATCGCAATTTGCATGAGCCTATGGGCTCACGCGCAAGGAACCCGCCGCGAGCCGTCGTTTCATTTCGCGATTACTTACCGAAATCTTACAATCAGGCAGATATTCAGTATTCACAGGTATTCATATCGTTAAAAATTCGTTAACGGCCAAGGTTACGGAACCTCGATTGAATACCCCAAAGCGGTAACAAGATATTTCAGCCCGAGACAATCGGGATTTACTGCCCAATTCGTGCCTCATTGCGCAACCAAACGGCTTTGGTCAACGAAGGGACGGGGGTTCCACTTGCCGCGTTAGCGGCAATACTGTCTGAGGGTCTTATCAATGTCGAATATCAAGAAGGCGGCGGGCAACGTAACCCGCTCGCGTACGGCGCTTGCGTTTGTTGCCGCAACGATGCTGGTCGGGGGAAGCGTGACCGAGGCGTCCGCGAAGTCCAGGCACCATCGCCACCACCACCATCATCATCACCAAGCCCGCGCCGAAGGCTCGTCCTGGCGCGACGCCAATGCGTCGGTCCAGTCGTCCGGTGGCCACACGTTCTCGGGGATGGCCTCCTTCTACGGCAATGAGTCGGGCAGCCGCACCGCGTCCGGCCAGCGCTTCAACCAGAACGCCATGACCGCGGCCCATCGCTCGCTGCCGTTCGGCACCAAGCTCCGCGTCACCCATGGTGGCCGCAGCGTCGTCGTCACCATCAATGATCGTGGCCCATTCGTCCGCGGCCGCGTGCTCGACCTCTCCACCGGCGCTGCCCGCGCCATCGGCCTGACCGGTGCGGGCGTCGGCCGCGTCACCGCCGAGGTCATGTCGTAACGCTCTTTGTTTGAGCATGATCTTTTCGGGAAACCGCTTCGCACTTTTCCGGATCATGCTCGAACGCCTTCAGTAAGCGTTGCGTAGCGTACCGGCCGCGAGGCCTGCTTCGCGCCAAACTGCCTGCCGTCGCCAATGACGGCAGGCTTTTTCTTTCCGTCATTCCGGGGCCAGAAGCCTACAAAAAGCTCTGCGGATCGACGTCGACCTCGAGCTTCAGATTGCCCTTGGTCTTCGGGCCGGCCTCCAGCCATTCGCGCAGATATTGCGACAGGTCGACATTGCGCAGCGACTTCACCAGCAGGCGGAAGCGGTAGCGACCCTTGAGCACGGCCAGCGGCGCCTCGGCGGGACCGAGCACCTGGATCCGCTCGTCGAGCGGCGCCACCGCGGCGAGCTTGCGGGCAAATCCTTCCGCCGTCGGACGGTCGCCGGCGGAGACGATCAGGCTCGCCAGCCGGCCGAACGGCGGATAGCCGGTGCGCTCGCGGATATCGATCTCGCTGGCGTAGAACGCCTCGCGGTCGTTCGCGATCAAGGCCTTGATGACCGGATGCTCTGGCTGGTGGGTCTGCAGATAGCCGACGCCGCGGCCCTGCTCGCGGCCGGCGCGGCCGACCACCTGGTTCAACAGCTGGAACGTGCGCTCGGCGGCGCGCGGATCGCCGTTGCTGAGGCCGAGATCGGCGTCGATGACGCCGACCAGATTGAGCCGCGGGAAATTGTGCCCCTTCGCCACCAGCTGGGTGCCGATGATGATGTCGACGCGCCCCTCGGCGATCTCGTTCAATTCGCTGCGCATGGTCTCGATCGAGGTGATCAGATCGCTCGACAGCACCATGGTGCGGGCCTCGGGAAAGATGCTGGCGGCCTCCTCCTGCAGGCGCTCGACGCCGGGGCCGACCGCGACCAGCGATTCCTCGGCCGCGCAATGCGGGCAGATGTTCGGGCGCGGCATCGAGAAGCCGCAATGGTGACAGACCAGCCGCTGCCGGAAGCGATGATCGACCAGCCAGGCGTCGCAGATCGTGCAGGCGAAGCGGTGGCCGCAGCCGCGGCACAGCGTCAGCGGCGCATAGCCGCGGCGGTTGAGGAACAGCAGCGCCTGCTCGCGGCGCTCGATCGCGTGGCGAATCTGCTCGGCCAGAACCGGCGAGATGAACCGCCCACGCGGCGGCGGGGCGCGCCGCATGTCGATCGCTTCGATATGCGGCATGTGCTGGCCGCCGAACCGCGACGGCAGCGCGACGCGCTGGTAGCGCCCCTTGCGCGCATTGACCTCACTCTCGACCGACGGCGTCGCCGAAGCCAGCACGATCGGGATTTTTGCGATATGAGCGCGGACCACCGCCATGTCGCGCGCGTGATAATGCGCGCCTTCGTCCTGCTTGTAGGCCTGGTCGTGCTCCTCATCGACGATGATGAGGCCGAGATCGGCATAGGGCAGGAACAGCGCCGAGCGGGCGCCGACCACGACCGGCGCCTTGCCCTCGGAGATCGCCGCCCAGTTGCGCGCCCGGGTGCGCGGCGTCAGCTCGGAATGCCATTCCAGCGGCCGCACGCCGAAGCGCTGCGCGAAGCGGTCGAGGAACTGGCCGGTCAGCGCGATCTCCGGCATCAGGATCAGCGTCTGCTTGCCGCGGCGGATATTCTCGGCGATCGCCTCGAAATAGACCTCGGTCTTGCCCGAACCGGTGACACCGTCGAGCAGCGCGACGTGAAAGCTGCCGCTCGCCGCCAGCGTCCGCAGCACGTCGACCGCGCTGCGCTGCTCGCGTGAGAAATCCGGTTGCGCATAGGAGGGATCGGGCACCGGCGGCGCGGCCGGCGGCGGCATCGCCTCGACCGTCAGCGTGCCTTCGTCGACCAGGCCGTCGATCACGCCGGAGCTGACGCCGGCCTCGCGCGCCGCCTCCGACTTGCCGTGCAGCAAGCGGTCCGACAGCACTTCGATCACCCGCCGGCGCGCCGGCGTCAGGCGCTGCGGCGGCTCCCCGACCAGGCGGACGCCGAGCCGCGTCCGCTCCGGCCCGAGGTTCTCGCCCATCCGCAGCGTCATCCGCAGCACCATACCGCGCGCCGACAATGTGTAATTGGAGACCCAGTCGACCAGCTGGCGCAGCTCCGCCCTGAGCGGTGGAACATCGAGCTTCTCGCTGACGTCCTTGAGCCGGTTGTGCAGCCGCGGATCCGGCCTGGCATTCTCGGCCCACACCACCGCGACCACCTCGCGCGGCCCGAGCGGAACAGAGATCACATCACCCGGCGCAAGCTCCATGCCGCGCGGCACGCGGTAGGAATAGGTCTGGTTCAGCGCCACAGGCACCAGCACGTCGACGACACGCGTCGTCGTTACGGAGGCTGAGCTGGGGCGCGTGGCGTGGTCCATTGAATCAGAAACCCTGAACCCGACCGGGCTAGCACCGCTTCGCTCTCTTAGCGAACGGTAAACGAAGGCAGTGCGATATAATCAGGAGATTAGCAGCGCCAATAGCCCTCTACAGATGGCCCGGACCGATCAGCCCATCCAACCGCTCGAGCTCGACTGCGCCGATGCCACGGTGACGCAGGAGATGACGCGCTGGCTGTCGCATCTGCGCGCCGAGCGGCGGCTGTCGCCGAAGACGCTCGAGGCCTACGCCCGCGACGTGCGCCAATGCCTGGCCTTCCTGGCCGAACACTGGGGCGCGCGCGTGACGCTTGCGGCCTTCTCCGCGCTCGAAGCGAGCGATGTCAGAGCCTTCATGGCGATGCGCCGCGCGGACGAGATCGGCGGGCGATCGCTGATGCGGGCGCTGGCCGGCTTGCGCTCGTTCGGACGCTTCCTGGAACGCGAAGGCAAGGGCAAGGTTGGCGCACTCTCGGCGATCCGCGCGCCGAAGGTGGCAAAGAGCCTGCCGAAGCCGATCCACATGGACGCGGCGAAACGCCTTGCCGACGCCGACGAGCGCGCCGGCGAGGAGCGCGAGACCTGGATCCTGATGCGCGACGCCGCCGTGATGGCGCTGCTCTATGGCTCGGGCCTGCGCATCTCCGAGGCGCTGGGGCTGAAGCGCCGCGAGGTGCCGAAGCCGGGCGAAGGCGACGTGCTGGTCGTGACCGGCAAGGGCAACAAGACCCGCATGGTGCCGGTGCTGCAGAACGTGCTGCAATTGATCGCGGACTACGCGGCGATCTGTCCGCACCAGCTCAGTCCGACCGGACCGATGTTCGTTGGCGCGCGCGGCGGCCCCTTGAGCCCGCGCATCATCCAGCTCACCATGGAGCGGCTGCGCGGCGCGCTCGGCCTGCCTGACAGCGCCACGCCGCATGCGCTGCGGCATTCCTTCGCGACCCATCTGCTCAGCCGCGGCGGCGACCTGCGTGCGATCCAGGAATTGCTCGGCCACGCCTCGCTGTCGACCACGCAGATCTACACCGGCATCGACAGCGAGCGCCTGCTTGAAGTCTATCGCTCCGCGCACCCGCGCGGCTGAGACGGCCGGACCTCGGTCCAGATTAGACGCCGGACTCCGGGCGCCGTCATGCTGCGTTCATCTTCATACGGATAACCACCAACTGCCGCCCCTTGCCTTGTGCACCGCATTCGGCAATCGTGGCACAGTCTCATTGGAGGGGAATCATGAGCGCACATGAAAGTATGGAGCACGCGGAGCATGCCGAGCATGCCTCGGGCGAGAACAAGAAGATCGCGCTCCTGATCGCCGTGATCGCGCTGTGCCTGGCGCTGTCGGAAACCCTCGGCAAGGGCGCCCAGACCGAATCGATCAGCAAGAACGTCGAGGCGTCCAACCTCTGGGCCTTCTTCCAGGCCAAGAGCATCCGCCGCACCTCGGTGCAGACCGCGGCCGAACAAGGCAAGCTGAACCTCGCGACCACTACCGACGAGGCGGCCAAGGCCGCGCTGCAGAAGCAGATCGACGACTGGCAGAAGACTGCGGCGCGCTATCGCTCGGAGCCCGAGACCGGCGAGGGTTCGGAGCAACTCTCCGAACGCGCCAAGCACGCCGAGCATGAGCGCGACGAGGCCACCGCGAAATATCATCACTTCGAGCTTGCTTCCGCCGCCTTCCAGATCGCCATCGTGCTGGCGTCCGCGACCATCATCACCAGCATCGCCGCGCTGGCCTGGGTGTCGGGCCTGGTGACGCTCGCCGGCATCGCGATGACGCTGCTCGGCCTGTTCCAGCCGCATCTGCTGCATCTGCATTGAGGCGGCTGGGCTCCGCTTGACCTCCGTCACCCTGACAGGGTCACGGAATTGGCTTGCTCAGTGTCATCAACCGCGCATGCGGGTGATCCAGTATTCCAGAGGCGGTCGTGCTTGAGCCGATAGGCCGCGGCGTACTGGGTCGCCCGGTCGAGCCGGGCGACGACAACAGCGGATGAGGACCAAGCTTCACATTCTGTCAGGATGACGGGCGTGAGAGCCGTGCCTAAGGCCTGATGAGATTAGGTTGAGCTGGAACGGCATCGAAAGTTCACCTCTCCCTTGGGAGAGGTCGATTTGCGCAGCAAATCGGGTGAGGGGTTGCGGTCTATCGAGAGAGCAAGAGCCCTCACCCGGATTGCTGCGCAATCCGACCTCTCCCCACCGGGGAGAGGTAAAGCAAGACCGCGCCAAGCCGATTCAACCAAAACTCATCCCGCTTTAGAGCACCTTGCTGGTCTGATGCACGCTTTTGCGGAAGCGGGCGATCAGGCGCAGCGTGCGCGCGGTCCAGCCGACGCCATCGCCACGGATCATGTCGAGGACCCGCTGCTTGACCGGTTCGACCAGCGCGGCAGCCTTGGCGCGCAGCGCCATGACGAAATCATAGAGCGCCTTGAACCAGGGCATCTCCAGCAGTTTTGACCGCGTCACGTCGAACAGGAAGGCCGTGACGCCGACGCCGACGATCTTGGCAAACAGGATCAGCGAAACCGCGCTGAACCAGTACTGGTTCGCGAGCAGCCAGAGCCCGACCAGCTTGAGCGGAAACAACGGGATCAGCGGCACGACGAAGACGATCAGCGTCATCGCCGGCGACAGCGAATCGACCCGGTCGGCGAGCCATTGCTTGAGCGCGCGCAGCGGGATCAATGCGACCACCCGGGCCACGATCGGCTCGAGGTGATCCCACAGCCAAGCCTCGATCAGGAAGATGATCGCAAGCAGGACCCAGAACGGCTGAAGCACGCGGCGCAACATCGCTTTGATCCTAAAGCGCGATGAGACCGGGTTGAATCATCACGCTTCAGCTCCTTGTTTGAGCATGATCTTCTCGGAAAACCGCTTCACACTTTTCCGGATCATGCTCCCTGTTTGAGCATGATCTTCCCGGAAAACCGCTTCACACTTTTCCGGATCATGCTCCCTGTTTGAGCATGATCCTTCCGAAAAACCGCTTCGCACTTTTCCGGATCATGCTGCAGCCCGGCTCGCGCCGGACGTTCGATCACATATGGATGGCGCGCTTGCCCACCGCAAGCGCGGCTTCCTTGATCGCCTCGGATCGCGTCGGATGGGCGTGGCAGGTGCGCGCCAGATCCTCGGCCGAACCGCCGAATTCCATCAGAACGCAGGCTTCGTGGATCATTTCGCCGGCTTCGATGCCGACAACGTGCACGCCGAGCACCCGATCGGTCTTCGCATCTGCGAGAATCTTCACGAAGCCGTCAGTGGTCTGGTTGACCTTGGAGCGGCCGTTCGCGGTGAACGGGAATTTGCCGACGGTATACGCGACGCCGGCCTGCTTGAGCTCTTCCTCGGTCTTGCCGACCGACGACACTTCCGGCGTGGTATACACAACACCTGGAATGACGTCGTAGTTCACGTGACCGGCCTGGCCCGCGATGATC
This sequence comes from Bradyrhizobium sp. PSBB068, assembly GCA_016839165.1. Lineage (NCBI taxonomy): Bacteria > Pseudomonadati > Pseudomonadota > Alphaproteobacteria > Hyphomicrobiales > Nitrobacteraceae > Bradyrhizobium > Bradyrhizobium sp. PSBB068. Next base: position 6,960,805 of record CP069300.1, read on the forward strand.
TCCGCGCAGGCAACGCCTTCGTCTTCCGCCTTGTGCGCGAGCATCGGGCCTGCGACGACGTCGCCGATCGCATAGATGCCCTTCACATTGGTCGAGAAGTGCGAATCGATCCCGACGCGGCCGCGATTGTCGAGCGCAACGCCGGCTTCCTTCAGCCCGAGACCCTCGGTGTAGGGCACGCGGCCGATGCACACGAGCACGACGTCGGCTTCGATGGTCTCCGCGGCGCCACCGGCGGCCGGTTCGACCTTGGCCTGCAGCGTCTTGCCCGAGGTGTCGACCGAGGCGACCTTGGCGCCGAGCTTGAAGACAAAGCCCTGCTTCTCCAGGATACGCTGGAATTGCTTCGCCACCTCGCCGTCCATGCCGGGCAGGATGCGGTCGAGGAATTCCACCACGGTGACCTTGGCACCGAGCCGATGCCAGACCGAGCCGAGCTCGAGCCCGATCACGCCGGCGCCGACGATCAAAAGGCTGCCGGGCACCTTGTCCAGCGACAGCGCGCCGGTCGACGACACGATGCGCTTCTCGTCGATCTCGATGCCCTTCAGTCGCGCGATGTCGGAGCCGGTGGCGATCACGATGTTCTTGGTCTCGACGGTCTCGGACTTGCCGTCGCCGGACACCTCGACCTTGCCGGCACCGAGGATCTTGCCGGTGCCCTTCAGCACGTCGATCTTGTTCTTCTTCATCAGGAACTCGACGCCCTTGACGTTGCCGTCGATGCCCTGCTGCTTGAAGTTCATCATCGCCGGCAGATCGAGCTTCGGCGGCGGGACGCTGACGCCCATCTTGGCGAAGGAGTGTCCGGCTTCCTCGAACATCTCGGAGGCGTGCAGCAGCGCCTTCGAGGGCATGCAGCCGACATTGAGGCAGGTGCCGCCCAGCGTCGCGTTCTTCTCGACGACGGCAACCTTCATGCCGAGCTGCGCCGCGCGGATCGCGCAGACGTAACCGCCGGGGCCCGTGCCGATGACGACGAGATCGTAAGAAGCCATGATTGAGGTCCTGTAGCTAAGCTCTGTGACAGTTGGAGGACGCGATCCGATCGGAAGACGCGTCCCGCTGCGTGATCGTGTTCTAGCGACCGCCCGACACGTCGAGGATCGCGCTGGTGACGTAGGACGCCTCGTCCGAGATCAGCCAGACGATGGCGTTGGCAATCTCATCCGCGGTACCGACGCGCTTCATCGGCACCAGATGGGCAAGCCGATGCGCGCGATCGGGCTCGCCGCCGGCGGCATGGATATCGGTGTCGATCAGCCCGGGCCGGATGCCAGCGACGCGGATGCCTTCACCTGCGACCTCGTAGCCGAGGCCGACCGTGAAGGAATCGATCGCGCCCTTGGAGGCGGCGTAGTCGACATAGGTGTTGGGCGCGCCGAGCTTGGCCGCGACCGAGGACAGGTTGACGATGACGCCGCCCTTGCCGCCGTGCCTGGTCGACATCCGCTTCACCGCCTCGCGCGCGCACAGGATGCTGCCGGTGACGTTGACCGCCATCATCTGCTGGATGCGCTCGGCCGACATCTCGTCGACGCGCACGCCGCTCTTGCCGACGATGCCGGCATTGTTGACCAGCGCGCCGAGCGTGCCGAAGCCGTCGGCGGCCTTGAACAGCGCGAGAATATCCGCCTCGCTGCCGACGTCGCATTTCACCGCGATCGCCTTGCCGTTCTTGGCCTCGATCGCGGAGACGACTTCGTCCGCCGCAGCCTGATTGGTGGCATAGCCGACCACGATGCGGTAGCCGCGCGCGGCGGCTGCGAGCGCGGTGGCGCGGCCGATGCCGCGGCTGCCGCCGGTGATGACAACGACCTTGTCCGTCACATTGATCCCCAAACGTGAGTGCCCAATGGATCGCGACGCCCGAACCGATCGGGCGCCGCGCGCGAGATGGTCTTAGAGATCCAGCACCAGGCGGGCCGGATCCTCCAGGCTCTCCTTGACGCGCACCAGGAAGGTGACCGCTTCCTTGCCGTCGATCACGCGGTGATCGTAGGACAGCGCCAGATACATCATCGGCCGCACCTCGATCTTGCCGCCGACCACCATCGGCCGCTCCTGGATCTTGTGCATGCCGAGGATGCCGGACTGCGGCGCGTTGAGGATCGGCGTCGACATCAGCGAGCCGTAGATGCCGCCGTTGGTGATGGTGAAGGTGCCGCCCTGCATCTCGTCGATCTTGAGCTGGCCGTCGCGGGCGCGGCGGCCGTAGTCGGCGATCGACTTCTCGATCTCGGCGATCGACTTGTGGTCGCAGTCGCGCACCACCGGCACCACCAGGCCGCGGTCGGTGCCGACCGCAACGCCGATGTGATAGTAGTTCTTGTAGATCAGGTCGGAGCCGTCGATCTCGGCATTGACGGCCGGGATGTCCTTCAGCCCCTGCACGACCGCCTTGGTGAAGAAGCCCATGAAGCCGAGCTTCGAGCCGTGCTTCTTCTCGAACGTGTCCTTGTAGAGCGCGCGCAGCTTCATCACCTCGGTCATGTCGACCTCGTTGAAGGTGGTCAGCATCGCGGCGGTGTTCTGCACGTCCTTGAGGCGGCGCGCGATGGTCTGGCGCAGCCGGGTCATCTTCACCCGCTCCTCGCGCGCGGCATCGTCAGCCGGCGACGGCGCACGAACCTGCACGGCGGCGGCCGGCTGGTTGACCGGGGTCGGCGCCGAGGCGGCCTTCTCGATCGCGGCCAGCATGTCGCCCTTGGTGACGCGGCCGTCCTTGCCCGAGCCCGGAACGGTGGAGGCGTCGACGCCGCTTTCGGCGGACAGCTTGCGAACCGACGGCGCGAGCGGCGCATCGGCCGGCGGCACCTTGGGCGCGGCAGGCGCCGGAGCGGCAGCGGGCGCCGGCGCGGCGGCCTTGGCGGGAGCCGCAGCGGCGGCAGCGGGCTTGGCCGCAACGGCACCGTCATTGATCTGGCCGAGCAGCGCGCCGACGGCAACCGTCTCGCCGTCCTTGGCGATGATCTCGCCGAGCGTGCCGGCGACCGGCGCGGGCACCTCGATGGTGACCTTGTCGGTTTCCAGCTCCACCAACGGCTCGTCCACCGCCACAGCCTCGCCGGCCTTCTTGAACCAGCGGCCGATGGTGGCCTCGGTCACGGATTCGCCGAGCGTTGGAACGCGAATTTCAGTCATGGTCTTTTCCTCGATAACCCTGCGGTCGCAATAATGAGTCCGGCCACCATCCTCCAAAGCGGACGATCCGGTACTCCGTGACGACAGCGCTTGTGCTGGATGACGCGGGATACCGGATGCCCCGCTCCAGTGCGCAATTGCGCACAAGGCGGGGCATGGTGTTGGTGAAGGTCGTTAGTTCAGCGCGTCGTCCAGCAGCGCCTTGAGCTGCGCCAGGTGTTTCGACATCAATCCAGTAGCGGTCGCTGCCGAAGCCGGACGGCCGGCATAGCGCGGACGCTTGTTGGCTGCGTTGGTCTGGTTCAGCACCCATTCCAGATAGGACTCGATGAAGTGCCAGGAGCCCATGTTGCGCGGCTCTTCCTGGCACCAGACCATCTCGGCATTCTTGAAGCGACCGAACTCCTGCACCAGCGCCTTCAGCGGCACCGGGTAGAGCTGCTCGATGCGCATCAGATAGATGTCGTCGATGCCGCGCTTCTCGCGCTCCTCATACAGATCGTAATAGACCTTGCCGGAGCACAGCACGACGCGACGGATCTTGTCGTCCGGCACCAGCTTGATCTTCTCGTCCGGCAGCATCTGGGCGTCATCGTACAGGATGCGGTGGAACGTGGCGCTCTTGCCGAGTTCGTCGAGCCGCGACACCGCGCGCTTGTGGCGCAGCAGCGACTTCGGCGTCATCAGGATCAGCGGCTTGCGGATCTCGCGGTGCAGCTGGCGCCGCAGCACGTGGAAGTAGTTCGCCGGCGTGGTCGGATTGACCACCTGCATGTTGTCCTCGGCGCACATCTGCAGATAACGCTCGAGCCGCGCCGAGGAATGCTCCGGCCCCTGCCCTTCATAGCCATGCGGCAACAGGCAGACGAGGCCCGACATGCGCAGCCATTTGCGTTCGCCAGAGGAGATGAACTGGTCGAACACCACCTGGGCGCCGTTGGCAAAGTCGCCGAACTGCGCTTCCCAGAGCGCCAGCGCATTCGGCTCGGCCAGCGAGTAGCCGTATTCGAAGCCGAGCACGGCTTCTTCCGAGAGCAGCGAGTTGATGACCTCGTAATGGCCGGTGTCTTCGCCGCCAAGATGGTTGAACGGCGTGTAGCGGCTCTCGTCCTCCTGGTCGATCAGCACCGAATGGCGCTGCGAGAAGGTGCCGCGCTCGGAATCCTGGCCGGACAGGCGGACATGATGGCCTTCCTGCAGCAGCGTGCAGAATGCCAGCGCCTCGCCGGTCGCCCAGTCGATCCCGATGCCGCTGTCGATCGCCTTGGCGCGGTTGTCGAGGAAGCGCTGGATGGTGCGGTGGACGCGGAAACCGTCCGGCACCTTGGTGATCTTGCGGCCGATCTCCTTGAGCACGGCGAGATCGACGCCGGTGACGCCGCGGCGGGCGTCTTCTTCCTGGTCGGCGATCTTGAAGCCCGCCCACTTGCCGTCGAGCCAATCGGCCTTGTTCGGCTTGTAGCCGGCGCCGGCCTCGAACTCGGCATCGAGCCGCGCGCGCCAGTCGGCCTTGGCCTTGTCGACCTCGCCCTCGGTCATCACGCCATCGGCGACCAGCCGCTTGGCGTAGATCTCCAGCGTGGTCGGATGCGAGGCGATCTTCTTGTACATCACCGGCTGGGTGAACGCCGGCTCGTCGCCCTCGTTGTGGCCGTGGCGCCGGTAGCAGAACATGTCGATGACGACCGGCTTGTGGAATTTCTGCCGGAACTCGATCGCGACCTTGGCCGCGAACACCACGGCTTCCGGGTCGTCGCCGTTGACGTGGAAGATCGGCGCGTCGATCATCTTCGCGACGTCGGACGGATAGGGCGACGAGCGCGAGTAGCGCGGATAGGTGGTGAAGCCGATCTGGTTGTTGACGATGAAGTGCAGCGAGCCGCCGGTGCGGTAGCCCTTCAGGTCGGACAGGCTGAAGCATTCCGCCACCACGCCCTGGCCGGCGAATGCCGCATCGCCGTGCATCAGCAGCGGCAGCACCGAGATGCGCATGTCGGGCGGATCACCGTGCTGATCCTGCTTGGCGCGCACCTTGCCCATCACGACGGGATCGACGATCTCCAGATGCGACGGATTGGCGGTCAGCGACAGGTGGATGTTGTTGCCGTCGAACTCGCGGTCCGAGGAGGCGCCGAGGTGGTATTTGACGTCGCCGGAGCCTTCGACCGAGTCCGGATTGGCCGAACCGCCCTTGAATTCATGGAACAGCGCGCGGTGCGGCTTGCCCATCACCTGGGTCAGCACGTTGAGGCGGCCGCGATGCGGCATGCCGAACACGATCTCCTTCACGCCGAGATTGCCGCCGCGCTTGATGATCTGCTCGAGCGCGGGGATCAGCGATTCGCCGCCGTCGAGGCCGAAGCGCTTGGTGCCGGTGAATTTGGTGTCGCAGAACTTCTCGAAGCCGTCCGCCTCGATCAGCTTGTTGAGGATCGCGCGGCGACCTTCGGGCGTGAAGCTGATCTCCTTGTCCGGACCTTCGATGCGCTCCTGGATCCACGCCTTCTGCGCGGCGTTGGAGATGTGCATGAACTCGACGCCGAGCGTCTGGCAGTAGGTGCGCTCGCAGATCTGGACGATCTCGCGCAGCGTGCCGTATTCGAGGCCGAGCACATGGTCGAGGAAGATCTTGCGGTCGAAGTCGGCCTCGGTGAAGCCGTAGGAACGCGGATCGAGTTCCTCACGGTCGCGCGGCGCCTCAATGCCGAGCGGATCGAGCTTAGCGTGGAAATGGCCGCGCATCCGGTAGGCGCGGATCAGCATCAGGGCGCGAACCGAATCGCGGGTGGCCTGATGGACGTCGGCGTCGGACAGCTCGGCGCCCTTGGCCTGCGCCTTGGCGGCAAGCTTGGTGCCGACCGCCTTCTCGACCTGGGCCCAGTTGCCGTCGAGCGCCGAGGTCAGTTCGTCACGCGGCGTCACCGGCCAGTTGGCGCGGCCCCACGAGGCGCCTTCGGCATTCTTCTGCACGTCGGCCGGGGCGTCCTTCAGGCTCTTGAAGAAATCCTGCCATTCGGCGTCGACGGAGGATGGATCCTGCTCGTAGCGGGCATAGAGGTCGTCGATATAGGCGGCGTTGGTGCCCTGCAGGAATGAGGAGAGTGCAAAAGCGGCGTTCGCGTCTTGGCGAGACATGGGGCAGTCCTGGTGATTTTTTCGGTTCGCGCGTAGGAGACGGCGCAAGTGCCGGTCTGGGAAAGCGCGCCGGCTGGATGGATATCCTTTATCCTATCTAGGTCGGATATTCCTGCCTAAAAGAACCAAGAAATGAATATATTTTCAAATCTTATCAATGCCCTCGCGCAGCGTTGATATCCGCCGGCCGGCGCGGTTCCCGAAACGGGAACCGGCAGAAATCAACCCGATCCGCTGGAAAGTACCGCCCGACGGCGGTTACTTCAGCATCTCGGCGAGCGTGTGCCCAAGCCGCGCCGGCGACGGCGACACCTTGATACCTGCCGACTCCATCGCCGCAGTCTTGGAACCGGCGTCGCCCTTGCCGCCGGAGATGATCGCACCGGCGTGGCCCATGCGACGGCCGGGAGGTGCGGTAACACCGGCGATAAAGCCGACCATCGGCTTCTTGCGGCCACGCTTGGCCTCGTCCTTGAGGAACTGGGCGGCGTCTTCCTCGGCGGAACCACCGATCTCGCCGATCATGACGATCGACTTGGTGTTCTCGTCGGCCAGGAACATCTCCAGCACGTCGATGAACTCGGTGCCCTTGACCGGGTCGCCGCCGATGCCGACCGCGGTGGTCTGGCCGAGGCCCTCCTGGGTGGTCTGGAACACCGCCTCATAGGTCAGGGTGCCGGAGCGCGACACGATACCGACCGAGCCGGGCTTGAAGATGTTGGCCGGCATGATGCCGATCTTGCACTCACCGGCGGTCATCACGCCGGGGCAGTTCGGCCCGATCAGCCGCGACTTCGAGCCCGACAGCGAGCGCTTGACGCGCACCATGTCGAGCACCGGAATGCCTTCGGTGATGCAGACGATCAGCGGGATCTCGGCATCGATCGCCTCGCAGATCGCATCGGCCGCGCCCGGCGGCGGGACATAGACGACGCTCGCATCGGCGCCGGTCTTCTGGCGCGCCTCGGCGACGGTATCGAACACCGGCAGGTTGAGATGGGTCGAGCCGCCTTTGCCCGGCGCCACGCCGCCGACCATCTTGGTGCCGTAAGCGATCGCCGCTTCCGAATGGAACGTGCCGTTCTTGCCGGTGAAGCCCTGGCAGATGACCTTGGTGTTCTTGTCGATCAGGATGGACATGGTTCGAGATGCTTTCGCGAGACAGCGGTGAAGGAACTCTATGGTTTGAGCATGATCATATCGGAAAACCGGGGACCACTTTTCCGGATCATGCTCAGTGGATACGCCGGTACACGCCGGTGAGCACGTCGGCCCAGCCTTCCGCGTCAGGCGAGAATTGAATCTTCATGTTGTAGGTGTTGTCGTCGACGACCTCGTAGACGTGACGGGCATTGCCGCGCAGCGAGCCGCGCACCAGGACCAGCGACTTGCCCGCCCAGCCGCCGGAGGCGGGCGACGGCGGGTAGTAGCCGAGCGAATCGTGCCAGAACAATTTGTAGGCCCGGTCGTCGCGGTCGTAGGTGAAGACGCCGTGGGTGGCGAAGCTTTCCTTGCCGTTGCGGGTCTGCACGCTGTCCTGGATCAGATAGAAGCCGTTGAGCGCGATGCGCGCAACGACACGCGAGGTGGCCGGACCGCCGGCGGTCCAGCGCGACGGGTAGACCATCTCGTCGCCGTTCCACTCGCCCGCGAAAACCGCGAGCTTGCGGTGTTCCTCCAGCGGTGTCGGAGCGTCGAGATGATCGGCCATCATCAGCCTCCCTTGACGGCTTTCACGATCTTCTGTGCGGCGTCATCGAGATTGTCAGCGGGCACGACATTGAGGCCGCTCTCGCGGATGATCTTCTTGCCCTGCTCGACATTGGTGCCTTCGAGCCGCACCACCAGCGGCACCTTGAGGCCGACCTGCTTCACCGCGGCGACCACGCCCTCGGCGATCACGTCGCACTTCATGATGCCGCCGAAGATGTTGACCAGGATGCCCTTCACGTTCGGATCGGCGGTGATGATCTTGAACGCGGCCGCGACCTTCTCGACGCTGGCGCCGCCGCCGACGTCGAGGAAATTCGCCGGCTCCATGCCGTACAACTTGATGATGTCCATCGTCGCCATGGCAAGGCCGGCGCCGTTGACCATGCAGCCGATCGTGCCGTCGAGCGCGACGTAGTTGAGATCGTATTTCGACGCCTCGATCTCCTTGGCGTCTTCCTCGGTCTCGTCGCGCAGCGCGACCACGTCCGGGTGACGATAGAGCGCGTTGCTGTCGAACGACACCTTGGCGTCGAGCACGCGGAGCTGGCCCTGCTTGGTGACGACGAGCGGATTGATCTCCAGCATCGCCATGTCCTTGGCGGCAAACGCGGTGTAGAGCTGGGCCGTCAGCTTCTCGGCCTGCTTGGCAAGATCGCCCTTCAGCTTCAGCGCCTCGGCGACCGTGCGGCCGTGATGCGGCATGATGCCGGTGGCGGGATCGACCGAGAAGGAGACGATCTTCTCCGGGGTCGAATGCGCGACGTCCTCGATGTTGACGCCGCCTTCGGTCGACACCACGAAGGAAATCTCCGAGGTCTCGCGATTGACCAGGAGCGAGAGGTAGAACTCCTTGTCGATCTCGGAGCCTTCCTCGATGTAGAGGCGGTTGACCTGCTTGCCGTGCGGGCCGGTCTGCACCGTGACCAGCGTCGCGCCGAGCATCTGCTTGGCGTACTCGTCGACCTCGGCGACCGATTTGGCGATGCGGACGCCGCCCTTGTCGCCAGCTGAGGCTTCCTTGAACTTGCCCTTGCCGCGGCCGCCGGCGTGGATCTGGCTCTTCACCACCCAGATCGGACCCGGAAGCTGCTTGGCTGCCGCGTCAGCCTCTTCCGGTTTCAGCACCGGAACGCCGCGCGAGATCGGCACGCCGAATTCATGCAGCAGTGCCTTGGCCTGGTATTCATGGATATTCATGGAACGACGCTCCCAAACCCTCGTGCGGCGAACTTAACGTCAGCCCTGACGCTGGCATACCATATACCAATGCTCGCGCAACTACAAAATCCGCCAGAATTTCATCACCTTGCACCCGACAGGCGATCGGAATCGCCTATCGGGCCATTGCCGATCGAGATTACTTGCCGAGCAGATCGGGCGCGATCTTCTTGCAGGCGTCGACCAGGCCCTGCACCGCACCGACCGACTTGTCGAACGCCTCGCGGTCCTTGCCGGCCAGCTCGATCTCGACCACACGCTCGACACCCTTGGAGCCGATCACGGTGGGCACGCCGACATACATGTCCTTCACGCCGTACTCGCCGTTGAGATAGGCGGCGCAGGGCAGCACGCGCTTCTTGTCCTTCAGGTAGCTCTCGGCCATCGCGATCGCGGACGCGGCCGGCGCGTAGAACGCGGAGCCGGTCTTGAGCAGGTTGACGATCTCGGCGCCGCCGTTGCGGGTGCGATCGACGATCTCGTCGATGCGCGCCTGCGAGGTCCAGCCCATCTTGACGAGGTCGGGCAGCGGGATGCCGGCAACGGTCGAGTAGCGGGTCAGCGGCACCATGGTGTCGCCGTGGCCGCCGAGCACGAAGGCGGTGACGTCTTCGACCGAGACGTTGAATTCGTCGGCCAGGAAGTAGCGGAAGCGCGCCGAGTCGAGCACGCCGGCCATGCCGACCACCTTCTTGTGCGGCAGGCCGGAGGCCTTCTGCAGCGCCCACACCATCGCATCCAGCGGGTTGGTGATGCAGATGACGAAGGCGTCGGGCGCGTACTTCTTGATGCCGGCGCCGACCTGCTCCATGACCTTGAGGTTGATCGACAAGAGATCGTCGCGGCTCATGCCGGGCTTGCGCGGCACGCCGGCGGTGACGATGCAGACCTTGGCGCCGTCGAGCGCTTCATAGGAATTGGCGCCGACCAGGTTGGAGTCGAAGCCGTCGACCGGCGACGACTGCGCGATGTCGAGCGCCTTGCCCTGCGGCACGCCCTCGGCGATGTCGAACAGCACGACGTCTCCGAGCTCCTTGAGGCCAACGAGGTGCGCCAGCGTTCCGCCGATCTGTCCGGAGCCAATCAGTGCAATCTTGTCGCGTGCCATGGGAAATCAGTCCTTTGAACTGGTGCAGGAGGGAGGGTAGTCGGTTGCAAGGGTGGTTATCCCTTTCGAATGATCCATTCAAGTCAGGGCCTGCCCGATCGCAGGCCCTGCCTTGAATTCGATCAGGCATGCCAGCGACATCCGCCCGGAGACACGAAAAGTTGCTCCGAACCGGACCGCGCGCAAGACCAAAATCCAAGGCCGAACTTCAAGTCTCGACCAGGCCGGTCGACGCGCCGCTGGCCGAGGAGTCCTTCCGGCCGTGCGGCAGCGCCAGGTAGGACTCCGAACTCATCTCGATCAGGCGCGAGGACGTGCGCTTGAACTCCATCGCCTCAACGCCTTCGTCCGCAAGGTACAGCGACACCGGATCGGCCGCGGCCGAGGCCATCAGCTTCACGGCGTTGTCATAGAGCGTGTCGATCAGCGAGATGAAGCGCTTGGCGGCGTTGCGCTCGGCGTAGTCCATCACCGGAATGTGGTCGACCAGGATCGTGTGGTAGTCGTGCGCGAGCCTCAGATAGTCCGACGCGGCAAGCGGCTTTTCGCAGAGTTCGGCAAAGCTGAAGCGCGCGACGCCGTGCGACGAGCACGGGACGTGCAGCACGCGTCCCTTGATCGCGATGTCGCGCGACTTGCACGGCGCGTTGCCGGTCATCTTGCGCCAGGCCGCATCGAGCTCGGCATCGGCTGCTTGATCCGCCGGCACCAGCCACATCTTGACGCCGAACAATTTCTCCAGCCGGAAGTCGGTGCGCGCATCGAGCCGCAGCACGTCCATGTGGTCGGAGATCTGCGCGATGAACGGCAGGAACAGCGCGCGATTGAGACCGCCCTTGTAGAGATCCTCAGGCGCGACGTTCGAGGTCGCGACCACCACGGTGCCGAGATCGAACAGCTTGGCGAACAGCCGCCCGAGGATCATCGCATCGGCGATGTCGGTGACGTGGAATTCGTCGAAGCAGAGCAGCCAGGCTTCGTCGAAGATCGCCTGCGCGGTGAGCGCGATCACGTCGCCGTCGGCGATCTCGCCGCGCGCGATCTGCTGGCGGTAGCCGTAGATGCGCTCATGCGCCTCGGCCATGAATTCGTGGAAATGCGCGCGGCGCTTGTGCTCGACCGGGCTCTGCTGGAAGAACAGGTCCATCAGCATGGTCTTGCCGCGGCCGACCTCGCCATGGACATAGAGGCCGCGCGGCGGCTTGTCGTCCTTGTCGCCGCCGAACAGCCGTCCGAGCAGGCTCTGCTTGCGCTGCGGCTTGTAGCTCGCGAGCCGCTCCTCCAGCGCGCCGAACGCATCGGCGGCGGCGGCCTGCGCCGGATCAGCCTCGATCGCGCCGGAGGCGACCAGGGCGTTGTAGTGTTCGAGAAAGGAACTTGGCGAGGTGGACAGCATGAGCCCACCTTACGGCCCTAGTGCGCGGCAAATTGCAAGCCGTGAATTGTGCCAATGGGGTATGCAAGCGAAAGCCCTTGCATACCGGCCGGCCGCACGGGCCTCTCCGGCGTCAGGAAACGCGATCAGGAAACCCTACGCGCAGAGCTCGTAAGCATCCTCGACCACGTAGGGGCCGCCCCCCGTCGACGCGCGCGACGAGAACAGCACGAAGCGATCCGCCAGGAAGGTGCGGCTCGGGAAGTAGCCGCGCACGGACAGATAATCCGCGACGTCCTGGCTCGACGCATCATGCAGACGCGCGAGCGTGACATGTGGAGTGAATTTCCTGCCCTCGGGATCGAGCCCCATCCGCTGCATCATCCGCTCGAGTTCGGCCTGCAGTTCGATCAGCGGCCGGCTCGGCTCGACGGCGGCAACCACCGCGCGCGGCTTGCGTCCGCCGAAGCTCGACAGGCCCTGCAGTTTGACCTCGAACGGTTTGCGGTTCACCCGAAACAGCATCGTCGCGATCTCGTTGGCCCAGAGACCATCGATATCGCCGATGAAGCGCAGGGTGACGTGATAATTTTCGGGATCGATCCAGCGTGCGCCGGGAAGGCCACCACGCAAGCTGGAGAGGGATTGGCCGATATCGGCCGGAATTTCCAGACCAGTGAACAGACGCGGCATCGCTATAATCCTCGATGCTTGGCGCGGGTTTTGGGAGCCCGCACCCTGTAACAAGCCCGGCGACGAATCACCGATGCTTATTTGTACCCGAGATATGTGACTCTGCGAAGCACGAGGCGTTAACAGCTCGTAAACCTACGGACGCAACGCGGCGCGCTGCCTGTGTTTCAACTGCGTTGCCCTGATAATGCGCCGAGAAATGCCTCCACCGTAGGCAGGATATTCTTCACGACGATGTCCACACCTTCCGCGGTCGGGTGCATGCCGTCGGCCTGATTGATCTTCGGATTGGCCGCAACGCCATCGAGGAAGAACGGATAGAGCGGCACGCCGAAGGATTTCGCCAGATCCGGATAGATCGCATTGAACTTCGCCGCATACTCGCTGCCATAGTTCGGTGGCGCCAGCATGCCGCACAAGAGCACCGCGATCTTGCGCGCCTGCAACTTTGTGATGATGTCGGACAGCGCGGCGCGCGTCACCGCGGGATCGATGCCGCGCAAGGCGTCGTTGGCGCCGAGCTCGACGATCACGGCATCGGTTCCATCGGCCACCGACCAATCGAGCCGCTCGCGGCCGCCCGAGGCGGTATCGCCGGACACCCCGGCATTGGTCATCTCGACCTTTATCCCCTTGGCTTCCAAGGCTTTTTGTAGTCGGACCGGAAATGCCGCCTGGGCCGGAAGGCCGTAACCGGCGCTCAGGGAATCGCCCAGAACCACCATTTTGATCGGTCTCACCGGACCTTTCCCCTGGTCTTGCGTCTGCGCGCTCGCCGCCGTCATCAAGCCCATAAGCAACACGAGTATGTGCACGAAGATTCGCAACCGGGCCTCGACCGCAGCGGCGGAAGTGCCATATGACCGAACCATGGACAGTCTCATCGAATCCTCTTCACTGACCGACGTCGAGCCGGACACCATTGCCGTCAGGAACGTCAATCTCTCGCTCGGCACCGGCGCGGCACGGGTTCATATCCTCAAAGATATCAGCCTTCGTGTGGCAGCGGGTGAGGCCATCGGCCTGATCGGCCCGTCGGGCTCGGGCAAGTCGACCTTGCTGATGGTGATGGCGGGGCTCGAACGTCCTGACAGTGGAGAAGTGGTCGTCGACGGCACCTCGTTCAATGCCCTCGACGAAGATGCGCTGGCACGCTTCCGCGGCCGCCAGGTCGGCATCGTCTTCCAGTCGTTCCACCTGATCCCGACCATGACCGCGCTGGAGAACGTCGCGGTGCCGCTCGAACTCGCCGGCAATCCGGATGCCGCCGCGCGCGCTGCGCAGGAGCTGCAATCGGTCGGGCTCGGCGAACGGCTGCATCACTATCCGACGCAGCTCTCCGGCGGCGAGCAGCAGCGCGTCGCGATCGCACGCGCGCTTGCGCCCGATCCCACGATCCTGGTCGCCGACGAGCCGACCGGAAATCTCGACGAAACGACCGGCAAGCAGATCGTCGATTTGCTGTTCACCAAGCACGCCGAGCGCGGCATGACCCTGGTGCTGGTGACGCATGATCTCGCGCTCGCGCAGCGCTGCGACCGCGTGGTGCGGCTGCGCTCCGGCCGGATCGACGGACAATCAGCCACATGAGCTTTGCGTCCGAAGTCGCGGTGCAGAGCCGCGCGTCGTCGCTTGCCTTCCGTTACGCGCTGCGCGAGTTGCGCGGCGGCCTGCGCGGATTCTACGTCTTCATCGCCTGCATCGCGCTCGGCGTGATGGCGATATCAGGCGTCGGCTCGGTTGCCGCCAGCCTTGGCGACGGCCTGTCGCGCGAGGGCCGCACGCTGCTCGGCGGCGATGTCGCGTTCTCGCTCATTTCGCGCGAGGCCAAGCCCGACGAGGTGGCGTATCTGCGCACCCGCGGCGAGGTTTCGATTGCAGCCACGCTGCGCGCGATGGCCCGCAGCAGCGTCGGCAAACTGGCGCTGGTCGAGCTCAAGGCGGTCGACGGCAGATATCCGATGCTCGGCGAACTGACGCTCGAGCCGAACATGCCGGTCGCCGATCTGCTCGCCGAGCGCGACGGCGTTTTTGGCGCGGCGGCCGACTCGACCTTGCTGGCGCGGCTCGACCTGAAGCTCGGCGACCGCGTCAGCATCGGCAGCGCGACCTACCAGATCCGCAGCGTCGTCGTGGCCGAGCCCGACAAGCTCGCCGGCGGCGTCGGCCTCGGCCCGCGCTTCCTGATCAGCGAAGCCAGCCTGCGCGCCACCGACCTGTTGCAGCCCGGCAGCCTGGTGCGCTGGATCTACCGGGTGAAGCTGCCCGACGGCGCCAACGACGATCGCGCCACCACCGCACTGATCGACGGTGCGCGCGCCGCGGCACCGGAGGCCGGCTGGGAGGTGCGCAGCCGCAGCAACGCCTCGCCGCAGCTCGAGCGCACCATCAACCGTTTCACCCAGTTCCTGACCCTCGTTGGTCTTGCTGCGCTCTTGGTCGGTGGCGTCGGCGTCGCCAATGCGGTGAAGAGCCATATCGACCGGCGCCGCGACGTCATCGCCTCGTTCAAGGCGCTCGGCGCCACCGGGCGCGACGTCTTCACGATCTACTGCACGCAAGTGGTGGTGCTGGCGGGAATCGGCTCGGTGATCGGCCTGGTGCTCGGCGCCGCGCTACCCTTCGTCATCGTCGGCCTGTTCGGCAAGCTGCTGCCGCTGCCGGTGGTGCCTGCCCTGCATCCCGACGAACTCGCGCTCTCCTTCATCTACGGCCAGCTCACCGCGCTGGCGTTCGGGCTGTGGCCGCTCGGCCGGGTCCATGACGTGCCGGTCGCGGCGCTGTTCCGCGAGACCGTCGCCAGCGAGTGGCACCGGCCACGCTGGAGCTATCTGGCGCTGATGGCCGTGGTGGTCGCGCTCCTGATCGGCGTCGCGATCGGGCTCGCCTATGACAAGCGGATCGCCACGGTGTTCGTCGCCGCCTCGATCGCGGTGTTCCTGCTGCTGCGCGGGATCGCCGAGATCCTGATGGCGGTGGCGCGGCGGCTGCCGCGCAGCCGCATGACCATGCTGCGGCTCGCCATCGCCAACATCCACCGGCCGGGCGCGCTGACGCCGTCGGTGGTGTTGTCGCTGGGGCTCGGGCTCGCGGTGCTGGTCACCATCACCCAGATCGACGGCAATCTGCGCCGACAATTCCTGGCCGCGCTGCCGGAGCGGGCGCCGTCGTTCTTCTTCATCGACATCCCCTCCACCGAAGCGGGCCGCTTTGCCGCCTTCCTCGGCCAGATCGCACCGGGCTCAACCGTCGAGGACGTGCCGATGCTGCGCGGGCGCATCGTCGCCGCGCGCGGCGTCAAGGCCGACCAGCTCAAGCCGTCGGTCGATTCCGAGTGGGTGCTGCAGAGCGACCGCGGCCTGACCTATACCGGCGAAATTCCCAAGGGCTCGAAGATCGTCGAGGGCGAATGGTGGGGCCCGGACTACAGCGGGCCTCCGCTGGTCTCGATGGAGAAGAAGATCGCCGACGGCCTGGGCCTGAAGATCGGCGACGAGATCGTGGTCAACGTGCTCGGCCGCGACGTTCCGGCGAAGATCGCCAATCTGCGCAACATCGACTGGCAGGGCCTCGGCATCAATTTCGTGCTGGTGTTCTCGCCGAACGCCTTCAAGGGCGCGCCGCACAGCCACGTCGCGACCCTGACGGAGCCGCATGCGAGCTCGACCCAAGCGAGCTCGACCGACGACGCACGCATCATCAAGCAGGTCGCCGACACGTTCCCGATGGTCACCAGCGTCCGGGTCCGCGAGGCGCTGGAGACGGTCGGCAGCGTCGTCAGCAACCTGGTGCTGGCGATCCGCGGCGCCAGTGCCGTGACGCTGATCTCGGCGATCCTGGTGCTGGGCGGCGCGCTCGCCGCCGGGCACCGCCACCGCGTCTATGACGCCGTGATCCTCAAGACGCTCGGCGCCACCCGGGTGCGGCTGCTCGGCGCCTACGCGCTGGAGTATCTGATGATCGGTTTTGCAACCGCGATTTTTGGGGTGATCGCCGGCTCGGTCGCGGCCTGGCTGATCGTGACGCGGCTGATGACGCTGAGTTTCATCTGGCAGGCCGGCAGTGCCGCCGCGGTCGTGGTCGCCGCGCTGGTCGTCACGGTCGGCCTGGGGCTGGCCGGCACGCTGCTCGCGCTGAACCAGAAGCCCGCCTCGGTGTTGCGGAATTTGTGACAATTTGTAGCGGTGGCGGCGCCGTTTTGCCTAATAATGCTAGGCCAGAGCGACATTCAGCCGCGCGTGGAAGCTTGCCTCGGATGTGTTAATTTCCCACATATCAATCGGGTCGGATGGCCGGTTTGAATGACACGGAATTAATGCTCCGCAAACCGCACCATCTGAGTTAGATTTACGACCGGCGCCGCAAATCCCTTGCGCTCCACCGGGACCAACCACGGGAATTCGACCATGTCGGACCTAGACCGCAATTACGCTTCTCCTTTCGGCCGGGCCGCCGGGCGCATTGACGCTGCGGCCGTCGACGCCGGTCTGCGCGCCTACATGCTGCGCATCTACAACTACATGAGCATCGGCCTCGCCATCACCGGCCTGGCCGCGCTCGGCGTCTACATGGGCGCGGTGACGACCGACCAGTCGGCCGCCGTCGCCAAATTCGGCAACGCCTATCTGACGCAGTTCGGCTACGCGATGTTCGTGAGCCCGCTGAAGTGGCTGTTCATCCTCGCTCCCTTGGCGATGGTGTTCGTCATCTCGGCCGGTATCAACCGCCTGCAGCCCGCGACCGCCCAGCTGCTGTTCTGGGTATTCTCGGCGCTGATGGGCCTGTCGCTGTCGTCGATCTTCCTGGTGTACACGCACACCTCGATCGTGCGCGTGTTCTTCATCACCGCGGCGACGTTCGGTGCGCTTAGCCTCTACGGCTACACCACCAAGCGTGACATGAGCGGCATGGGCTCGTTCCTGTTCATGGGCCTGATCGGCATCATCATCGCGAGCCTGGTCAACCTGTTCCTGGCGAGCTCGGCGCTGCAGTTCATCGTCTCGGTGGTCGGCGTGCTGGTGTTCGCGGGCCTCACCGCCTGGGACACCCAGCGGCTGAAGAACGACTACATCTACGGCTACGCCTCGCAGGGTGGCGTGATGGCGGAGCGTGCGGCAATTACGGGTGCGCTGTCGCTCTACCTGAACTTCATCAACCTGTTCACGCTGCTGCTGCAGCTGCTCGGCCAGCGCGACTAAGCGCCTCGAGCGAACCGATCGATCCAAGCCCCGGCCTCACCGCCGGGGCTTTTGTTTTGCGCAACTGAAAACACGGCTGCGAAGCCGGCCGGCGCGGCTTACACCAGCGACAGCTTGCGATCGATGACGAGCAGCACCCGCTCGAGTTCGTGGCCACGGCGCAGGATCAGGCCGGTCGGCGAAATCACGCTGTACATGCCCTGCTTGCGCGCCAGCCGGGGATCCTTCTCGATCCGGTAGATCGGCATCTCGGACGCCCGCCGGAACACCGAGAACACGGCGCGGTCCTTCAGGAAGTCGATCGCATAATCGCGCCACTCGCCATCGGCGACCATGCGGCCGTAGAGATTGAGAATGCGGTTGAGTTCAAGTCGATTGAATGTCACGCGGTTGGCTTGGGGGATCGCTGCGGCGGGGCGCGCCGCGGCGCGACTCCCGCTCGGATCGGTGTCCTCCGAGATCAAACTCATCGAGCGCCTCCTTGTCATCCCGGTGACGATCGGGTTCCGAAGGCCGGTGCCCCCAACTTCGGGATCGTCACGAGAGTGACATGATTGCGCTAAGCGCCGGGGCCCGCAAGGGCCCATTCGCAACGCAACCAGGCCTTAACCACGGTCAGGCGCGACGGATTGTCCCGAAAACCGAAGAGTCACGGGAACGTTAGCAGAATCATATTGCTGCCCCACTTCCGCCCATCGCCTGCCCCGCTGCCCTGCAAAAAGATAATCCTGCGTTGGCCCGGTCCTTTCGGTTCCGGATTCCTCAGCCCCCAGCCCCCCGGGGCCGTCGGGATCGGGCCTGTTCGCAGGGGAGTTAATCCCAACACTGGGCCAACGAAAGTTGGTCCTTTTTGTTTTTGGGGACCTGCTCGACCGCACGCGATCGAGATGCGTGCGCAAGCCTTCAGCGCTCGCTCTTCAGCAAATCATCGGATGTATGTTGGTCGCCGCGCCAGCCTGCGCGCGGCCGCGCAGACGGCAACCCGCGCAGCAACGCGCTAAAGCGCGATGAGATTGGGTCGAATCGTCATCGCGCTTTAGCTCTTTGTTTGAGCATGATCTTCTCGGAAAACCGCTTCGCACTTTTCCGGATCATGCTCTAGTGAAGCGAGGTGAATGCGGCGCCGAGCATCGGTCCCGGCTTGTCGCGATTGCCGTCCTGGACGTACACCGCCGCGGCATCGACCCCATCGCGCGTGATGTTCTCCAGCGGCACCGTCCAGCTGCCGGACGAGCCGTTCCAATCGCCGACCTTCAGGAGATTGCGCACCACATTGTGGTAGGTGATCTCGTGGCCGCGGTTCTCGCCGCGCGCGATCGAGATCGGCACCGACTTCGAGATCGAGCAGATCCAGACTTCGCCGCGCGACACCGCGGGAGACTTCGATGCCGCGACCGACACGTTGATCTGCTTGCCGGTCAGCGTCATCGTCACCGGCACCGACATCACGGTGCCGCCCTTCTCGGTGCTCTTGATGGCGTCCTCGATGCTGGCGCGATCGCTGCCGATCACATGCGCGGAGCCGTTGACCACGGCCTGCGGCGTGTAGACGTCGCGATCGCCGCGCATGTGGGAATAGGCCTTCTGGCGCGCGCTGAAGCGCGAATCGGCCAGCGTGTCCTTCCAGCCGAGATAGTCCCAATAGTCGATCGGCATGCTCAGCGCGATGACGTTGGGGTCCTTCGCGAGATCACCGATGATCTTGTCCGCGGGCGGACAGGACGAGCATCCCTGCGAGGTGAAGAGTTCGACGACTGCACGCGGATCGGCGTGAGCGGGGCGTATGATCGCGACGATCGCGCAGATACCGAGCGCACCGGACCATCGCGAAATCGAATTATAGGCCATCATCGCTGTCATACTGCGAACCAGTCGTGATGATTTCCATCCGTAATTGTACGGAGCATGAAGTCTGTCCCTGAACTTGCGTGCCCCAAAACGCGAGAAAGCGGCCTTTTCATAGGCCGCCTTCTTTTTAGCCGCCACTCACTAAGCAGTGAGGCACGGATCACAATTCCGCGTTGGAGCACGGCCCAAATAGACCATGCTCCAACAAAAGGCCCTTTAGGCCGCGAGTTTGCGCAGCACGTAATGCAGGATGCCGCCGTTGCGATAGTAGTCGAGCTCATCCAGCGTATCGATGCGGCAGAGCAGCGGGACATCCCGCTTGCCGCCGTCGGCGGAGACGATCTCGGCGGTCAGCGTCTGGCGCGGCTTCAGATCGCCCTGCAGCCCACGGATCGTGACCTTCTCGTCACCCTTGAGGCCGAGCGAGGACCATGAGGTGCCGTCCTGGAAGGTGAGCGGAAGCACGCCCATGCCGACCAGGTTGGAGCGATGGATGCGCTCGAAGCTCTGGCAGATCACCGCGCGCACGCCGAGCAGGCGGGTGCCCTTGGCGGCCCAGTCGCGCGACGAGCCGTTGCCGTATTCGGCGCCGGCGAACACCACGAGCGGCACGCCTTCCGCCTGATACTTCATCGCGGCATCGTAGATCGACATCTGCTCGCCGTCGGGCCAGTGCTTGGTCAGACCGCCTTCCGGAATATTGCCGTCGGCGCCCTTCAGCATGAAGTTCTTGATGCGGATGTTGGCGAAGGTGCCGCGCATCATCACTTCATGGTTGCCGCGCCGCGTGCCGTACTGGTTGAAGTCGGCGGGACGCACCTGGTGCTCGCTGAGGAACTTGCCGGCGGGCGAGGTCAGCTTGATCGATCCGGCCGGCGAGATGTGGTCGGTGGTGATCTTGTCGCCGAACATCGCGAGGATGCGCGCGTCGACCACGTCGGTGACCGGGTCGGGCTGCTTCTTCATGCCTTCGAAATAGGGCGGATTCTGCACATAGGTCGAGCTCATGTTCCAGCGATAGGTCTCGCTTTCCGTGGTCTTGATCTTGCGCCAGTTGGTGTCGCCCTTGAACACGTCGGCGTACTTCTTCTTGAAGATCGTCGCGGTGACGTACTTCTTCACGAAGGCGTTGATCTCCTTGGCGGTCGGCCAGATATCCTTGAGGAACACCGGCTTGCCGTCCTTGCCGATGCCGAGCGGCTCGACCGCGAGATCCTTGGTCACGGTGCCGGCCAGCGCGTGCGCGACCACCAGCGGCGGCGAAGCGAGGTAGTTCGCCTGCACGTCGGGCGAGACGCGGCCTTCGAAGTTGCGGTTACCCGACAGCACGGCGGCGGCGACGATGCCGTTTTCGTTGATGGACTTGGAAATATCTTCCGGCAGCGGGCCGGAATTGCCGATGCAGGTGGTGCAGCCGAAGCCGACCAGGTTGAAGCCGACCTTGTCCAGATCGGCCTGCAGGCCGGAATTGGCGAGATACTCCGCGACCACCTGGCTGCCCGGTGCGAGCGAGGTCTTCACCCACGGCTTGGCCTTGAGGCCCTTGGCGGCCGCCTTGCGCGCCAGCAGGCCGGCGCCGATCAGCACGCTCGGGTTCGAGGTGTTGGTGCAGGAGGTGATCGCGGCGATCACGACGTCGCCATGGCCGAGATCGAAGTCGCGGCCCTCGACCGCGTAGCGCTTCTGCTCGCCCTCGGGCTTCTTGTATTCGCCGACCAGCGCGGTGGCGAAGCCGGTCGACACCGCCGGCAGCGCGATGCGGCCTTCGGGGCGCTTCGGTCCGGCCATCGACGGCACGACGTCGGCGAGGTCGAGCGTCAGCGTGGTGGTGAACACCGGGTCAGCGGACTTGGCGGTGCGGAACAGGCCCTGCGCCTTGGCATAGGCCTGCACCAGCTTGACGCGATCCGCCTTGCGGCCCGAGGTCTTCAGGTAATCGATGGTCGCGGCATCGACCGGGAAGAAGCCGCAGGTCGCACCGTATTCGGGCGCCATGTTGCCGATCGTCGCCTTGTCCGCGACCGACAGGAAATCGAGGCCCGGGCCGAAGAACTCGACGAACTTGCCGACCACGCCGAGCTTGCGCAGCATCTGGGTGACGGTCAGCACGAGGTCGGTCGCGGTGACGCCCTCCTTGAGCTGGCCCTTGAGCTTGAAGCCGACCACTTCCGGCAGCAGCATCGACAGCGGCTGGCCGAGCATGCAGGCTTCCGCCTCGATGCCGCCGACGCCCCAGCCGAGCACGGCAAGGCCGTTGACCATCGTGGTGTGCGAGTCGGTGCCGACCAGCGAGTCCGGATAGGCGACCTCGAAGGTGCCGGTCTTCCTGCCGACCGTCATCTTCTCCTTCTTGGTCCACACCGTCTGCGCGAGATATTCCAGATTGACCTGATGGCAGATGCCGGTGCCGGGCGGCACGACCGAGAAGTTCGAGAACGCCTTCTGGCCCCACTTCAGGAACTCGTAGCGCTCCTGGTTCTGCTTGTATTCCTCGGTGACGTTCTTCGCGAACGCCTTGTTGTCACCGAAGAAGTTGACGATGACCGAGTGGTCGATGACGAGATCGACCGGCACCAGCGGATTGATCTTCTCGGCATCGCCGCCGAGGTTCTGCATCGCGTTGCGCATCGCCGCGAGATCGACCACGGCCGGAACGCCGGTGAAATCCTGCATCAGAACGCGCGCCGGGCGGAACGCGATTTCGTGCTCGAGCTGGCGCTTCTTCAGCCACTTCGACACCGCAACGATGTCTTCCTTCTTGACGGTGCGGCCGTCCTCGTTGCGCAGCAGGTTCTCGAGCAGAACCTTCATCGAATACGGCAGCTTCGAAATACCCTTCAGTCCGTTCTTCTCTGCCAGGGGCAGGCTGTAATAGACGTAGGACTTGGCGCCGACCTTCATGGTCTTGCGGCATTTGAAGCTGTCGAGTGAGGTCATGCGAGGAATCCCAATTCTCAGTTATACCCGGCAAGGGTAACTAAACACCGGCGAACGACACTGGCCGAGGGATGGCCCGGAGGGTGGCTTGCGGCCGCCGATTGTGTGTGCTGCATCAAGTTCCGGGCTTATAGAACCTTTCTAGAAGCACCGCCACACCGACAAGTGTGCGACGGCGTTGCGCGACCCAAAAATTCTCACGCGGTAGCGAAAGATTTCAGAGGGCTGTGACAAGACGAACCATGCGGCTCTCGGGACGAAATCTGAAATGCGTGCGCGGCGGGCGCGAGGTGTTCTCCAACCTCGATTTGTCAGCCGCAGCAGGCGAGGCGCTTGCCGTCACCGGCCCCAACGGCGCGGGCAAGACCTCGCTGCTGCGCGTCCTCGCCGGGCTATTGGTTCCGGCCGAAGGGACGATCACGCTCGAGGGCGGCGACGCCGAGCTCAGCCTGCCCGAGCAGGCTCACTATCTCGGCCATCGCGACGCCTTGAAGCCGGCACTGAGCGTCATGGAAAATCTTTCCTTCTGGCGGGAATTCCTCGGCGGTGAGACCAAGGATGCCGGCGGGTGCCTGGCAGCCGTGGGGCTCGACCACGCCGCGCATCTGCCGGCGGCCTACCTCTCGGCAGGCCAGCGCCGCCGCCTCTCGATCGCTCGCCTGCTCTCGGCTCGCCGGCCGGTGTGGCTTCTCGACGAGCCGACATCGGCGCTCGATACGGCCGGACAGGCGTTGTTCGTCGCCCTGATGCGCGACCATCTCGCCAGCGGCGGCCTGATCGTCGCAGCGACCCATCTGCCGCTCGGCATCGACGCGCGCGATCTGCGGATGGGAGGGACGGCATGAGCAAACCCTCCCATCTCTCGTCGCAGCGCTCAGGTCTCTCCGTCCCCTCCCCCCTTGCGGGAGGGGGTCAGGGAGAGGGGTGCCACACGATGCGCTCTGTCCTTGGATTTCACCACGATGAGCGATCGAGATTGTCGGAGCAGCGATCGCGTCGACGATCTCGCCCGGGGCCACCCCTCTCCCCCGCCCTCCCCCGCAAGGGGGGAGGGAGCGCACCGATCGCGCAGAACGATATCGGCTCACGTAGCGATCACCGCGGAGGCACTGCATGAGCGCGCTGGCCGCATTGATCCGGCGCGACATCCGGATCGCGCTGCGTGTCGGCGGCGGGGCGCTGATCGGGGTGCTGTTCTTCCTCACCGTCACCGTGCTGATGCCGTTCGCGGTAGGTCCGGATCTCGCGCTGCTGTCGCGGCTCGGCCCCGCCATCCTCTGGCTCGGCGCGCTGCTGGCGAGCCTGCTCACGCTCGACCGGCTGTTCACGGCCGATCACGAGGACGGCTCGCTCGACCTCATCGTGATGAGCCGGACGCCGCTGGAACTGGCCTGCGCGGCCAAGGCGCTGGCGCACTGGATCGCCGCGGGCCTGCCGCTGATCATCGCCACCCCGGTGCTCGGCCTGCTGCTCAATCTCGACGGCACGGCGACACTTGCCGTTGCGGCGACCCTGCTGGCCG
Source organism: Bradyrhizobium sp. PSBB068 (assembly GCA_016839165.1). Classification (NCBI taxonomy): domain Bacteria; kingdom Pseudomonadati; phylum Pseudomonadota; class Alphaproteobacteria; order Hyphomicrobiales; family Nitrobacteraceae; genus Bradyrhizobium; species Bradyrhizobium sp. PSBB068. The sequence continues at coordinate 6,984,696 of CP069300.1, forward strand.
GAACGCCGGCGCTGACCTTCACCGGCATGATCGGCGCGGCATTGGCCGTGACGCTGCACCGCGGCGGACTGCTGCTGGCGGTGCTGGTGCTGCCGCTGTCGATCCCGGTGCTGATCTTCGGCGTCGCAGCCTCGCAGGCGGCGATATCGGGGCCGCTGCCGTTTGGAACACCGTTCTCGATCCTCTGCGCGCTGTCGCTTGCCAGCCTCGTGATCGGCCCGTTTGCGGCCGCTGCCAGCCTGCGGCACGGGCTGGATTGATATGAGCCAGATCAAATCTTTTCGAGAGGAATTGGGCCAATTGCCTGCGACACAGCGGACGACTATCAGGGTGCCATGAAGCTGACCGAGACGCTGACCGACCTCGCCAACCCGACCAGGTTTCTGGCGCTGACTGCGCGCATCCTGCCGTGGCTCGCAGGCGCGACCGCGATCCTGCTCGCGATCGGGCTCTACCAGTCGGCGGTGGCGCCCGATGACTACCAGCAGGGCGCCACCGTGAAGATCATGTTCATCCACGTACCGAACGCGTGGCTGTCGATGTTCGTCTGGGGCGTGATGAGCGTCGCCGCACTCGGCACGCTGGTGTGGCGGCATCCGCTCGCCGACGTCGCCGCGAAAGCCGCGGCGCCGATCGGCGCCGCCTTCACCTTCCTCGCGCTGGTCACCGGCTCGCTGTGGGGCCGGCCGATGTGGGGCACTTATTGGGAGTGGGATGCCCGCCTGACTTCGGTGCTGATCCTGTTCCTGATGTATCTCGGCCTGATCGCGCTGTGGCGGGCGGTGGAGGATCCCTCGCGCGCGGCGCGGGCGGCGGCGGTCCTGACCCTGGTCGGCGCGATCAACATTCCGATCATCAAGTTCTCGGTCGACTGGTGGAACACGCTGCATCAGCCGGCTTCCGTGCTGCGCATGGGCGGCTCGACGCTCGACAAGGCGTTCCTGTGGCCGCTCTTGGTGATGGCGATCGCGTTCTCGCTGCTCTTCATCACCCTGCACCTCGCGGCAATGCGCAACGAGATCCTGCGCCGGCGCGTGCGCAGCCTGCAGATGATGCAGGCCAGCCGCGTCACGTTCACGAACGAGGGTGCAGGCAGCGCGTCCAACGAAATCGGAGCGGCGTGACGATGTCGCTTGGTCCCTACGCCCCCTTCATCGTGACGTCCTATGCGCTGGTCGCCGCAGTCGTGCTGCTGCTGATCATCTGGATCATCACCGACTATCGCCGCCAGCAGGCACGCCTCAAGGAGATCGAGGCCAGCGGCGTCACGCGCCGCTCCGGCCGCCGCGCGGCAGACACAAGATGAGCGAGCAGGCGACCAGCAATCCGCCGCAAGCCCGCCGCCTGCTGGTGGTGCTGCCGCTCGTGATCTTCCTCGGCCTCGCCGGGCTGTTCCTGCTGCGGCTCTATGGCGGCGATCCCTCGAAAATTCCGTCGGCACTGATCGGCCGGCCGGCGCCGCAGACCGCTTTACCCGCGCTCGACGGCCTGGAGAAGGACGGCGCGCCCGTCCCCGGTCTCGATCCCGCCGCGTTCAAGGGCAAGGTCTCCATCGTCAACGTCTGGGCGTCCTGGTGCGTGCCCTGCCACGACGAGGCGCCGCTACTCACCGAGCTCGGCCGCGACAAACGCTTCCAGATCATCGGCATCAACTACAAGGACTCGCCGGAGAATGCGCGGCGCTTCCTCGGCCGCTACGGCAACCCGTTCGGCATCGTCGGCGTCGACGGCAACGGCCGCGCCTCGATCGAATGGGGTGTCTACGGCGTACCCGAAACCTTCCTGGTCGGGCGCGAGGGCACCATCGTCTACAAGCTGGTCGGACCGGTGACGCCTGAGAACGTCAACAGCGTGCTCAAGGTCGAGATCGAGAAGGCGCTGCACGCCGGACAGTAAGCGCACCGACATTCAGCGTTGCCGTGAACCGCTGCTGAACGGCGAGCGAAAATGCCTGCGGCAAAATACTTCGACACGTTTATCTGCGGTTCATTTCGCGGCCACGGCAACGCCACGAATGCACCCCCAACTCAGCAGCGTTGACATCAACGTTCCTCTGGAGGGGACATATGCGCAAGACCACACTCGCTTCACTTCTCGCCACCGCACTTACGCTCGGCATGCTGACGGCCACGCCGTCGATGGCCCAGGGCGTTCAGCCGGCTACGCCTGCCGCCAAATCGGAAGTCAGCAAGATGGCTCCCGCGCCGAAGGCCGTGACGCCCGACGCGAAGACGACGGGGATGGCGAAGGACGACCTGCTCGACGTCAACAGCGCCAGCGCCGACCAGCTCGACGCGCTGCCCGGTGTCGGCAAGGCCTACTCGGCCGCGATCATCAAGGGCCGTCCCTACAAGGGCAAGGATGAACTGGTGCAGAAGAACATCCTGCCGCAGGCGACCTACGACAAGATCAAGGACAAGATCATCGCCAAGCAGAAGAGCTGAGAAGCATGATCCGGAAAAGTGCGAAGCGGTTTTCCGAAAAGATCATGCTCAAACAAGAAACCAAAGCGCGATGACGATCCAACCCAATCTCATCGCGCTTTGAGGCCTCGGACGCAGCGCGGCGCAATCGCCCGCGCTGCGTTCCGATCTACTTCCGCAAATCGCCGGCGTCCGCCTCGCTGGTTTCCAGCGAGACCGGCTCAAGGTGATAGCGCTTGGTCAGCGGCATCTGCGCGATGGCGAAGATCATGGTCAGCGGCGTCACGCCGAACACCTTGAAGTTCACCCAGAAATCCGTGGTCTGGGTCCGCCAGACGATCTCGTTGAGGATGGCCATGCCGGCGAAGAACAGCGCCCAGCGCATGGTGAGGATGCGCCAGCCCTGCGGCGTCAGATTGAACATCTGGTCGAACATCACGGCGATGAAGGAACGGCCGAACAGCAGCCCGCCGCCGAGCACGGCCGCGAACAGGCCGTAGATGATGGTCGGCTTGACCTTGATGAAGGTCTCGTCGTGCAGCACCAGCGTCAGGGTGCCGAACACCAGGACGATCGCGCCGGTCACCAGCGCCATGATCGGTACGTGTTTCGTCACCACATAGGATGCGATCATCGCCGCCACGATCGCCACCATGAACGCAGCCGTGGCGACGAACAGGTGGTACTTGGCGTTCGCGACGAAGAACACGAGCAGCGGACCGAGCTCGGTCGCAAGCTTGAACAGCGGATGTGGCTGGGTCTTGTCCATTAACCCTCGGTGCTGGTTTGAGGCATGATTTTCGGGATCATGCCTCGATCCCGGCAATCGCCTTGGCAAAATCCTTCGCGGTGAAGGGCGCGAGGTCCTCAACGCCTTCGCCGACGCCGATGAAATGCACCGGCAGCTTGTGCTTCTCCGACAGCGCAACAAGGATGCCGCCGCGTGCGGTGCCGTCGAGCTTGGTCATCACGAGGCCGGTGACGCCTGCCGTACGATGAAACGCCTCGACCTGCGACAGCGCATTTTGTCCCACCGTGGCGTCGAGCACGAGCAGCACCGCGTGCGGTGCCGACGCATCGACCTTCTTGATGACGCGCACGACCTTTTCGAGCTCGTTCATCAGCTCGGACTTGTTCTGCAACCGGCCGGCGGTGTCGATCAGCAGCACGTCGCGCGTCTGCTCCTTGGCTGCGGTCAGCGCGCTGAAGGCGAGGCTTGCCGAATCCGAGCCTTGCGCGCCCGCAATGACCGGCGACTTGGTACGCTCGCCCCAGACCTTGAGCTGCTCGATCGCCGCGGCGCGGAAAGTGTCGCCGGCGGCCAGCATGACCTTGCGGCCCTCGGCCGAGAGTTTCGCCGCCAACTTGCCGATCGTCGTGGTCTTGCCGGAGCCGTTGACGCCGACGACCAGGATGACGAACGGCTGCTTCGAGCCATCGATCTCGAGCGGCTTCGCCACCGGCGCCAGCACCTTCTCGACCTCGGTCGCAACCACGCCCTTGACCTCGTCGGCGGAGATCGCCTTGTCGTAGCGGCCCTTGCCGACCGCCTCCGCAATGCGGACCGCGACATCGGTCCCGAGATCGGCGCGCAGCAGCACATCCTCGATATCGTCGAGCATGGCGGAATCGAGCTTGCGCTTGGTGACGAGGTCAGCGACCGCGGTCCCGATCGAACTCGAGGTCCGCTTCAGGCCGCCCTTCAGGCGCTGCCACCAGCTCTGTTTTGGAGTTCCTGCAGTGGTATCGTTCATGGCGCGGACGTGTTAGCCGTTTCGGCTCACAAACGAAAGTCTCGACGAATTGATCGATGTTCCCCAATTGACCGCGGAAGAAATCCTGGGCCGGGTGCTCCACCGCGACGGGTTGATGCTGGTGATCGACAAGCCGGCCGGCATGCCGGTGCATCGCGGCCCCAAGGGCGGCCCCAATCTGGAGGCCTCCTTCGACGCGTTGCGGTTCGGCCTGCCGCGGCCGCCGGTGCTGGCGCATCGGCTGGACAAGGACACCTCCGGCTGCCTCGTCCTGGGACGCCACCGCAAGGCGACCGCCTCGCTCGGGCTGCTGTTCAAGCACAGCAAGATCTCGAAGACCTACTGGACCGTGGTCGAGGGCGGCCCGGCCGAGGATGAAGGCACCATCGACATGCCACTCGGCCGGCTCAACGCCGAGCGCGGCTGGTGGCAGAAGCCGGATCCGGACGGGCAGAAGGCGATCACCAACTGGAAGGTGCTGGGGCGCGGCGAGGGCCTCGCCTGGCTGGCGATGGAGCCGGTCACCGGCCGCACCCATCAGCTGCGGGTGCACTCATCAGCGATGGGCTGGCCGATCGTCGGCGACAATATCTATGGCAATGGCCCCCGCTTCGGCGAGCCGACCCTGCATCTGCATTCCCGCGAGATCGGCATCCCGATTTCCCGCAACAAGGACCCGGTCCATGTGGTCGCGCCGGCGCCGGCGCATATGCACCAGCGGCTCAAGGCATGCGGCTGGAACGGAGAGTGATCTCCGTGGTTTTACGGACCGTTATCCTTTACGGAACTTTCAGCTCCATCCGGTAGTCCTGCAGGCGGCTTAGAAAAGCGCATCACGACGGGCTCAGGACGAGCAATGCTGACTGCCGAGCAGGCAATTGTCGACGAAGTCGAGGCGGCGATACGCGCCGGCTCCGCCGAAAAATGCATCGCCACCGCCAAACGCGTCACCGACCTCTTCCTCACCTCCGCCGGCAGCTTCAACAGTGAACAGGTCGAGCTGTTCGACAACGTGCTCGAACGGCTGGTCAAGACCATCGAGCTCCGGGCGCTTGCCGACATCAGCGCCCGGATGGCGCTTGCCGAGATCAGCGAGCAGCTCGCACCGGTGACCCAGGCACCGCCCGCGATCATTCGCCGTCTCGCTGGCAATGACGAGATCAGGATCGCGCGGCCGGTTCTGCAGGAGTCGTCGCGGCTCAGTGCGGACGATCTGATCGAGATCGCGCAGACCAAGAGCGAGCAGCATCTGCTCGCCGTCGCCGGTCGCTGGTGGCTGAAGGAAGTCGTCACCGACGCATTGCTGGCGCGTCGCTTTGCCAGTGTGAGCCATCGCCTGGTCAACAATCCCGGCGCCAAGGTATCGCCGGACGGATTTGCCGTCATCCTCGCGCAGGCCGAGCACGATCCGGTCCTCGCCGTCGAGACCGGCATCCGCGCCGATCTGCCGTCGGAGCTCCGGCTTCAGCTGCTGCGCCGCGCAACGGAGGAGGTTCGCAGCCGTTTGCTGGAACGCGCCCCGCCGTATCTGTTCGAGGAGATCCGGCACGCGATCGCCGCGGTCGCCGCCGGCGTCGAGCGCGACATGTCGCAGGTCCGCGATTTCACCGCAGCCAGGCGTCACATCGCAAGGCTGAAGGACAACGGCGACCTCAACGAGGCCGCTTTGCTCGGCTTCGCCAGGCAGCGAAGATATGAAGAGACCGTTGTTGCGCTAGCGGGCCTCGCACAGTCGAGCATCGAGGTGATCCGCTCCCTGATGCAGAGCCTGCGCAGCGAAGGCCTGCTGGTGCCGTGCCGCGCGGCCGGCCTGAGCTGGGAGACCACCGTCGCGGTGATGGAATGCCGCTATACGACCGGCTCGATGGGGCCGGTCGAGCTTGCCCATGCGAAGGGCCAGTTCATGAAAATGACCCGCGAAAACGCCGACCGCCTGCTGCGGTTCTGGCAGGTTCGCGCGTCGCAACCGGCAAGGCCCGGCGGACGCACGCACTGAGTGCGCTACGAATGAGCTTTGCTAAGCTCTATCCATCCTACACCACCCCTCTATTCCCTCGTCATTCCGGGGCTCGCGAAGCGAGAACCCGGAATCCATTCTTCGACGAACTATGCGGCCCCATGGATTCCGGGCTCTCGCCTTCGGCGAGCCCCGGAATGACGATGGAGAGACGCGCGCCGTCATGTCCGGCCACGGTCAGTCGCCGCACCATGCCCGGCACATCGCCATCGATCGCGACCGGCAGGAAATGTTCGGTGCGGCCCTGCCGCTCGCTCTCGATCAGCACCTCGCGCGTCGCGCCGACTTCGGCCCCGAGCCGACGCACCAGCGCAGCTTCGCCTGCCGCGCGCAGCCGCTTGGCGCGCTCCCTGATCGCCTCGCCTGCGACCTGCGGCATCCGTGCCGCCGGCGTGCCGGGGCGCTTCGAATAGGGAAACACATGCAGGAAGGTGAGGTCGCATTGTTCGACCAGATCGAGCGAGCGCGTGAACATATCCTCGGTCTCGGTCGGGAAGCCCGCGATGATGTCGGCGCCGAAGGCGATGTCCGGCCGCAGCCGGCGCACCTGCGCGCAGAAATCGATCGCGTCCTGGCGGGAATGCCGGCGCTTCATCCGCTTCAGGATCATGTCGTCGCCGGACTGCAGCGACAGATGGAGATGCGGCATCAGCCTGATGTCGTCGGCGATGACATCGAGCAGGTCGCGATCGGCCTCGATCGAGTCTATCGACGAGATGCGCAGCCGTCGCAGCTCGGGCACGTGGCGCAGGATCTGCCGGGTCAGCTGGCCGAGCTTCGGCGCGCCCGGCAGGTCGGCGCCATAGCTCGTCAGATCGACGCCGGTCAGCACGATCTCGGCGTGGCCGCGCTCGACCAGCATGCGGACCTGATCGACCACCGCGCCCATCGGCACCGAGCGCGAATTGCCGCGGCCATAGGGGATGATGCAGAAGGTGCAGCGATGGTCGCAGCCGTTCTGCACCTGCACGAATACCCGCGGCAGCCCGCGCGCGTAGCCGTCGAGCAGATGCGGCGCCATCTCGGTCACCGCCATGATGTCGGCGACCGCGACCTTCTCGCTGGCGCCGATATCGAATGCAGCGCGCGTCGCCTGCCAGGCGGCGCCGCGCAGCTTCTCGTCATTGCCGACGACGCGATCGACCTCGGCCATCTCGGCGAATATTTCGGCCTGCGTCTGCGCCGCGCAGCCGGTGACCACGATGCGCGCATTGGGCCGTTCGCGTTTCAGCTTGCGGATCGACTGCCGGGCCTGTGCCACCGCCTCGTTGGTAACGGCGCAGCTGTTGATGACGATGGTGTCGGCAAGTCCCGCCTGCTCGGCCTCGCGGCGGATCACTTCGGATTCGAAGGCGTTGAGGCGACAGCCAAAGGTGACGACATCGACGCCCATAACCGATCCCCAACGCCCTGATCAGGCGACGCTGGCGAACAGCGCCGGATCGAAGCGGCCCTCATATTCGAAATCGGCGGTGCCGGTCATCAGCACGTGATCGTCGCGCTCGCGCCACTCGATGCCGAGCTTGCCGCCGGGCAGCGTGATCTCGACGATCCGGTTGGCGCGCTTCAGCCGCGCCGCCGCGACCGCCGTCGCACAGGCCGCCGAGCCGCAGGCCCGGGTGAGGCCGGCACCGCGCTCCCAGGTGCGGATCGTGATGTGGTCGCGATCCACGATGTGCGCGAGCGTGATGTTGGCGCGTTCCGGGAAGATCGGATGGTTTTCCAGCAGCGGCCCGAACCGTTCGAGGTCGTAGGCGTTGACGTCGTCGACCCAGAACACCGCGTGCGGATTGCCCATCGAGACCACCGAGGGGGAATGCAGCACCGGATTGTCGATCGGCCCGACCTGCAGCTCGATGTAGCGGGTGTCGCGAAATTCCTCAGCCAGCGGAATGTCCTGCCAGCCGAACTTCGGCGCACCCATGTCGACAGTATAGAGATCGGGCGTCGGCCCCTGCCAGCAATTGAGCAGGCCGGCGCGGGTCTGGAACGTTGCCGTGGTCTGGCCAGTCTTCTCGAAGATCCGCCGCACCACGCAGCGCATGCCGTTGCCGCAGGCGCCGGCCTCAGAGCCGTCATTGTTGTAGATCGTGATGTACGCCTCGGTGCCGTCGAGCCGCGGCGGCTGCAGCACCATCAACTGGTCATAGGGCGCTCCGGCCGGCGAGGCCACGGCGCGCGCCTCCGCCGCCGAGACGACTGCCCGACCTGGTGCCTCTGAATCGCGCAGGTCGACGACGACGATCTCGTTGCCGATGCCGTTCATCTTGGCGAATGCGTGATTGGCGAGCGCGCTCATCGATTTTCCCAAATTCTGCCCGGTTATATGGCGAGAGGTGGCCGATTAGCCAGCCTGAATGGCCCTATGACACATCTGTCATGGGACGAATGCAGAACTCGCGTGTTAGGAATATCGCACCTCGCGGACCGTGCGCGCCGGGACAGATCGAGCGGCCGTCTGAGGAAGGGGATGGAGAAATACCAATGAACCGTATCAACACGCTCCGCGCGGCCCTGGTCGCGCTGCTCCCTTTGGCCGCGATCGCACTGGCAAGCCCGGCGCCTGCCCAGTCGCCGTCCGCCTCGCCCGCTCCCGCGGCGAGCCCGAGCCCGACCCCCGCCCCGACCCCGTCGGCAACGCCCGTGCCACCGCCGGCCGAGACCAAGTCGCCGGCTGACAGCCCGGCCGCGTCGCAATCTCCGACGCCGCCGCCGGCCGCCCCGGTCCAGACCGCCGACCCGTTCGGCGAGTCGTTCACCTTGGAGCCCAAGAAGGTCGTGATGCTGAAGGGCACGGCCAATTGGGATTCCGCCTTCGACGCGCTGATCGAGGCGTTCAAGCAGCTCACCGCCCTGCTCGACAAGGACGGCATCAAGCCGTCGGGCAACCCGATGATCGTCTACACCTCGACCGACGACACCGGCTTCACCTTCATCGCGGAAATCCCGATCGATCAGGACGCGAAGAACCTCGGCAAGAACATGAGCATGGGCAATTCGCCCGACGGCAAGGCGCTGAAGTTCGTCCACCGCGGTTCCTACGACAACATGGACAACACCTATGAGGCGATCACCAATCACCTCGACGACAAGAAGCTCGAAGCCAAGGACACCTTCATCGAGGAATACATCACCGATCCGCTGAAGACCGCCGAAGACAAGCTTGTAATCAACGTCTACGTACCCTTGAAGTGAGCCCAATGACCCATCGCCTTCCGTTCGCCGCCGCTCTCCTCGCAACCACCCTGCTCGCTGCACCCGCAATGGCCGATTCCGACTTCCCGCCGGCGATCTCGGTCACCGGCGAGGCCACCGTATCGGCGGCGCCCGACCAGGCGCAGCTCGACGCCGGCGTCACCACGGACGCCAAGACTGCGCGCGAAGCCTCCGACGCCAACAATGTGACGATGGGCAAGGTGCTGGCGGCGCTGAAGGCCGCGGGGATCGCGGAGAAGGACTACCAGACCTCGCGGCTGTCGCTGCAGCCGCAATTCGCCAACCGTCCGCCGTCGTCGCCGAACGCGCCGCCCAGCATCGTCGGCTACCATGCGAGCAACCGCGTCACGATCAAGCTGCATGACGTCAGCAAGGTCGCCGGCGTCATCGACGTCCTGGTCGGCGCCGGCGCCAACGATATCGGCGCGCTCAATTTCTCGGTGTCGCAGGCCTCGAAGCTGCTCGACGACGCACGCGAAAAGGCGATCGCCGACGCCCGCCGCAAGGCCGAGATCTACGCCAAGGCCGCCGGCGTCACGCTCGGCGCGCCGCTGAACATTTCGGAAGTCGGCTCGGCGCCGGTGCCGATGTTCCGCGCCAAGATGGCCACGGCCGGATTCGCCGCGGCACCGACGCCGGTCGCGCAGGGCGAGGAAACCCTGACGGTGAATGTGAGCGTGTCGTGGGCGATCAAGGAGAAATAAGAGTTACTGTCGTCCCGGCGAAGGCCGGGACCCATAACCCCAAATATTGATTGTTGCGCGACGCTGGGGCTGCGCTTCCGTTCGCAACCAAACTCGGTGGTAATGGGTCCCGGCCCCCGTGCGCAATTGCGCACTAGGCCGGGACGACAGCTGCTAAATCTCGAACACCTGCCCCGGCTTCAACGCCACGAATTTCTCGCGCGGCACTTTCGCCGCATCCAACGCCTCGCCGAGCGCGATCGCGGGCGCGTCGATCGCTTCGTCGGTCAATTGGAACGTACCGTGGTGATGCGCCAGCGCCTGGGCGGCGCCGCAATCGGCCAGCGCCTTCACCGCATCCTCCGGGTTCATGTGCTGGTCCTGCATGAACCAGCGCGGCTCATAGGCGCCGATCGGCAGGATCGCGAGCCTTAAGGGTCCGTGCGCGTCGGCCACACGGCGGAAATGCCGGCCGTCGCCGTAGCCGGAATCGCAGACGATGTAGAGCTTGCCGGCCGGCGTCTCCAGCACGAAGCTCGCCCACAGCGCCTTGTTGCGATCGAACAGGCCGCGCGCCGACCAGTGCCGCGTCGGCACCAATGTCGCGGCAACGCCGTTGCCAAGCTCAACGCGCTGGTACCAGTCGAACGCCTCGGCCTTGATCGCGGTGTCGGACGCACGCATCGTGATGTCGTTCCCGAGCGGCGTTACCACGCGAGGGCCGAACGCAGACGTCAGCTTCGAAAGCGTCGCAACGTCGAGATGATCGTAATGGCCGTGCGACACCAGCACGACATCGATCTTGGGCAATTTCTCGAACGCGATGCCGGGATCGTTGTGCCGCTTGGGACCTGCGAAGCTGAACGGCGAGGCGCGCATCGACCACACCGGATCGACCAGGATGTTGAGGCCGCCAGTCTGGATCAGCCAGCTGGCATGGCCGACGAAGCACAGCCGCACCTTGTCGCCCTCGACGCGCGGCGGCGGCGTATCGGCATGGGGGCTTGGCGCCCATTCCGGCCAGACCTCGCGCTTGCGGCGCCCCCCGAACTGCCAACGCAGCACCTCGCCCAGCGATTTCGGCGGCGAACCATCCGGATCAAAGAAGTGCAGGCCGTCGAAGTGATCCGAGACGGGGCCGTCATAGGTTTTCATGTAAGTCATCCAGATCGAGGGCACGCCGATCGCAGCGGCGGCTCCGGTCAAGGTTGCAAGAACGCGGCGGCGGGTGATGGGCAAGCGGGTTCCCGAACAGGAGGCAGGCTCCGCTTATATGGGTGACCGCGGCGAATTCGGAACCAGCTCGGCAAATCGACGTGATTTCAGTATCTTAAAGCTGGAGCTGCGCCGACTGCGGCGAAACTTTCCTTGACTTTGCCGCCCCGGCAGCGTTTAACGCCGCGACTTTCTCGGAAAGCTTCGTCTTTTCGACCCGCCGACTGGTCCTGGAGGCCAGAGGCCCACGCCCGACAGCGCGATGCGCCCTCGGGCGCGAAAGTGTTTGGACCATCGTCTTGGTACACCGTCTTGGCACGGTGCCGAGGCAGACTATGTGGTCATCACGCGCGAACGCGCGGGGATGGCCCGAAGCGAGTGACGCGCGCTCACGGGCGCAACGAAGGACAACGGCATTGTTCGACAATCTGTCGGAACGGCTTGGTGGCATTCTCGATCGTCTGACGGGGCGCGGTGCGCTGACCGAAAAGGACGTCGATGCCGCGATGCGCGAGGTGCGCCGCGCGCTGCTCGAAGCCGACGTCGCGCTCGAGGTGGTCCGCAGCTTCATCGACCGGGTCCGCGAGCAGGCGATCGGCGCCACCGTCGTCAAGTCGGTGACGCCGGGCCAGATGGTGGTCAAGATCGTCCATGACGAGCTGGTCGCCACGCTCGGTTCCGACGGCCAGACCATCGACATCAACTCCGTGCCGCCGGTGCCGATCATGATGGTCGGTCTGCAGGGCTCCGGTAAGACCACCACCACCGCCAAGCTCGCACGCCGCATGGTCCAGCGCGACAAGCGCAAGGTGCTGATGGCCTCGCTCGACGTCTACCGCCCGGCGGCGATGGAGCAGCTCGCGGTGCTCGGCCGCGACCTCGACATTCCCACGCTGCCGATCGTCGCGGGCCAGATACCGCCGCAGATCGCGAAGCGCGCGCTCGAAGCCGGCAAGCTCGGCGGCTACGACGTCGTGCTGCTCGACACCGCCGGCCGCACCACGCTCGACGAAGACATGATGAAGGAGGCGGCCGAGATCAAGGCCGCCGCCAACCCGCACGAAGTGCTGCTGGTTGCCGACTCGCTCACCGGCCAGGACGCGGTCAACCTCGCGCGCGCGTTCGATGAACGCGTCGGCCTCACCGGCATCGTGCTGACGCGCGTCGACGGCGACGGCCGCGGCGGCGCCGCGCTGTCGATGCGCGCAGTCACCGGCAAGCCGATCAAGCTGATCGGCACTGGTGAAAAGACCGACGCGCTGGAAGACTTCCATCCGAGCCGCATCGCCGGCCGCATCCTCGGCATGGGCGACGTCGTCTCGCTGGTCGAAAAGGCCGCCGCCAACATCGACGCCGAGAAGGCCGCGCGCACCGCCGAGCGCATGCGCAAGGGTCAGTTCGACCTCAACGACATGCGCGAGCAGCTGCAGCAGATGGCCAACATGGGTGGCATCGGCGGCCTGATGGGCATGATGCCCGGCATCTCCAAGATGAAAAACCAGATCGCGGCCGCCGGCATCGACGACAAGATTCTGAAGCGCCAGGTCGCGATCATCGATTCGATGACGCGGCAGGAGCGCAAGAACCCCGATCTGTTGAAAGCGAGCCGCAAGAAGCGCATCGCGGCGGGCGCCGGCCAGAGCGTCGAACACGTCAACAAGCTTTTGAAGATGCACCGGAACATGGCCGACATGATGAAGGCCATGGGAAGCGGCAAGCGCGGCCCGCTGGCCGGCATCGCGCAGGCGATGGGCTTTGGCGGCGGTATGAAGCCGCCGTCGCCGGAAGAGATGAAGGCGCTCGCCGAGAAGATGCAGGGCGGCGCCGGCGGCGGCCTGCTCAATCTGCCGAAGGATCTGCCGGCCGGGCTGCGCGGCGGCCTGCCGAACGTGCCGGGCCTGACCGGGCTTTCCGGCAAGCCGATGCTGCCGGGCCTCGGCGGCTTTCCGGGCAAGAAGAAATGAGGAATTCGTCGCGACGGCTCAGATGCCGGCGCGACGCGGAATGCCAATCAATCGAACACATCGACCTTTGAAGGAGAACTGAATGTCCGTTGTTATCCGCCTCGCTCGCGCAGGCACCAAGAAGCGTCCTGTCTATCACGTCGTCGTCGCCGACTCGCGCTTTCCGCGCGATGGCCGCTTCATCGAGCGTCTCGGCCACTTCAATCCGCTGCTGCCGAAGGACAACGAGGCCCGCCTGAAGCTCGACATGGAGAAGGTGAAGGCCTGGCTCGCCAAGGGCGCGCAGCCGTCGGATCGCGTGACCCGCTTCCTCGACGCCGCCGGCGTCAAGAAGCGCGCGCCGCGCAACAACCCCGAGAAGGCCGTGCCACGCAAGGAGCGCAAGGCGCAGGCCGAAGCCGCCGCCAAGGCCTAAGCTGAACGGCGACCACGGTGGCTGCCCCGGTCTGTGTCGCCCGTATCGGCGCTGCGCATGGCGTGCGCGGCGCCGTCCGGCTGTGGACCTTCACCGAAGATCCGCTGGCCGTCAGGGATTACGGCCCGCTGATGACCAAGGACGGCGCGCGCCAGTTCGAGGTCATGCATGCGCGCGAGGCCAAGGACCATCTGGTGGTGACGCTGAAGGGCGTCGCCACCCGCGATGACGCCGAACGGCTCAACGGCCTCGAGCTCTACGTGCCGCGCGACCGGCTGCCGGACACCGATGACGGCGAGTACTACCACACCGATCTGATCGGGCTCGCTGCGGTGACGACGGCAGAGCAGCCGCTCGGCAAGGTGATCGCGATCCATAATTTCGGCGCCGGCGACATCATCGAGATCGCCCCGCCGCAGGGCGCGACGATGCTGCTGCCCTTCACCAATGCCGTGGTGCCGACGGTCGATCTTGCCGGCGGCCGCGTCGTGATCGACATGCCGCAGGAAATCGACGGCGACGATCCGTCGGCCGCCTGACCTGCAATCACCCTCAGCCCGTCATCCGGCCCTGTTGCTCGAGCCAATCGCAGAACACCGCGCTGTGCGGATCGTTGCTGCGCCCCGCCGGAAAATAGGCGAAATAGCTCCGCGCCGGCAGGCTGATGGCAGGAAACGGCGTCACCAGGCGGCCCCCCGCGAGATCGTCCGCGATCAGCGCGGTCGGTCCCATCGCGACGCCGAGGCCATCGAGCGCGGCCTGGATCGTCAGGTAGAAATGATCGAAGGTCAGCGCCGCTGCCGGCTCGAGCGCGGAGTGCCCCGCTTCAGTCAGCCAGTCGCGCCACAGCCGCGGCATCGAGGTGACATGCAGCAGCGTGTGCCGTGAGAGGTCCGCGATCTCGTGCAGCGGCAATTGCTCCAGCAACGACGGACTGCACACCGGCAATCTTCGCTCCGACACCAGGAAGCGGGACGAGAAGCCGTGAAACGTATCCGGCCCGCCGCGGATCACGACGTCGAAGGATTCAGGCAGCGCGTCGACCGGATCATTCGACGTGCTCAAGCGCACCTCGATATCCGGATGCTCGGCGCGAAACCGGCTCATCCGCGGCAGCAGCCAGCGCAGGCTGAAGGTCGCGAGCGCATTGACGCGCAACACCGCGACAGCGGCATCGCCGCGCCGCTCGCGATGCTGCTGCACGGCCGCGGAAATCCGGTCGAGCGCCGGCGCGAATTCCGCAAGCAAGGCCGCGCCCGCCGGCGTCAACACCACGCGACGCACCGAGCGCCGGAACAGCGCCGGCGCACCCAGCCATTCCTCGAGCAGGCGGATCTGCTGGCTGACCGCGCCATGAGTCACACTGAGCTCGGCAGCGGCTTCCTTGAAGCTGCCGAGCCGTGCGGCGGCCTCGAAGGCACGGACCGCATTGAGCGGCGGCAGGCTGCGGCGTGGGACGAACATGTCCACCTAATACCAGATTTTCTAACGCATGATCCGATTATTACTGATTTGTGACAAGCGCTTTGCCGACGCATAGTGCTTGCAAGCTTCTTGTATTTCTTCTCTTTCCGGAAATCTCTCCCGATGCCCAGCTGCGCAAACTTTAGATTTTCTGGCTCCGGACGGCTGCAATGAGCGTATCCGCCGAAGCCGGCGCATCCTCCTCCGGCAGCGTCAGGGCAACCCGCACGCTGACGGTGACCGGGCTCAACCATGCCCTCCACGACGGCTATACCGACCTCATCTACGTGCTGCTGCCGGTCTGGCAGGCCGAATTCGCGCTGAGCTACGGGCTGCTCGCGCTGCTGCGCGGGCTCTATGCCGGCGCGATGGCCGGCTTGCAGATTCCAGTCGGGCGGATCGCGGAGCGGATCGACGGCAAGATCATCCTGATCGCGGGCACCGCACTATCGGCGCTCGGCTACGTGTGCGCGGGATTCTCCGGCGGCGTGATCGGACTTGGCCTGGCGCTGGCGCTCTCCGGCGCCGGCTCGAGCACGCAGCATCCGATCGCATCCGCTGCGGTGTCGCGCGCCTATGGCGCGGGTGCGCGCGGGCCGCTCGGCATCTATAATTTCTCGGGCGATCTCGGCAAGGCGGCGATCCCGGCGCTGACCTCGATCCTGCTGGTGATCATGTCGTGGCGGCACACGCTGCTGGTGCTTGCCTTGGCGGGCCTCCTGGTCGCGGCCTGCATCGCGCTCTGGATGCCGACGGTCGGCAAGGGCGCCGAGCACAAGCCAACCGCCACATCGCGCCACGAAGGTGCGGGCCGCGGCTTCCATTGGCTGCTCGCGATCGGAATTCTCGACACGGCGGTGCGGATGGGCTTTCTCACCTTCCTGCCGTTTCTGTTGCGCGACAAGGGCGCCGCGCTGCCGACCAACGGTCTCGCGCTGGCACTGGTGTTCATCGGCGGCGCCGCGGGAAAATTCAGCTGCGGCTGGCTCGGCGCGCGCGTCGGCACGCTGCGCACCGTGCTGATCACCGAAGGCGGCACGGCAGCGCTGATCATTGCGGTGCTGGTATTGCCGCTGGCGCCGGCGATCGCGCTGCTGCCGCTGCTCGGCGTGATGCTCAACGGCACCTCCTCGGTGCTCTATGGCACGGTGCCCGAGCTGACGCCGCCGCATCAGACCGAACGCGCCTTCGCGTTGTTCTACACCGGGACGATCGGATCGGGCGCGATCGCGCCTGTTATCTACGGCCTGCTCGGCGACGCACTCGGTCCGACACTGGCGACGGCTGCAACCGCGCTGACGGCACTGGCGATCTGTCCGCTCGCGGTGGCGCTGGCGCGGCATCTCGCCGGCGAAACTAACACGCGCAGCGCCGACGCCTGACGCCGCATTTTGCAGCGTCGATCTGGCGCGGTCGCGTCCGCGCAGTACATAGTCCGTTGTCGATGAGGACGGCCAACGGAAAGCAAAACAATGACAAGCACGCACAAGGCCTGGCGGCTGCACGCCCATAATGACCTCCGCTTCGAGGATGTGCCGACACCGAAGCCCGCACCCGATGGCGTCGTGGTCCGGATCGAAGCCGGCATGGTGCTGTCCTACACCAATAAGCTGCTGTCGGGCGCGCTGCCCTACAGCCTGCCGCCGATGCCGTTCGTCCCGGGCACCAACGCGATCGCGCGCGTCGTCACGACCGGCGAGAACGTCACGCATGTGCGGAGCGGCGACCGCGTGTTCCTCAGCCCGCATCTGCGCGGCGACGTGCCGGATCGTGATCCGCCGCAGATCCTGATCGGCCTCACCGCGACAGTGACGACGCCGGAGGCGTTCGCGTTGCAGGCACGCTGGCGCGACGGCGTATTTGCGGAGATCGCGCATTGGCCGGCCGCCTGCGCCACGCCGCTCACCAATCTCGACGACAAGCCGGCAACCGAGCTGATCGGATTGGCAAAGCTGATCGTGCCGTTCGGCGGCTTGCAGCGCTCCGGCCTGCGCGGCGGACAGACCATCATCGTCAACGGCGCGACCGGCTATTTCGGCTCGGGCGGCGTGATGCTCGCGGTCGCGATGGGCGCAGGCCGCGTCGTCGCCGTCGGACGCAAGCAGGCCGCACTCGAGCAATTGCGCGATGCATTCGGCCCGCGGGTCATTCCCGCCGTCGTGAGCGGCGATGCATCGGCCGATCTTCAGACCATCCGCCGTGCCGCCGGCGGCAGCACCGATGTCGCACTCGATTTGCTCGGCGCCGCGAAGAGCACCTCGACCACGCTGTCCTGCCTGCGCGCGCTCAAGCGCGGCGGCCGCATGGTGCTGATGGGCAGCGCCGAAGTGCCGCTTGAACTGTCCTTCCGCGAGATGCTGGCCAATGACTGGGAGGTGGTCGGGCAGTTCATGTACGATCGCACTGCGCCGGGCCAGCTTGCCGCCCTCGCCGCCGAGGGCGTGCTCGATCTGCGCAAGATCAACGTCGCGACCTTCGCCCTCGCCGACTTCCGCCGTGCGGTGGACGCGGCCGCGATGATGCAGAGCCTCGATCTGACGGCCGTGGTGCCGTAACCCGCAATCAAAAGACAACATTAAATTTAGGCAAGGTCGCAACCGGAATGCCGACAAATGCTTGCGCCGGATTCCCGGCTCAGGCACGCTGTGGTTGTTTGAGCAAACTTGTACCAACCCTCCGCGACGCGCTGGATTTCGTCCATCGTTGATCTTCAGGCATCAGAGACATTCAATGTTGCGCAGCCCTGTCTTCGCGACCATCGCTCTCCTTGCGACGGTCGGCCCCCTTTCGGCCCAGACGCCGGCCCCATCACCACCAGCGGCTGCAGCGCCTGCCGCTGAAACGCCGAACAGCCCGGAACCGATGGAAGACGCCCAAACCGGCGATCACTGGACCTACCAGGTGCGGGACGACATTACCGGCGACATCAAGTCGACCACCACCTACACCGTGACCGACGCCTCGGCTTCGGAGATCAACATCCGCTTTTCGTTGCTCGGGAATCCGGTCGTTGGCTACCAAACATTCGACCGAACCTGGGATCTGACGAACAATGGCATCTGGCGATTTTCGCCCAATGATGGCACCGGCATCCGGCCGCCGCTTACGGTGGGCAAGAGCTGGTCATTCAAGAACACCGCGCTCAACACCAAGGCCGGTAACAGCCTGAAGCGCTCCGGGACGGCCAAAGTTGTCGCGCAGGAAAGCGTGACGACCAGCGCAGGCACGTTCGACACTTTCAAGATTGAAACCACCCTACAGGAAGACAACGCCGCTGACGCAACCAAGAAGCTGCAATTCGTGCTGGAGACCTGGTACGCGCCTGCCATCGATCATTGGGTCAAGCGCAGCTCGATCACGCGTTCGGACGGACGAATCCGGGACAAGAGCACGGCGGAGCTGGTCGATTATGGCCGACGCTAGATCAGCCGCTGGATTGATACGCCATACGGACCGCGCCGATCGCCGGCCATTTGGACGAGGGAAAGTTATGCTCCGCTACGCCGCCATTGCAGCGATTGGCCTGTTCGCCAGCCAGGCCTCAGCACAACAATCGCCGGGTGGCGCCGAAGCGACAGCTGCACCGTCGTCGACTGCCAAGCCGGCCGTCGTCATGGAAGAGCCGTTGCCGGGCGACTTCTGGACCTACGAGACGAGGGATGAGATCAGCGGCACCGTGAGCGGCGTTCGCAACAACCTGGTGACCGAGGTGACCCCTACCGAAATCAGCGTCCGCTACAGCGTCAAGGACAAGCCGATCGAGGGGCTTTATGTCTACGATCGATCCTGGAATCTGAAGAGCTCGGATTCCTGGACCTACCGACCGCATGAGGGCATCGGAATCCATGCGCCGTTGAAGGTCGGCGCGACCTGGCACTCCGAAGGTGACAACGTCAACACCAGCAATGGCAGCACCTGGAAGAACGCCGTCCACTCCAAGGTCGTTGGTCAGGAATCTGTGGTCACGAAGGCCGGCGTCTTCGAGACATTCAAGATCGAAACCACCATTTCCAGGCGCCCGACCAACGATCCGACTCGAAAGGTCGAGATTGTCGAACAATCCTGGTACGCGCCGGCGGTCGATCATTGGGTCAAGCGCACGTCCGTGACGCGCAGCAACAACCACGTGATGGCGAGCAACTCCATGGAGCTGGTGGAATACGGCCGCAAGAAATAGCCCGGCCCCGCTGAGTTCGCGCTGCTCCGGCGGACCGAACGTTGATGCAGAGCCTCGACCTCACGGCCGTGGTGCCGTAACCAGAGGCCATGACATCGCAAGAGACCCCGGCCGAAGCGACACCATGGCGCGCCACCGTACTGACCCTGTTCCCGGACATGTTTCCGGGGCCGCTCGGCGTCAGCCTGGCCGGCAGGGCGCTGGCGTCGGGCCTCTGGGCGCTGGAGGCGCACGATATCAGGGCGTCGGCGACCGACAGGCATCGCAGCGTGGACGACACGCCGGCAGGCGGCGGTCCGGGCATGGTGCTGCGCGCCGACGTGCTGGCGGCGGCGATCGACGCCGCTGACGTCGCCCCAGGCCGGCCGCGCCTGCTGATGAGCCCGCGCGGTCGGCCATTGACCCAGACCCAGGTCATGGAACTTGCCGCCGGGCCCGGCCCCCTGATCGTCTGCGGCCGCTTCGAGGGCATCGACCAGCGGGTGATCGAGGCGCGGGGGCTCGAGGAGGTCTCGATCGGCGATTATGTGCTGTCCGGCGGCGAAATCGCCGCGATGACCCTGATCGACGCCTGCGTCCGCCTGCTGCCGGGGGTGATGGGGAAGCTGGCCTCGGGAACCGAGGAGAGCTTCTCCGAAGGACTACTGGAATACCCCCAATACACCCGTCCGCAGGAGTTCGAGGGCCGCCAGATCCCGGAAATCCTCGTTTCCGGCGATCATGCCAAGGTCGCGGCCTGGCGGCTGGCCCAATCCGAGGCCCTCACGGCGGCCCGGCGGCCCGATCTCTGGGCCAGGCGTGCCGGCCAAAAAGCCGCGCCGCGACGGACAAAAAACACGACAGACGGGTGACAAACCCTGCGCTTTGCCTTATAGGCACGGCCTAATCCGCACACGCGCAGGATAGATGGACGTTTGCGCAGCCCGCCAAAGGCTGGGCGCGCCGCCGATGGAGATTTCGATGAACCTTATTCAGCAGCTCGAAAAAGAGCAGTTCGACAAGCTCGCCGCCACCAAGACCATTCCGGAATTCGGGCCCGGCGACACCGTCATCGTCAACGTGAAGGTGGTCGAAGGCGAGCGCACCCGCGTGCAGGCCTATGAAGGCGTTTGCATCGGCCGTTCCGGCCAGGGACTCAACGAGAGCTTCACCGTGCGCAAGATTTCGTACGGCGAGGGCGTCGAGCGCGTCTTCCCGGTGATGTCGCCGATGATCGACTCGATCAAGGTCGTGCGTCGCGGCAAGGTGCGTCGCGCCAAGCTCTATTACCTGCGCAACCTGCGCGGCAAGTCGGCCCGCATCGTCGAGAAGCAGGACCGCCAGACCGCCGTCGGCGAGTAAACGTTTCCCTTAAAAGGGGATGTGACCAAAAGCGCGGGGCCTGCCCCGCGCTTTTTCGTTGCGGCATACCTATCTGACGTAGCACCCCGCGCATCGATCGATTGTCGCGGGCGCGAGCCCTGTGTTAGAAATTTAGAATGGTTCCGGATCAAGCAAACCAGTGCTGCCCAAGTCAGACCTGCAAGCGCGTCGTGATCGACGATCGCTCGCGGCTGCCCGGCCGCTTCTTCGGGCGGTTTGCGACGTCGGCAACGTCTGAGCTTAGACGCGCAGCGTAACGCTGCCTGGACGCTTTCGCCTGCTCGCGCGCTCAAGACGCGCTCACACCATTCAACACTGAATTTCTTCTGGAGCTGAAGCTCATGTCAAGACCGACCACGCTGTACGACAAGATCTGGAACGACCATCTGGTCCATGAGGCCGAGGACGGCACCTGCCTGCTCTACATCGATCGCCATCTGGTGCACGAGGTGACCTCGCCGCAGGCGTTCGAAGGCCTGCGCGCCGCCGGCCGCAAGGTGCACGCGCCCGAGAAGACGCTCGCGGTCGTCGACCACAACATCCCGACCACCGATCGCTCGAAGCCGAACCCCGACCCCGAGAGCATCGAGCAGATGCGGGTGATGGCGGAGAACGCCAAGGAATTCGGCATCGAATATTACAACGAGTTCGACAAGCGTCAGGGCATCGTCCACGTCATCGGCCCGGAGCAAGGCTTCACGCTGCCCGGCACCACCATCGTCTGCGGTGACAGCCACACCTCGACGCATGGCGCGTTCGGCGCGCTCGCGCATGGCATCGGCACCTCAGAGGTCGAGCACGTGCTGGCGACGCAGACGCTGATCCAGAAGAAGGCCAAGAACATGCGCGCGATCGTCGACGGCAAGTTGCCCGAAGGCGTGACCGGCAAGGACATCATCCTGGCGATCATCGGCGAGATCGGCACCGCCGGCGGCACCGGCTACGTGCTGGAATATGCCGGCGAGGCGATCCGTGCACTGTCGATGGAAGGCCGCATGACGGTCTGCAACATGTCGATCGAGGGCGGCGCGCGCGCCGGCCTGGTGGCGCCCGACCAGAAGGCGTTCGACTTCCTGCGCGACCGCCCGAAGGCGCCGAAGGGTGCCGCCTGGGATGCCGCGATGCGCTACTGGGAGACGCTGCGCTCCGACGAGGGCGCGCATTTCGACCACGAGCTGCGGCTGGACGCGGCCAAGCTGCCGCCGATCGTGACCTGGGGCACCAGCCCCGAGGACGTCATCTCGATCACCGGCTTCGTGCCGGATCCGGACAAGATCGCGGACGAGGCCAAGCGGCTCTCCAAGCATCGCGCGTTGAAATATATGGGCCTGACCGTCGGCACCAAGATCACCGACATCAAGCTCGACCGCGTCTTTATCGGCTCCTGCACCAACGGCCGCATCGAAGACCTGCGCGCTGCTGCGAAGGTCGCCGAAGGCAAGACGGTCAACGCCAACGTCAACGCGATGATCGTGCCGGGCTCGGGCATCGTGAAGGAGCAGGCGGAAGCCGAAGGCCTCGACAAGATCTTCATTGCGGCCGGCTTCGAATGGCGCGAGCCGGGCTGCTCGATGTGCCTGGCGATGAACCCGGACAAGCTGAAGCCGGAAGAGCGCTGCGCCTCGACCTCGAACCGCAACTTCGAGGGCCGCCAGGGCTTCAAGGGCCGCACCCATCTGGTGTCGCCCGCGATGGCCGCGGCCGCCGCGATCGCCGGTCACTTCGTCGACGTCCGCGACTGGCGGTAAGGCAAGCGCGGTTTTTGCCTCAAGCTCGAGCCGTTGCGGAAACGGCTCGTTAACGGCGCGCACGCACACTGCCTCCTTGCGAAACAAGCCTTCGCTGGGAGTGCGTGCCGTGGCCGACAAACCCGAATTCGTCGATATGATCAGCGAGGCGACGCGGCAGAAGCACCGCCGTCGCGGAGCAGCGCGCATCATCGATCCGCTTCCCGAGGTCAAGGAGACCTCCCGCCTCAGCCATTGGCCGCCGGAGCGGTGGACGCAATGGCGGATGGAGAACCTGACGCCCTGGAAGATCAAATCCTGGAAGCTGAAAAACTGGGATTAGCCTGAAAAGTGAACGGGCGCCGCGAGGCGCCCGCTGTCGTTTTCAGGCGTCACCAGTAGACCCGGTACGGCCGCCAATAGTGCCGGTGATGCCACCACGGCCGGCAGATTCGGCGCGGCCCGTAATAGGTCCAGATCACCCGGCAACGATGGTGATGGTAATAGGCCGGGTAATAATAGGGATAGTAGGACGATCCGTAGAAGTAGCGGCGATGGTGGAAGTGCCGCCGGTAATAGGGCCGGTAGCCGTAACGGTAACCGCCGCCATGGAAACGGTGGTAGCCACCATAATGGCGATGGAAGCCGCCATAGCGATAGCCGCCGTGAAACGCCGGCGCGGCGCGGAAGCCGCCACCATGGAAGCCGCGGAAACCGCCGCCATGGAAACCACCGCCGTGAAATCCACCGCCGTGGAAACCACCGCCATGAAATCCGCCGCCGCCGTGACCGCCGCCACCGCCATGCCGAACCTGGGTCGTCATGGCATCGGCCGCAGATTTTGCCGCGGGCACGGTGCCCGGGCTCGCCACCGACAGCGCTTCGGCGCGTTGCTGCGAGGCGATCGACAATGCCAAGACCGCGGCCGCCGCAACACCGAGACGGCGCAGCAGCCCGCACCGCAAAGTGCTCTCCCTCATCTCTGATCCTCCCTGACAACAGCGATGACAGCCGCGCTGCATGGCAGCCGGTCGCATTGCGTTCATTGCAGTCGCTCCCGGCACGACGCTAGAAACGCGCAACTGAATGCGCCATGAACGCGCAAGGCGCGTGCGGCAAAAAGTCCGGAGGGGAACGTCGGTGACTGTCTATGTGATCGTGCAACTCAAGATGACCGACCGCGCCGCTTATGATCGGTATCAGGCACGCTTCTTCGATGTGTTCAGGAAGTTCAACGGGCGGCTGCTGTCGGCCGACGAACATCCCGCGGTCCTTGAAGGCAATTGGGACCGCGACAAGCTGGTGCTGATGTCATTCCCTGACGAGGCGGCATTCCGCGCCTGGTCGGAATCGCCCGAATACGTCGAGATCTCCCGGGATCGCAAGGCCGGTGCGCAAGGCATTGTGCTGCTAGCGAAGGGCTTTGCACCATGACACTGCCGAAGCGGCTCCGATTGGAGCCGCTCTCCTGTTGCGCCATTTGTGCCGCGCATCGTGCGACGTGGTTCGTCACCAGTACGGGCCGAACCCGAAGCCAAAGGTGAACGGCGCCGGCGCCGCGTAGGGGTAGGGCTGATAATAATAAGGCCGTCCATAGTAATAGGAGCCGTACGGCCGATAGGCCGGATAGGGCTGGTAGTACGGTCGGTAATAGGAACGGTAGCCGCGGTGATAATGGTGGCGGTGGTGATGGTAATGGCGATGATGGCGCTGGGCGCTGAAGTCCGTCGCCTTGCCCGCTTGCCCTTGTGCCGCAGCCTGCGGCTTGGCTGATGCCGCGGCCTTTGCCGAGGCCGGCGCCGTCAACGCGAATGCACAAGCGACAGCGGCAACACCGATCCATCTCATCATGATCAACTCCTGCAGATTGCGATCGAGATCATCTCGCGCGCGCGAATCTGCCGGTTTGATGGCTGAGAACGACGACAGGCCCGCTGCTCACGGGCCTGTGTCTCAACTGCGCTGATACGCCGCGCGATCAGCGGCGCCAGTGGCGGCGATGGCCCCAGCCACGGTGATGCCCGCGATGCCAGCCGCGGTGCCAGCCATGACCACGACCATGGCCATAGCGTACCTGCGTGGTGGTCTGGTTCGCATTGTCCTGAACCGTTGCGGCGGTGCCTGGCGTCGTGAGCGACATCGCGCTCGCGCGCTCGGCCGGCGCCGCCAAGACCAGCACGGCACCGATCGCCGCAAGCCCCAGAACCTTCATCACCTTCATGCGCTAATCTCCTTGATTGCTGGATGTCACGTCCTGCAACGACGACTCGCATTCGAATCGACCCCCGTTGCCGCGACGCAGATCGCAAGCACAATGCGGATGACGTGAGCGGGAAGTGAATAACTGCGCCACGATGATGAATGCCGCTGACGCGCTCAGGTTCCGCCGCAGCGCGTGATTTTTCGCGCGCTCGCGAAACCCGGCATCGGCTACCGTCGTATCTTGCGTGTTTCTGTTGCCGGAGATTGCCGTGATGCAATCGAACGTGAGCGGCCACCTGACATCTGCCGTAGGCACTGCTGTACAGGTTCCGGCAGACTCATCAGCAACGAGGCGACGCTTCGGATACCTCGCGCTGCTCGCGTCGGCGATCTGGCTGGTATCCGACATCGCAGCGGCATCGCAAGGCCCGGGCACCGGCACTGGCACCGCCGGCCCGCTGACGCGGCTCGCCATGGCCATCATCGTCTATGGCGCATCGGCGCTCGTGGTCGGTGCCGGACTGATCCGCGCGCTACGCAAATGACCCGAAATGTGCGCCGCTTCGGACCATGCTCTAGCCGCGCTTGTACTGCCGCAGCCGGAAGGCGAGCGCGATGTAGAGACAGCCGAAGAAGATCGCAAACCAGGCAATCATCCAGACTACCGCCAGAGCACCGGCGCCTGGCTGCACCATCAGAATGACGCCGAAGGCAATCGACAGGATTCCGTTGAGGATGAGCAGCCATTCGTTCTGCAGCACGCTGCGCAGCGCGATGGCGCCCCAGATCTGGGTTGCACCGATGACGATGGCCCAGGCGGCGATAAACATCAGCAGCACGACCGTGGTCATTCCGGTGTACCAGAACGCCACCACGCCGGCGAGGATGCTGGCGATGCCGCTGAGGCCCAGCCACCAACGCGGGCCGGCGTCGCCGCCGGAGGCGTTGAGGGCAGCCCATATCGCAATCACACCGTCGCTCAGCGCGTAGGCGCCCCACAGCCAGGTCAATGTGATCAGCGTCAGGCCGGGCCAAATGATCGCCAGAATGCCAAAGGCGACGGCGGCCAGGCCGCGCAACAGCAGAAGCCACCAATTATCCGCGAGTGAGCGCAACAGTCCAGGAAGAGGAAGATCGTTCCCCGGTCCGCTCCGAGCATGCGTATCAGCCATCATACGTCTCCATCGGGTTCTATCGGAGGCGCTTGCCGTTGCGGCAATCGCCTCCGTTGGGAAGCGATTCAGTTGGCGTATTCGAACGCGGGCGATGCCTTCAAGGCGTCCTTGGTCGCGCCGGGCAGGATCAGCTTTTCGCCATCCAGCTTGAACTGCGAGACCGGAACGGCGACGTTGTGCTTGGCGACCGCCAGGAACCCGCCGGCATTGATGATGGCGTAAGAGACCGACTTGTCGGGCGTGACGATGATGTCCTCGATCGCACCGATGCGCTCATCCATGTTGTTGTAGACCGGATGCCCCAGGATCAGACGCTTGGCGCTCCAGCCGACCGTCACGTCGCGCAGTTCGCCGTAACTGACGCCGAGCAGCGTCGATCCGGCGACTTGTGCCAGGGCAACGACCGGCATCGTCAAACCGATGCCGACGATGAAAACCATAATCCTACGCTTCATGAGAATCTTCCCGATGTGGTCACGTTGGTTATTGACCGGATCGGGGCCCAGTTGACGGGCCCCGCACAGCAGCGATGGGTTATTTCGCCGAAGCCGCGTCGGCATCCTGGCGGGCAAGCCAAGCCTCGAGCGAAGCCTCCTCCGCCTCGTCGAGGGCGGCGACGGCAACGTCCGAAGCGGCTGCGGCATACCGTTCGGCCTTGGCGGCGCGATCCTGCAGCTTGCTGAGTTCGCGGTTCGCCTTCCATTCGGCGATCCTGTCGCCGGTGGCGGTCTTCTTCTGATCGGCCCACTCCTTGATGTCGGCCTGAGCGGCCGCGATCTTGCTGCGGCCTTGTTCGACGCGCTTGTGAACCCGGTCGAGATGGCTCTGCACGTCCTGCTCGACGTGTGCCGCCTTGCCGCTGATCTTTGCCTTCAGACCCTCCAGGCCGCTGTCGGCCATGGTGAGCTTTTGCCGAAGATCTTCGCAGAACTGATCGATGCGTTCGCCCATTTTGAGCCTCCTGTCACGAGTCGGGATCGCAATCAGGAGTAGACGGCCGCGCGGTTCGCGAAACGGTTGGATCCGGCCAAACAACCGGTGCCATCCGGCCAATCGTTCGGCCGATCAGGCCGGCATCGCGGCTTTGCCGGAAATATTCCTGTAGGCTTGCGGTGCCGCGTTGGTCCAGCGGCGGAACGCCTGCCTGAAATTGGCGGCATCGCTGAAGCCCAGCGACTCCGAGATGGCCTCGACGGTCAGGTCGGTATCGCGCAGATATTTGATGGCCATGTCCATTCGCAACTGATCCACCAACTCGCGAAACGACGTGCCCTCCTCGCGCAGCTTCCGTCGCAGCGTGCGCTCGCCCATGTTTACGTCGTGGGCGATCTGAGCAAAGTTGAGCGGTCGCATCAGATTGGTCAGGAGGACGCGCCGGACCTTGCCGGCGACCCCGGCGCCAAGCTTGAGCTCATCCATCAGATGATCGCACAGCCCGACCACCGTCGCGTAGGTGATCTCGTTCCCAAGCCTTGGCGTGCCATCGAGCCAGGTCGCGTCAAACACGATCCGGTTGTCGGGTTGGCCGAACGACACCGGACATCCAAAGACTTCCGGATACTTCGCCGCATCGTCGGGCCGAGGGTATGTCACGTGGAGCTCTCTTGCCGCAAACGACGAGCCCATGACGTCGCGCTGAAGCGAGATGCAAATGCCGAACTGCGTTTCCAACACGAACCTGTAGAGGGAGGCATCCATGCGCGAATGCGGCATCGGATTGATGGTCCAGACTCCGCAACCGCCCTCTTCCTTGAAATGAAGTTCGGCGAGCGGCGTCGCGAGCTGATGGTACTTCTCGGCAAACTGCATGGTCTGGCGATAATCCATGCTGCTGAGGATCGCGAACCCATACATCCCATATGCCGAGAGATGAAACCGCAAGCCCGCGTGATATGAGAAGTGAGGATCGTGCGAGAGCCTGTCGGCGTTGCGGTAGCCCTCAATCACCTGATTGAGCGAGATCCGCGTCGCGGGCGAGGAGATTGCCTCACTGGAGAGGTGCACGCCTGCAAGCGCATCCCGCGCAGGGATTCCCTCCGCGGCCAGCGCGTCGATGATCATGGCGAGCTTGATGACCGGGTAAACCTTGTCGTCCGGGCCCGGCGGGATCATCGCGGCATCGGCCAAGCTGACGCCCAAGTCCTAGCCCGGCCGCCAGAAGCAGTTCATGCGCGGCGTGATCACGGTGCCGCTCGGCCGGTGCTCCTGCACATAGGTCGCGGTGCAATCGCGCACGGCGTTCGGACCGGGATTGTAGCGCGGGATCACATCCGGTTCCCAATGATCGGGCCGGGAGCGGTAGATCGGTACGCGCCTCAACCGGCGGTGCTCGACCACCCGCTCGCGTGCGACCGGCGCCGTCTCACCGATGCGCGCTTCAGCCGCCGCACTCTGCGCCCGGGCCCCTTCGGCCGGAAGCAGGAGCCCGACTGATGCTGCCAACAGCGCTGCCGCCACGATCCTTTTCATCACGCCACCCGAGCCCCGATTATCGGCCGCACGGTCTCCCATTGCGCCGCCAAGGTCAACTGCACTGGCGCCGCCGATAGCACTCGCGCTAAAGGAGTGTCATGTGGACCACAGCAAAGGCCCCCTCGCTGGCCGAGATGGAAGCCATGGCGCACGAGATTTTCGAGCGCCTGCCTCGGACGTTCCGGGCCCTCTGCGAGGGCCTGATCATCCGTGTCGACGACTTCCCGACCGACGAGGTGCTCGACGAGATGCAGGCCGAGAGCGAATTCGACTTGCTCGGCCTGTTTCACGGCATCGGCCTGCCGCAGCAGAGCCATGGCGACGTGGCCCGGCTGCCCAACCTGGTCTGGCTCTACCGCCGGCCGATCCTCGACTATTGGGCGGAACACGACGAGACCCTCGGCCACATCGTGCGCCACGTGCTGATCCACGAAATCGGCCACCATTTCGGCCTCTCCGACGCCGATATGGAGGCGATTGAGGCCGATGCGGGGTAAAGCGTTTTCGAGCGAAGTGGCCCCCGGTTCGCGTGAAGAAAACGCGTCAAAACAAGAATCTGGAGCCCGTTCCGCTCCATCGGAGCGGAATGGGCTCCAGCTTTGCAGAAATGAGCCTTTTACCGCTGTCACATTCGCGATAAACAACCGGCCCGTATCCCCTAGTTTTTGCCCGGGAAGAGCACCGATGGACAAGTTCACCACGCTGGAAGGCGTCGCGGCACCGCTGAAGATCATCAATGTCGACACCGACATGATCATTCCGAAGCAGTACCTCAAGACCATCAAGCGCACCGGCCTTGGCAAGGGGCTTTTCTCCGAGCAGCGCTACAAGGATGACGGCAGCGAGAACCCCGATTTCGTCCTCAACCAGTCCGCCTATCGCAATGCGAAGGTGCTGGTCGCCGGCGACAATTTCGGCTGCGGCTCGAGCCGCGAGCACGCGCCCTGGGCGCTGCTCGACTTCGGCATCCGCTGCGTGATCTCGACCTCGTTCGGCGACATCTTCTACAACAACTGCTTCAAGAACGGCATCCTGCCGATCCGCGTGTCGCAGGAAGACCTCGACAAGCTGTTCGACGATGCCGAGCGCGGCGCCAACGCGACGCTGACCATCGACCTCCCCAGCCAGGAGATCCGCGGCCCCGACGGCGGCAAGGTCAAGTTCGAGATCGATCCGTTCCGCAAGCACTGCCTGATCAACGGTCTCGACGACATCGGCCTGACGATGGAGAAGAAGAAGTCGATCGACAGCTTTGAAGCCAAGCTCAAGGAGCGTGCCTGGGCTTGAGCTCGGCGCATGATCATCGCGCCCCGGTGCCGTCAGGCGCCGGGGCTTTTCTTTGCAGCGCTACCCGTTCGCACACCAGTGATAGCTGACGCGCATGCTGCCTGACATCGTCACCTTCTGGCACGGTTCGATGGACGCGCTGCGCCGGACCTGCCTGCGCTCGCAGCTGGCGGCCGGGCACAAGGTCACCGTCTATAGTTTCGATCCCGTCCCCGGCCTGCCCGATGGCGTCGGCAATGCCGCAGCCGAAGCGGTGTTGCCATATGCGTTCTCGGAGAGGCTGCGTCCGGCCGAGCCGGACGGTTCGTGGCGCGACTGGACCATCCTGCAATTCAGCGACTTCTTCCGGATGCGGCTGATGAAGCAGCGCGCCGGCCTCTGGCTCGATGCCGATGTGCTGTTGCTCAAGCCCGTCGAGATCGACCCGGCAAAGCCCTATTTCGCCTGGGAGCGGCCGCGGCAGCTCGGCAACTCCGTGCTGTATCTGCCGCACAACGATCCGATCGTGCGCGCCTTCGAAGCGCTGATGCAGCAGGATGAGCTGACGCCGGACTGGCTGGCGCTGCGTCACCGCCTGACCTTCGCGATGCGCCGGCTGCGTGGCAAATCCAATCGCCTCTCCGACATCCGTGTCGCGATCTTCGGCCCGGCCGCGCTCACCGCGCTCGCGCGCCGCGAAGGCGAACTACAGCACGCGCTGCCGAAGCAATCGTTCTACGCGGTGCACGCCGAACCAAAACTGTTCTTCGAGCCGTCGGATTTTTCGCGCTATTTGAACGATCCGGGCATCATCGGCCTGCACATCTCGCCGAAGGGACGCGGCAAGGAGGCGCCAATCCCGGGCAGCCTCTATGCCTGGGCGGCGGAGAAGTTCGGCAGCTGACGCTCTCACTGCTGCACCCTCTCCCCTTGTGGGAGAGGGTCGCTTCGCACAGCGAAGCGGGGTGAGGGGTTCTCTCCACACGGGAGAATCTCGCAAGCGGAGACAACCCCTCATCCGGCGCTTCGCGCCACCTTCTCCCACATGGGGAGAAGGGAAGATCACCTGCCGCTAATGCCCCAACGCAGCGATCGCATCCGCGATCGCGATCGTGCGCTTGGCCATCTCGGCGTGCAGGCGCTCGACCATGCGGCCGTCGAGCTGGATCGCGCCGCGCGAGACGTTCTCCGGCTGTGCGAAGGCTGCGATGATCTTGCGGGCCTCGGCGACTTCGGCCTCCGGCGGCGTGAAGATCGCGTTGCACGCGTCGATGTGGCTCGGGTGGATCAGCGTCTTGCCGTCGAAACCGAGATCGCGGCCCTGCGCGCATTCCTCCGCGAAGCCGTCGATGTTGCTGATGTCGCCATAGGGGCCGTCGAGGATCTCGAGCCCGTGTGCGCGGGTCGCGAGGATGCAATGCGTGATCATCGGGATCATCGCCGCGCGTCCCGGCTTCATCCGGATCCGGGTTTCGCGCGCGATATCGTTCGGCCCGAACACGAAGCCGGCGAGCCGGATTTCGGAATCCTTCGATGCGGCCGCGAGCTTGTCGGCGTCGAGCACCGCGCGTGCGGTCTCGATCATGGCCCAGACCCGGATCGAGGCAGGAGCATTGATGTCGCTGAGGCGATCGGCGACAGCGTTGAGGTCGTCCACGGTGGAAATCTTGGGAACCAGGATGCCGTCAGGCTGCGCCTTGCCGGCCATGCCGATGTCGTCGACCCACCAGGGCGTATCGAGCGCGTTGATGCGGATCAGCACCTCGCGCTTGCCAAAACCCCTGGCGGCGACCGCCTTGGCGATCTGCTCGCGGGCGACGGCCTTGGCGTCGGGGGCAACGGAATCCTCCAGATCGAGGATAATACCGTCGGCGGGCAGCGTGCGGGCCTTCTCCAGCGCCCGTGCATTCGATCCCGGCATGAACAACAGGCTGCGGCGCGGGCGGATCATCGGCATTCTCCTGCGGGGCTTGGGCTCCGCCGCTGTCCATTGTTTGGGCATCGTGGCAGGAACCATGCTTCAGCGCTGCCGTATCATCTCAGGCGGCACGCCGAAAGTCTTGTCCCCGTCATCGGCATGTGGTTAGCCAGAGGCCATGAAATTCTTTCCGAAGCAGTTGATCGACGGCTACCGGACCTTCGCGACCCAGCGGTTGCCGACTGAACAGTCGCGCTATCGGGACCTGTCGGAACGCGGCCAGTTTCCCGAAACCATGGTGATCGGCTGCTGCGATTCCCGCGTCTCGCCCGAGGTGATCTTCGACGCGGGTCCGGGCGAATTGTTCGTGGTCCGGAACATCGCCAATCTGGTTCCGGTCTATCAGCCCGACAGCAACGCCCACGGCGTGTCGGCCGCGCTGGAATACGCCGTGACCGTGCTGAAGGTGAAGAACATCGTGGTGCTGGGCCATGCCCAGTGCGGCGGTATCCGCGCCTTCGTCGACAAGATCAAGCCGCTGACCCCCGGCGATTTCATCGGCAAATGGATGCAGATGTTCATCAAGCCGGGCGAGGTGGTCGAGCAGCGCGACCATGAGAGCATGCAGGACTTCGTCACCCGCATCGAGAAGGCCGCGGTGTTCCGCTCGCTGGAGAATTTGATGACCTTCCCGTTCGTCCGCGAACGCGTGGAGAACGGCGAGATGCAGCTGCACGGCGCCTATTTCGGCGTCGCCGAGGGCTCGCTGTTCGTGCTCGACCGGGTCGCCAAGGAATTCATCAGCGTCACTGAAGCCCTGAAGGCCGGCGAGTAGCGCTTTCGGCTACGCCTCGTCGTGAGCGTTGCCCCAGCGATCGGAGAGCGCAAGCAACAGCGCCGAGATCACGAACACCAGGTGCACGGCGACGAGCCACGTCATCCGCGTCGCGTCGAACGCGGAATCGATGTTCAGGAACGCTTCCAGCACGTGGATCGCCGAGATCGCGACGATCGAGGCCAGCAGCTTCTGCTTCAGCCCGGCAAAGTCGATCTTGGTGATCCAGATCGGCCAGTTCGGGTTGCCTGACGTGTCGATGCGCGAGACGAAGTTCTCGTAGCCCGAGAACACCACGATCAGAATGAGGTTGGCGACCAGCGTAACGTCGATCAGCGCCAGCGCGTCGAGGATGACTTCCGTCGACTTGTAGCCGGACGCATGCAGCACGAACTCCCACAGCATGCGCGCGAATTTCAGCAGCAGCACCGCGAGCGCCACGACCAGGCCGACATAGAACGGCGCCATCAGCCAGCGGCTGTTGAACAGCACATATTCGAAGCCGCGCATGATGCGCGGCGTCGCCGGACTTGCTGGGGTGGGAGCCGATTGTTCCGACATGGTTCCGACCCCGGTTTGATCTGCCTTACGCCGCTTTTTTCTTCGCGGTGATCAGCTTGCGGTTGATCAGGACCTCGGCGATCTGCACGGCATTGAGCGCCGCGCCCTTGCGCAGATTGTCCGATACGCACCAGAACGCGAGACCATTCTCCACCGTCGCATCCTCGCGGATGCGGCTGATATAGGTCGCGTCCTCACCGGCGGCCTCATAGGGCGTGACGTAGCCACCCGGCTCGTGCTTGTCGATCACGAGGCAGCCCGGCGCATTGCGCAGGATGTTGCGCGCCTCGTCCGCGGTGATCGGATTGGCGAACTCGACATTGACCGCCTCGGAGTGACCGACGAACACCGGCACGCGCACGCAGGTCGCGGTCAGCTTGATCTTGGGATCAAGAATTTTCTTGGTCTCCGCCATCATCTTCCACTCTTCCTTGGTGAAGCCGTCTTCCATGAAGACGTCGATCTGGGGAATGACGTTGAAGGCGATGCGCTTGGGAAACTTCTTATTGATCAGCTCGTCATTGGTGTAGACGGCCTTGGTCTGCGAGAACAACTCGTCCATCGCGTCCTTGCCGGCGCCCGACACCGATTGATAGGTCGACACCACGACACGGGTGATCGTTGCCTTGTCGTGCAGCGGCTTCAGTGCGACGACGAGCTGCGCGGTCGAGCAGTTCGGGTTGGCGATGATGTTCTTCTTGGTGAACCCGGCGGCCGCATCTGCGTTCACTTCCGGCACGATCAGCGGCACGTCCGGATCCATGCGCCAGGCCGACGAATTGTCGATCACCACAGCGCCGGCCGCGCCGATCCTGGGCGACCATTCCTTGGACACCGAGCCGCCGGCCGACATCAGGCAGATGTCGATGTCGGAGAAATCATAATGCTCGAGCGCCTTCACCTTCAGGGTGCGGTCGCCATAGGAGACCTCGATGCCGACGCTGCGGCGCGAGGCCAGCACCACGACCTCGTCGGCGGGGAATTTGCGCTCGTCGAGAATGTTGAGCATTTCGCGCCCGACATTGCCGGTCGCACCGACCACCGCGACTTTGTAACCCATCGTTCACTCTCCGACGAAATATGCCCGTTCCCCCGCTGCTCGCGGAAAGGGAAGAGGCAGCGCTTCTATGCGAGAAACCCCGTCAAGACAACGTTGCGTAGCTTTGAGCGTTTTGATGCATTTATTCCGGGCCGATCCGGCCGCACCCCATCATACGAGAAATCCGTCTGCGCTGACGAGCTTCGTCGACGAGGTGTATGCCACGCTCTCCGGGCTGTTTGCCTATGCCGCCGTGCTCGCGCTGTTCGTCGTCCTCGGCGCCTATCTATGGCGGCAGCTGCCCGACGCAACGGCGGTAGCGGCACCCGCTGCCGCGGGCTGGAGCCTGGCCGGCCGCCAAGCACCGGCCTTCGCCATCAGCAAGCTGGATCAACGAGATAAAACAGAGGCTTACGAAATCTTCCGGCATCCCGAGGGCGGCCGCAAGGATATCTTCCGGTGGGCCGACGCGGATGGCGTGCTGGCAGCCGAGCTGGAGATCTACCGTCCCGGCGGCGAGGCCATGGGGCCTGCGGTGACCGAGATTGCCGGGCGGCTCGACCCCGGCGGCGACCGCGGGCTCGAGGCCGCCGGCATCGTCGACAGCAAGTTCGGCAGCGTCACCCTGCTGCGCCCGGCCCGCCAGGACGGCAGCCGCGCCTGCCTCGGCTTCCTCAAGCAGGCCGACGCGCCCGACCTGAGAATTTCCGGCTGGACCTGCCAGGGCGACAGCCTGCCGGCCCGGCGCGCCGCGATCGTCTGCATGCTGAACCGCCTGACGCTGCTGGCTGCGGGCAACGATCCGCGGCTCGCCGCGCTGTTCGCGCATGCCGAGCTCAAGCGCACCGACTGCGTTACGTCCGGCCTGCCCGCTTTGTCGGCCGACTGGGTGACGGGCAACGAGAACCCGCTGCTGCGCGGCGCGCTTTGATGGCGAGACCGTGGCAAGGCACTGGTTTTCATGAAACTTTTGCGTCCGGACACGCATTATCTCGCCTGGTGTGGCGCAATTGACCTAGTGACGGCCTCCCCACCATGGCTACAATGTGTTCCAAGTGATTTTGGCGGACGCGCCAGCCCCCGACGGGGCCGTAATGACGAGGATGCGATGACCTTGAAACTCCCTGCCGCGAACAAGCTCGTGGTGTTGCTTGCTGCGGCTGCCGTCACCGCAACCGCGTTCGGCATGACCGCTGCCAGCGCGCAGGACACCCCGAGCAAGCGCAAGCAGCAAGAGCAGTATGACCGCGACGGCCGCCGCTATTACGGCGCGCAGGGCCCGAACCGGGTCTATCAGCAGGGCCCGCGTACCCGTGTCTATGTCACCACGCGCTCGTGGCTCGACGCCGGCACCGAAGTGCTGCCGGGCGACCGCAAGTTCAACGACTATGCGTACCCGCCGGATGTCGGCTATCCCTCGTTCGCGCGCGAGAACAACAACCGCCCGATCGATCGTCAGCCGCTCAGTCCGCCGTCCGACCTCGGCGGCTATCCGCGGACCTTCCCGCTGTACTGAGATTATTCGTCGTCCCAGAGCCCATAACCACCACAGCTTGCCGTAGGAGCAAGCTGTGGCTCCAGCATCGCGCCACACATCCAGTTGGGGTAATGGGTCCCGGCCTGCGCCGGGACGACATCGCATTTGTGGCTGCAGCGTAACCGTTACGCGTGCAGCTTCTGCAATTCCGTCAGGATCGCCTCGCCCATCTGCGCGGTGCTGACCGGCGTGGTGCCGGCCGACTTGATGTCGGCGGTGCGCAGGCCGCTGGCGAGCACGGCGGCAATCGCGGCATCGACCTTGTCGGCGAGATCGCCCATGCCGAACGAATAGCGCAGCGCCATGCCGAACGAGGCGATCATCGCGATCGGATTGGCGAGGCCTCGGCCTGCGATATCGGGCGCCGAGCCGTGCACCGGCTCATACAAAGCCTTGCGCTCCTTGGTCTTGGCGTCCTCCTTGCCGAGCGACGCCGACGGCAGCAGGCCGAGCGAGCCCGTCAGCATCGCCGCGATGTCGGACAGCATGTCGCCGAACAGATTGTCGGTCACGATGACGTCGAACTGCTTCGGCGTCTTGACCAGGTTCATGCCGCCGGAATCGGCGAGCTGATGCTCCAGCGTGACGTCCTTGTATTCGCGCGCATGGACCTGGGTCATGACCTCGTTCCAGAGCACGCCCGACTTCATGACGTTGCGCTTCTCCATCGACGTCACCTTGTTCTTGCGCTTGCGTGCCAGCTCGAAGGCAACGCGACCGATCCGCTCGATCTCGAAGGTGTCGTAGACCTGGGTGTCGATCGCGCGCTTCTGGCCGTTGCCGAGATCGGTGATGGTCTTCGGCTCGCCGAAATAGACGCCGCCGGTCAGTTCGCGCACGATCATGATGTCAAGGCCTTCGACCACCTCGCGCTTGAGGCTCGAGGCATCCGCCAGCGCCGGATAGCACACTGCCGGTCGCAGATTGGCGAACAGGCCGAGATCCTTGCGCAGCCGCAGCAGGCCGGCCTCCGGGCGCACCTCATAGGGCACGCTGTCCCACTTCGGACCGCCGACCGCGCCGAAGATCACGGCGTCGGCCGCATTGGCCTTGGCCATGTCGGCTTCCGAGATCGACACCTTGTGCGCGTCATAGGCGGAGCCGCCGACCAGGCCCTGCTCGGTCTCGAACCTGGCGATGCCCTGCGCATTCAGCCAGTCGATCACGCGCTGCACCTCGGCCATCACCTCGGGGCCGATGCCGTCGCCGGGGAGAAGCAGCAGTTTATGGGTCGCCATGGTCGTTACCTCATTCAATCGGGCATGCCCGTCATCGTCTGGCGCGAGTGCTAAAACGCCCCGCACCGATTGGCAAGGCACCCTGAGCAGGGCCAAAATGGCTCTTGAGCGAGCCAAACCGCGCCTCAAGAAGCCAACAAGACGGACTCATGACCGCAGCCATTATCTACGCCTTCGCCTCGGCCATTTTCCTCGGCGCCGGCGTGGTGCTGGCGCAGCTTGGGCTACGCACCGTCGAACCGCTGTCGGGCGCCGCGATCAGCGTGCCCTCCTTCACCTTGCTGTTCCTGCTGCTGTCGCCGCTGATCCTGCAAGGCGAGCCGGTGGTCTGGCGGGCCTTGCCGATCTTCATGGCGATCGGCCTGTTCTTCCCGGCCTCGCTGACGCTTTTGACCTTCGCCTCGAACCGGGCGCTCGGGCCGGTCATCACCTCGACGCTCGGCAATCTGGCGCCGCTGTTCGCCGTCACCGCCGCTGTGATGCTGCTGCAGGAGCCGCTGCACCCGCAGCAGCTACTCGGCCTCGTCGTCGCGGTCGCAGGCGCCGCCGTGATCACCGTGACCCGGCCGCGCGACCTCGGGCATTGGCGCAGCTGGGCCCTGCTGCTGCCGCTCGCGAGCGCGCTGGTGCGCGGCATCGTGCCGCCGATCGCCAAGCTCGGGCTGGCCGTCTGGCCGAGCCCGCTCTGGGCTTGCCTGGTCGGCTACGTCATGTCCTCGCTGGTGGTGCTGACGGTGCAACGGATCCGCAAGGGCAGCTTCCTGGTGCAGGCGCCGCGCGAGGGGCGGCTCTGGTTCATGCTGACCGGGATCAGCAACGGGCTCAGCGCGCTCAGCCTGTTCGCCGCGGTCCGCAACGGCCCGATCACGCTGGTGGCACCGCTCGCTGCGATCTACCCGCTGGTGACCGTGGCGATGAGCGCTGTCATGCTCAAGCATATCGAGATCACACCGCGGATCGTCGCCGGAACCCTGCTGACCGTCGCCGGCGTCGCGCTGGTCCTGATCGCCTGATTGCCCGATACGCAAGACAGTGTTGCCGCCCGCGGTGCTGGGCAGGACCGCCGCGGCCTGCCAGAATGGCGCTATTGCCGGAGTGAATTGTGAGAGCCCCCGCCCCATCCTACGCGCATGCCGCGCGGCTGATCCTGATTCTATCGCTTGCACCGACGGTCGGTCTCGGCATCGGCCGTTTCGCCTATTCGCTGGTGCTGCCTGATATGCGTGAGCAGCTGGCCTGGTCGTATTCCGCCGCCGGCTTCATGAACACGATCAATGCCGCCGGCTATCTGGTCGGTGCGCTGTGCGCCTCGCGCCTGATTCAGCGCTTCGGGCTCACCGCGTCGGTGCGCTGGTCGACGGTGGCCTGCGCGCTGTCGCTGGCGCTGTGCGCCATCTCGGGCAATTTTGCCGTGCTGAGCTTTGCCCGCCTGCTGGTCGGCTTCGCCGCCGCGATCGGCTTCGTCGGCGGCGGCGCGCTGGCGGCAACCATTGCGCAGTCGCGGCCGGAGCGCGCCAACTTCCTGCTCAGCCTGTTCTATGCCGGGCCGGGCGTCGGCATCCTCGCATCCGGCCTGATCGCGCCGTTCGTGCTGCAGGGTTTCGGCGCGGGCTCGTGGTGGATCGTGTGGTGGGCGATGACCTTGCTCTCGGTGATCATGACCGTGCCGCTGTGGCTTGCGCCGTTCCACGCCGACGCGACCGCCGGCGGCTTCGTGCGGACCAAGTTCGCGATCACGCCGGTCCTGATCTACCTCGCCGCCTACTTCCTGTTCGGCGCCGGCTACATCGCCTACATGACGTTCATGATCGCCTATGTCCGCGACGGTGGCGGCGGCGCGGTGGCACAGAGCGCGTTCTGGAGCCTGATCGGCGTCAGCGCCTTCGTCACGCCCTGGGTCTGGCGGCGCGTGCTGGCGCTCGACCGCGGCGGGCTCGCCACCACGATCATCCTCGGCGTCAATGCGCTCGGCGCCAGCCTGCCGATCTTCGGGCATTCGCCGCTGCTGCTGGCGGTCTCGGCGTTGGTGTTCGGCGTCGCCTTCTTCGCTGTGGTCGGCTCGACCACCGCCTTCGTACGCTTCAACTACCCGCCGCAATCCTGGCCCACCGCGATCGCGGCCATGACCATCGCCTTCGGCATCGGCCAGACGCTCGGCCCGATCGTAGTCGGCGCGATCACGGATGCGGTCGGCAATCTGTCGGTTGCGCTCAACGTCTCGGCCGCGATGCTGATGCTGGGTGCGACATTATCGGCGTTTCAGCCGCGGCTCGGTCGGCAGTAAAGTGTCCTCAAGAGCGGATCAACGCTGCGCGCAGTACAGCCGTTGAATTTCCTCATTTTGAAGGTCCGACATGCGCATCCCGGCCTTGATTTTCTTTCTCTCGCTCTGCGGCGGCGCGCCCGCGTGCGCCCAATCACCCGCGCAAATCGACGCGATTCATTGCAAGGCCGACATCTCGACACGACGCCCTGACGTCGCAGCACTCGAGGCGAAGTGCCTTTCCCGGATGAAGGGCATCGCCGTACGCAGCGGCGATGCACTGCGCATCTCGCTCCAGAATGGAAAGACCAAATCACTCTTGAGCAACAATCGTGCCTGCGAGGAAGGCAATGCGGAAAAATGCGTCGACTATCGACTCGAAGCATACTACCCCGGATTGCACTTGTTCGTCCTGACCGCCCGCCTCTACGAGGCAAATTCGGTTCTCGTCGTAAACGGGACGACGGGCGCAGCCACGAATATGGATGACTCGCCGCATCTTTCGCCGAATGGCGAACGTCTGGTCGTCGCATTCAGCAGCGAAGCCTGGAGTACGGATCGAGATATCGCGGTCTACCGGATTGAGAATGGCGCGCTTCGCCTGGAATGGAGCTACAAGGCCAAGGACTATGAACAGTGGAAGTTCGTCGCCTGGGATGGCGACGCCCGCATCAAGCTTCGCGTGACGTTGCACGGGGAAGACCAGTCCGGCGGGTTGACGACGCGCGATGCGGACCTGCAGCTGACCGATGCAGGCTGGCGCTTGAACAAGCGCATGCTCCCGTCACCAAAGGCCACGGCGGTCAAGTAGCAGACGATGCGCCGTGCCGGCGCACGCGGCAGTCAGCTTCCGCTGAACGAATTGTAGCCCTGATCTTCCCAGTAGCCGCCCTTGTAGTCGTTGGTGACTTCCATCGAGAGCACGTATTTCGGGTTCTTGAAGCCGAGCTTGGTCGGCACCCTGATCTTCATCGGAAAACCGTAGGCGCGCGGCAGGATCTGGTCGGCGAATTTGAACGTCATCTGGGTCTGCGGATGCAGCGCTGTGCGCATGTCCAAGGGTGAATTGTAGCCGTCCTTGTCAGCGCACTGGAACCAGACATACTTCGCCCGCGTGTCGGCGCCGACGAGCTTGAGGAAGTCGCGGAGCGGTGTTCCGGTCCAGCTGCCGATCGCGCTCCAGCCCTCGACGCAGATGTGGCGCGTCACCTGCTTGACCTGCGGCAGCTTGTACAGTTCGTCGAGCGTCCACGACTTCTTGTTGTCGACCAGCCCGCGCACCTCGAGCTTCCAGTCCGCCGCCGCGACGACAGGCGCATCGTCAAGGTCGTAATACGCGTTGAACGGGAACGGTTTGGTGATCATGCTCTCGGGGAAGGTCGGCGCCAGCGCATCCGGATTGAACATCCAGGCCTGCACCGCGTCGTTGAACTTCGAGACCCTCTTCAGCAATTCCTCGGCCGACGAGGAATCGACCACGTCGCAGCCGGTCAGCAGCGTCAGCGCACCGAGGCTGGTGCCCGCCGTGATGAAGCGGCGGCGCGTCAGTTCCGGCATCGTCTTCACCGCGTCGCGGACCAGCAGCTTCTTGTCGACACCGGGGATCAGGAGATTACGGAGACGGCCCATTTTATCCTCCCTCAGCGTCCGATGATCATAGCGCGCAGGCTCTTCGGCACCAGCAGCGCGAGCGCGACATGGATCACCAGGAAGGCGACGATCAGCGCCATGCAGGTGAAGTGGACATAGCGGGCGATGTCGTAGCCGCCGAACAGCGACACCAGCCAGTGCAATTGCACCGGCTTCCACATCGACAGGCCGGACAGCACGATGACGACGCCGATGGTGATGATGCCGGCATAGAGCAGCTTCTGCACCGAATTGTACTTGCTGAGATCGTCATGCGACAGCTTGAAGGTCAGCGCCGCCTTGGTGTCGGCAATCACGCCACCGGGAGTGATCGGCAGCAGCTTCTTGCGGAAGCGGCCGGTCGCAAAACCCAGCGCCAGATAGGTCAGGCCATTGACCATCAACAGCCACATCGCGGCGAAGTGCCAGAGCAGCGCGCCGCCGAGCCAGCCGCCGAGCGTGATGCTGTGGGAGAACGTGAAACTGAACAGCGGCGAGGCGTTGTAGATCTGCCAGCCCGACATGATCATCAGGATCATCGCGACGGCGTTGACCCAGTGCACGATCCGCACCCAGACCGGCTGGATCACCTTCGCCGGCGTTGCGGTTTCTGCCTGGTGGTCGCTGACGGCGAGGCTCGTCATGGAATGTCTCTGCTGGTGGTCGTTACCGGCTTATACGCCGGGAACCTGCGTTCCGTTACGGGGTCGCGCCTCATCAGTTCGATATACAGCTTCCCGTCTGGTCACAAAAATGCGAGCCGGGGCGAGGCTCCGGCTCGCATGTCGCAAGGCGTTCAGGGACTAAGCCGACCCGCCGGGTGTCAGGTCGCCGGCATCAGCACGGTGTCGACCACATGGATGACACCGTTCGACTGGTTGACGTTGGGGATCGTCACAATCGAGGTGCCGCCCTTCGCATCGACGATCAAGACCTTGCCATCCTGCTTCTTGACGGTCAGTTCCTCGCCTTCGGCCGTCTTCAGCTTCTTGCCGTCGGTGAGGTCGGAGGCCTCGAGCTTGCCGGGCACCACATGGTAGGTGAGGATCTTGGTCAGCGTCGCCTTGTTCTCGGGCTTGACCAGATTGTCGACGGTTCCGGCCGGCAGCTTCTCGAACGCCGCGTTGGTCGGCGCGAACACCGTGAACGGGCCCTTGCCTTCCAGCGTGCTGACCAGGCCGGCGGCCTTCACCGCGGCAACCAGGGTGGTGTGGTCTTTCGAATTGACCGCGTTCTGGACGATGTTCTTCGACGGGAACATCGCGGCGCCGCCGACCATCACGGTCTTCTCCTCGGCGCGGACCGGCGCCACGACGGTAGCGGCGATCGTGAGGGCGCTGAAGGCGGCGGCAGCGAGATAGGCAATACGCTTCGACATGGTTCGTCTCCCGGTGGGTAATCCTGCCGGCGCATCGGCACCGGCGATGAAGGGGCAACAACGGCGCGAATGGGTTGATGAAAGCGTCGTCGTTGGCCTGAGCTACGGGAGGTTTTCGGGGCGGTTTCCGAACATAATTCTTTGTGATTCCTGAAACCGGCTGGCTCGCGCTTCGTAGGCGCCACGCCGCGCGCTGCGTCGCGCATTCCATTCAGCGGAATGGTCGGGTGCGATGCCGCGAGCAATTTGCTTGCCGCCACCGCTCGATTGGTTCAGCCTGAGATTGCGGCACAGCTTCGCAGAGAGCAGTCGGGGGAGGCAGCATGAGCAGCATCACGGCTGACGGACACGCCGCGCCTACGGTGAGCGATGCGGATACCGATGTCGGTCCGCTCGAACAGAAACACCTGCAATACGCCAACTACCGCGCCGTCGCCGGCAGCACCGAGCTGACGAAGACCCATTGGCACATCGCCACCGCCAACGCGCTCGGCTGGGGCTTCGACGGCATGGACGGCGTGATCTTCGCGCTGATCTCGCCGATGGTGATCAAGGAATTCCAGCTCACCCTGCCGGAGTATCGCTCCGGCATGCAGATCGCGCTGTTCGTCGGCATCGCCGGGCTCTATTTCTGGCCGTGGCTCGCCGACCGCTACGGCCGCCGCACACTGCTCGCGGTCAACATCGCGCTGTTCTCGCTGCTGATGCCGGTTGCGGCGCTGTCGCCGACATTCGCAGTGTTCGTGATCGCGCGCTCGCTGCTGTTCTTCGCGCTCAACGGCGAATGGTCGCTCGGCTCGATGCTGGTGGCGGAAACCTGGCCGGCGCGGCTGCGCGGCCGCGTCATCAGCATCACCCGCTCGGCCTGGTGCATCGGCGCCACGCTCGCCGGCGCGATCACCGGTCTCGTCGCCGCCAATTTCGGTTGGCGCATCGCCGTGATGGTGCCCGGCGTGATCGCGCTGCTGGCGATCTACATCCGCTCGACCTGTCCGGAATCGCCCTATTGGGTGCGCTCGCAAGACCGCAAGCGGCGTATCTCGGAGACGCTGGCACGCGGCGGCACGGTCAGCGACGACGACCGCAACTGGTTCACAAAGGCCAAGTCGGTCGGCATCAGCCAGGTGTTCATGCCCGACGTGCTGCCTTCGACATTGGTCGCACTGTTCGTTGCCTGCGCCTCGAC
Source organism: Bradyrhizobium sp. PSBB068 (assembly GCA_016839165.1). Classification (NCBI taxonomy): domain Bacteria; kingdom Pseudomonadati; phylum Pseudomonadota; class Alphaproteobacteria; order Hyphomicrobiales; family Nitrobacteraceae; genus Bradyrhizobium; species Bradyrhizobium sp. PSBB068. The sequence continues at coordinate 7,027,812 of CP069300.1, forward strand.
CTGCATCTACGGCACCGTCGGCGCCTGGATGCCGCTGTACCTGTCGACCGAGAAGCACTGGTCGACCACCGAATACAGCCTCTTCTATGTGTTCTACGGCCTGTGCGGCTTTCTCGGCCTCTGCCTGGTCGGCTGGCTGATCGACAAGATCGGCCGCCGCCGCACCTTCATCGTGACCCTGATCGAGGGCGCGATCTTCATGACGCTCTGGGTCTATTCCGAGGACCGCGTGCTGCTATGGGCGTTCGGCCTGCTCTGGTGTCTCGGCTTCCTCGGCTTCTGGGGACCGAGCACGACCCTGACGGCGGAGATCTTCCCGACCCGGATCCGCGGCGCCGCCAACGGCGTGGTCTGGGCGATCGCCTATCTGGTCGGCTTCGTGCTGTTTCCCTTCGTCTCGATCGCGCTGCAGCAGCACACCGGTTCGTTCGCGCTGGCGTTCCTCTGCATCCCCGTGCTGATGCTCGCGATGGCGATCGGTGTGTTCCTGTTCGTGCCGGAGCATACCGGCAAGGAGCTGAACGAAATCAGCGAGTGATCCGCTACTGATCCGTAGCGCGGATGCGCGGGGCCAAAATATCGAAAAACAACCCCATGCAAAGCAGCCGACGGCGGGCCGCCGTCCGACGGCAGCTTGACACGTCGGGCAAATCAGGGATACATTTCCAATATTCCGAAATCGTGCAAGTGCCCCCTCGCCCGCCCCCCCTTTCAGGAGGACGGAGAGGACGGACCGCGCTTAATCCCTGTTCGCCGGCGTTTGAATGAATCCGCGGTTGTGCGTCGGGCTGATCAGGATCTCGTTCATGCAGACCCGCGCCGGCATGCTGGCGACGAAGGCGATGGTGCGGCCGCAATCCTCGGGCTGCAGCATCTTGGCCTGCTCGGCCTCGCTCGGCACCACCGGCCGCTGCTTCAGGATCGGGGTTGCGACCTCGCCCGGCGACAGGCAGCAGGCGCGCAGGCCGTTGACGCATTCGTCCATGTTGAAGGAATGGGTCAGCGCCAGCACCGCGTGCTTGGTCGTGGTGTAGGCCGGGCCCGGCATCTTCGAGACGTGGCGGCCGGCCCAGGAGGCGACGTTGATGATGCAGCCGTCCTGCTGCTTGCGCATCGTCGGCAGTACCGCCCGCATGCAATAGAGCACGCCGTTGAGGTTGACCTCGACCAGCTTGTCCCAGCCTTCCAGCTCCATGTCGGCCCAGCTGCGCTTCGGCACGTTGATGCCGGCGCTGTTGACCAGCAGGTCGATGCGGCCGTGTTTGGCGATGATCGTCTCGGCAGCCTTGTTGACGTCGGCCTTGTTGCTGACGTCGAGCGGGATCGCCTCGGCCTTGCCGCCCTTTTTCGTGATGTTGGCCACCACGCGGTCCAGCTCTTCCTTGCGGCGGCCTGAAATCACCACCGTCCAGCCGTCCGCCGCCAGGAATTCCGCCCCGGATTCACCGATTCCCGTTCCACCGCCGGTGACCCAGGCCACGCGTTTCCCATGATTTGTCATGCAAACTGTCTCCGTTGCTTTCCGAAGGGCGTTTTTGCTAATCCAGCCGGAGTTTTACCGGCGCTTTCGCCCCTCAGGGGATGTTGCATGAACACGACCACCAACGCCAATCTGTTTTCCCGCCTGTTCGACGGCCTCGACGATCCCAACCGGCTCGCGATCGAGCAGCTCGACGGCAGCCGCATCACCTATGGCGATCTGATCGCGCGCGCGGGCCAGATGGCGAACGTGCTGGTCGAGCGCGGCGTCAAGCCGGGCGACCGGGTCGCGGCACAGACCGAGAAGTCGGTTTCGGCGCTGGTGCTGTATCTCGCCACGGTGCGCGCCGGCGGCGTCTATCTGCCGCTCAATACCGCCTATACGCTGAACGAGCTCGAATACTTCATCTCTGACGCCGAGCCGGCGCTGGTGGTCTGCGATCCCGCCAAGCTCGAGGGCATCAAGGCGATCGCCGCCAAGGTCGGCGCGAAGGTCGAAACGCTCGATCCAACCGGCAAGGGCTCGCTGACCGAGGCCGCCGACAAGGCGCCGAAGGACTTCGCCACGGTGCCGCGCGAAAACAACGACCTCGCGGCGATCCTCTACACCTCCGGCACCACCGGCCGCTCCAAGGGCGCGATGCTGTCGCACGACAATCTCGCCTCGAACTCCTATTCGCTGGTCGACTACTGGCGCTTCACCGACAAGGACGTGCTGATCCACGCGCTGCCGATCTATCACACCCACGGCCTGTTCGTGGCGAGCAACGTGACGCTGTTCGCACGCGCCTCGATGATCTTCCTGCCGAAGTTCGATCCGGATGCGATCCTCAAGCTGATGGCCCGCGCCACCGTGATGATGGGCGTGCCGACCTTCTACACCCGCCTGCTGCAGAACCCCGGCCTGAACAAGGACGTCACCAGGCACATGCGACTGTTCATCTCGGGCTCCGCGCCGCTGCTCGCCGACACCCATCGCGAGTGGTCCGCCCGCACTGGCCACGCCGTGCTGGAACGCTACGGCATGACCGAGACCAACATGAACACCAGCAACCCCTATGACGGCGACCGCGTGCCCGGCGCGGTCGGGTTCGCGCTGCCCGGCGTGACGGTGCGGGTCACCGATCCCGAGACCGGCACGGAGCTTCCGCGGGAGACCATCGGCATGATCGAGGTCAAGGGCCCGAACGTGTTCCAAGGCTACTGGCGGATGCCGGAGAAGACCAAGGCCGAATTCCGCGCCGACGGCTTCTTCATCACCGGCGACCTCGGCAAGATCGACGACAAGGGCTATGTCCACATCCTCGGCCGCGGCAAGGATCTCGTGATCTCCGGCGGCTTCAACGCCTACCCGAAGGAGATCGAGAGCGAGATCGACGCCATGCCGGGCGTGATCGAGTCGGCCGTGATCGGCGTGCCGCATGCCGATTTCGGCGAAGGCGTCACCGCCGTCCTGGTGTGCAGCAAGGGCGCCGATGTCAGCGAGGCCTCGGTGCTGAAGGCGCTCGACGGCCGGATCGCCAAATTCAAGATGCCCAAGCGCGTCTTCGTGGTCGACGAATTGCCGCGCAACGCGATGGGCAAGGTGCAGAAGAATATTCTGCGGGACACGTATAAGGATATCTATTCGAAGGCCTGAGGAAAGCGGAATTTCGCGAGGGAAGGATGAACCGCGAATATGCCGAGAAGATCTGTCTGCAGATCTTCGATGCTTTGGACGCAATGTACGAGGCTGAAAGGAACATCGCAGGGCTTGGCAAGCAGGAACGGATTCGATTCGATGATTCGGTTCAGGCGATCATTGCGGACCTTGAGGACAAGCTTCTCTTTCCGATTTGCGAGCAGTATCCGGATTTGCTTCCACCCACGGAGGAACAGAGGCCAAGCATACTTTGCAGCGAATTAACATGGAGCGAGGTGAATCTTCCGTCTTCGGTGACCGAAGATCAGCTTGACGAAGTCATCATGTCGCTTTTGAAGCCGCGGTGGCGGAAGGTCCTGTGGTTCGTGACCATTGCAGAAGAACGCTACAAGGAACTTGGCTGGGCTATCAGTCATGAAGCGACCGCCGCGCGCTTGAAGGTGCTCTCCGATATGGATCGTATCGAAGGGATCGGCGATATGCGGTACTGGGGCAATAGCGAGGTCCGGTTGAAGGACTGAGTGCGGTTAGTGTCCGCCCAGCAGGCTGATCACGAACCGTCCGCCGACGATGAAGAGATAGGCCCCGAACGCCACCTCGAGCGCGCGCTTCGACAGCGCGTGCGCGACCTTGACGCCGAGCGGCGCGGTGACGAGCGTGGTCGGCATCACCAAGAGCGCACCGATCAGCGAGACGTAGCCGAGCGCGAACGGCAGTTGCAGCGCGGCGACGTCGGGAAAGCGCGCGGCGGCGGGCCAGCCGGCATAGACGTAACCGAGCGCGCCGGGGATCGAGATCAGCACCGCGAGCGCGGACGATGTCGCGACCGCCTGGTGGATCGGCCGGCCATAGAACGTCATCAGCAGATTGGCGAACAGGCCGCCGCCGATGCCCATCAGCGTCGACAGCAGGCCGACGAAGAAACCATAGACGCGCATCAGAAAACCCTTCGGCACGTCGTCGCCGAACTTCCAGGTCTCGCGCGCCAACAGCAGCCGCGCCGCCGCCGACCAGGCCACCATCACGAACACGATCTTGAACAGCCGCTCCGGCGCGAAGCGCGCGGTGACGCTGCCGGCGGCGACGCCGATCATGATCGGCAGCCACCAGCGCTTCAGGATCTCCATGTCCACCGCGCCGCGGCGATAATGGGCGCGAAACGAGCTCAGCGAGGTTGGAATGATGATGGCGAGTGAGGTGCCGATGCACAGCGGCATCCGTACCTCGAGCGGGACGCCGGCAAGGCGAAAGCATTCGTAGAACACCGGCACCAGGATCGCGCCGCCGCCGATGCCGAACAGGCCGGCGAGAAAGCCGGACAACGCGCCGACCGCGATCAGCAGCAGTGCGAGTTCGAGTAGTTCTCTTGGATCGAGGCCGGCCATCATCTTTTTCTTGCGCATCAGGCTGCGTGTTGCCGGAGCAGGTGCTTCGGCGGCGTCTCGCGACGGTCCATCGCGAGCAATAGCCGCTTTTCAGATTCAGGAGTATCAGCGCCGCCACGCGGGTGCTCATGCGGAATCTCGGGTGGCGCCTTGTCGAACGGCATCAGGGCGAATCGCAACTTCCGCATATCCGGTCGGCTCTGGGTGAATGGCCCCGACGCTCTGATTGGTGCGGTGCGGTATGACGCTGGCATCGTGCACGTGGCGGTTCGGCGCATGCAGTCCTGCGGTCGCCAGCGCAAACTTGCAGCGCCTCTTATCCGGCCGCGAATGGCGCCGAAACAGGCGGGTCAGATGCCTCAGCCGTCATGGCTTCGATCACCTAAGATCAGGGCATTTGTCGATTATCCGGCGGAACAATGGGGCAGGATCGACGCCTTCCGGACCCCGTCAACGGTCAGCTGAGCGGGCTCCTTAGGATGTTCGAACAGAGATTCACTTCTTTGTTCACCTCGCCTTGCATTTAGTATACCACGCTGCGGATCAACCAGAATTCGGCAAGTCTAACAATGAACTTCGGTTCGAGCGAAGGCTAATTGGCCGTTGCGCGGGGTGATCCTAGTCCGTAAATAGAACTCCTCTACCGCGTTCCCCGATGGGCCGGCCGCGGTCCCTCGCAACATAAAGCCCGCCGATGACCGCCAGGATCGAACGACCGCTTTCACCCCATTTGCAGACCTACCGGTGGACGCTGACGATGGCGCTGTCCATCGTTCACCGTGCCACAGGTGTGGCACTCTATTTCGGCACCCTGCTGCTCGCCTGGTGGCTGATCGCCGCCGCCTCCGGCCCGACTGCCTACGCCAACGTTCAGGCCTTCACCGGCAGCGCGATCGGCAAGCTGATCGTGTTCGGATACACATGGGCGCTGATGCACCATCTGTGCAGCGGCATCCGGCATTTCGTCTGGGACCTCGGCTACGGCTTCAAGGCCAATGAGCGCGAAGCCCTCACCTGGGGCGCGCTGGTCGCCGGCATCTCGCTGACCGTGCTGGTCTGGATCGTTGCCTACGCGGTTGGAGGTGGACGATGAGCGGCCCTTCCTCGATGCGCACGCCGCTGGAACGCGTCCGCGGCCTTGGCTCCGCGCATACCGGCACCTCCGATTTCTGGCGTCAACGCCTCACCGCAGTTGCGATGACGCTGCTGATCGTCCCCGTGATCGTCGTGGTGATCATGCTGATCGGCCGCAACCATGCCGGCGCAGCGCAGATCCTCGGCTCGATCCCGATCGCCATCATCCTGCTGCTCTTCATCGTCGCCAGCACCTGGCACATGAAGATCGGCATGCAGGTCGTGATCGAAGACTACATCCACAATGAGAAGCTGAAGATCGCCAGCGTGATGGCGAACAACTTCTTCTGCGTCGCGGTCGCATTGGCCTCGATCTACGCAATCCTCAAATTGTCGTCGGGAGTTTGACCCATGGCCGGTGAAGGAAACGGCAAGGCCACCAATGGCGGCCCGGCCACCAACGGCAAGGCCTATCCGATCCAGGACCACACCTACGACGTCGTCGTGGTCGGCGCCGGCGGCGCGGGCCTGCGCGCCGTGGTCGGCTGCTCGGAAGCGGGCCTGCGCACCGCCTGCATCACCAAGGTGTTCCCGACCCGCTCGCACACCGTTGCGGCGCAGGGCGGCATCTCGGCCTCGCTCGGCAACATGCACCCGGACGATTGGCGCTGGCACATGTACGACACCGTGAAGGGGTCGGACTGGCTCGGCGACCAGGACGCCATCGAATACATGGTGCGCAACGCGCCCGACGCGGTCTATGAGCTCGAGCATTGGGGTGTTCCGTTCTCGCGCACCGAGGACGGCAAGATCTACCAGCGCCCGTTCGGCGGCATGACCATGGATTACGGCAAGGGCCAGGCGCAGCGCACCTGCGCCGCCGCCGACCGCACCGGCCACGCCATGCTGCACACGATGTACGGCCAGTCGCTGCGCCACGCGGCCGAGTTCTTCATCGAATTCTTCGCCATCGACCTGATCATGGACGACCAGGGCGTCTGTCGCGGCGTGATCGCGCTCAAGCTCGACGACGGCACGCTGCATCGCTTCCGCGCCCAGACCACGATCCTGGCGACCGGCGGCTACGGCCGCGCTTACGCTTCCTGCACCTCGGCGCACACCTGCACCGGCGACGGCGGCGGCATGGTGCTTCGCGCCGGCCTGCCGTTGCAGGACATGGAGTTCGTCCAGTTCCATCCGACCGGCATCTACGGCTCGGGCTGCCTGGTCACCGAGGGCGCCCGCGGCGAAGGCGGCTATCTCGTCAATTCCGAAGGCGAGCGCTTCATGGAGCGCTACGCGCCGTCGGCCAAGGACCTCGCCTCGCGCGACGTCGTCTCGCGCGCGATGACGATCGAGATCCGCGAAGGCCGCGGCGTCGGCAAGAAGAAGGATCACATCTTCCTGCACCTCGACCACCTCGATCCGAAGGTGCTGCACGAGCGGCTGCCGGGCATCTCGGAATCGGCGAAGATCTTCGCCAATGTCGACGTCACCCGCGAGCCGATCCCGATCGTGCCCACCGTGCACTACAACATGGGCGGCATCGCCACGAACTATCACGCCGAGGTGCTGACCAAGCGCAACGGCGACGACAATTCGGTGGTGCCGGGCCTGATGGCGATCGGCGAAGCGGCCTGCGTCTCGGTCCACGGCGCCAACCGCCTCGGCTCCAACTCGCTGATCGACCTCGTGGTGTTCGGCCGCGCCGCCGCCCTGCGGCTCGCCGACAAGCTGACTGCGAACGCCAAGCAGCCGGAGCTGCCGCAGGATTCGGCCGACCGCGCACTCGGCCGGCTCGATCACTTCCGCCACGCCTCCGGCGGCACGCCGACGGCGAAGCTGCGCGACAGCATGCAGCATGTGATGCAGAACAATTGCGCGGTGTTCCGCACCGGCGACGTGCTGCAGGAAGGCCAGAACCTGATCCACAAGGTCTATGGCGGCGTCAGCGACATCTCGGTCTCCGACCGTTCGCTGGTGTGGAATTCCGACCTGATCGAAACGCTGGAATTCGACAATCTGATCGTGCAGGCGGTCGTGACGATGGATTCGGCGGCCAACCGCACCGAAAGCCGTGGCGCGCATGCGCGCGAGGATTTCCCGGACCGCAACGACAAGGACTGGATGAAGCACACGCTGACCTGGATCGATCCGGCCGGCAAGACCGCGATCGAGTACCGTCCGGTGCACAGCTACACGATGACCAATGACGTGCAGTACATCCCGCCGAAGGCGCGGGTCTACTGAGAACGAAGGCGAGCAAGCATGGTTGAATTCGCACTTCCGAAGAATTCGAAGATTTCCGGCGGCAAGACCTGGCCGAAGCCGGCCGGCGCCACCGAGACCCGCGAATTCCGGGTGTATCGCTGGAACCCGGACGACGGCAAGAATCCGAGCGTCGACACCTATTATGTCGACACCAATGATTGCGGCCCGATGGTGCTGGACGGTCTGATCTGGATCAAGAACCACATCGATCCTACGCTGACCTTCCGCCGCTCCTGCCGTGAAGGCGTCTGCGGCTCCTGCGCGATGAACATCGACGGCCAGAACACGCTGGCCTGCACCAAGTCGATGCACGATGTCGGCGCCGGAGGCGCGGTGAAGGTCAATCCGCTGCCGCACCAGCCGGTGGTCAAGGACCTGGTCCCCGACCTCACCAATTTCTACGCCCAGTATGCCTCGATCGAGCCGTGGCTAAAGACCACGACGCCGACGCCGCAGAAGGAGTGGAGGCAGAGCCACGAGGACCGCGAAAAGCTCGACGGTCTCTACGAGTGCATCCTGTGCGCCTGCTGCTCGACCTCCTGCCCGAGCTACTGGTGGAACAGCGAACGCTTCCTCGGCCCCGCCGCGCTGCTGCAGGCGACGCGCTGGGTCACCGATTCCCGCGACGAAGCGACCGGCGAGCGGCTCGACAATCTCGAGGATCCGTTCCGTCTCTATCGCTGCCACACCATCATGAACTGCGCCAAGGCGTGCCCGAAGGGTCTCAACCCCTCGGAAGCGATCGCCGAACTCAAGTTCAAGATGGTCGAACGCCAGATCTGATTTGAGGCCGCCGGCGCTGGCGGCTTCTTCTTCATAGCATGCTCTCAAGCGCTGAACGACGTCGGCATCGATATCCGACGTCGGGCCGCCGTACGGCACGTGCGAAGCAGCGGGCCGCACCGTTTCTCTTGTGAGCAACCACGCCGGTGGTCGAGCGAGGCCTCACCTGATCCCCGTGGCGCGGTCGCCGGCATCAGGAACCGTCGTCAATTGCCGCAAGCGGAGCACGGAACTCAACCACCAGGCCGGACGGCTCATAGCGCTTTCTTGAGCGGCTTCCGCCGATAATGCCCATGTCGATGAGGCGAGAACCAAGTCCGATCTTGGTCGGCGCGACAACCGGCGGTCCGTCGTGCTCGGTCCATTTGACGATGAGACAATCCGGTTCGATCTCCCATGATAGCCGCACATAGCCGGTAGAGACCGAGAGGGCACCATGCTTGATTGCATTGGTCGCCAGTTCATGGAGCACGAGAGACGTTGACAGCGCAGCCTTCGCCGTCAGCCGCAAGCGGGGGCCATCGAGGTGAAACCGAGATGCCGCGCCGTGCAAGCCCAGTACGTTCGCGGCCAGTTGGCGTAGATCAGCAGCCGACCAGCTATGCTGGAGCAAGACGTCATGCGCACGTCCAAGCGCATCGATCCGCCGTTCGAAAGCTTCAACTGCTTCGTGGTCGGATGCGTTGCGGAGAGTCTGTCTCGCGATGGCCTGCACCAACGCCAAGGTGTTCTTGAGGCGATGGCCAAGTTCGTCGTTGAGAATTCTTTGCCGCTCCTCGATGTTCTTGCGTTCGGTGATGTCGCAAACTGTTCCGAGCACGCGGATGGTGACGCCATTCGCGTTGCGGACCAGCATCGCGCTGCGAGATATCCAGGCCACGTCGCCGGTCTGAGGCTTGCGGACGCGATACTCCGTGTACAACGCCATCTCGCCGCTCTCGCGGCTGCCCCGGTCGGAGATCAGATGCTCGTCGCCGGGATGGATCAGACGCTCGATGTCCGGCGCATTCACGGTAGGCATGATCGGCAATCCAAAGATAAGGCAAAACTGATCCGTCACCGTGAGCCGGTCGGTCGCGATATCAAGCTCAAAACTTCCAATTCGCCCGGCCGCCTGAGCCATGCGCAATCGCGTCTCGCTGGCCCTCAACAGAGCAGCTAACCGTTCGCTCTCCAGCGCACGCGCAGTCGAGGCCGCCGCCGCATCACGCTCTTCGAGAGCGGCATGTTCTGCCTTGATCATCGTACGCCGATACTCGAGCTGCGTCATGACTTGCCGAGCGAGGGCTTCGAGAGAGAATGTCTGCTGCTCCGTCAGCCCCCCTGGACGAGGCACGGTGTCGATAACGCAAAGCGTGCCGATCGCGATCCCCGACCGGGTCTTCAGCAGAGCTCCGGCATAGAAGCGAATAAACGGCGCGCCGGTGACCAAGGTATTGGTCCGAGTGCGAGGATCCAGGGACAGGTCTGGAATGATCAACGTATCCGCCTGCCGCAACGCATGAGCACACACCGATTGCTCGATTGGCGTCTCGCGGAGATCGAGCCCTGCCGCTGCCTTGAACCATTGTCGCTTCGAAGCGACCAGGCTCACCAAGGCGATGGGAGTGTTGCATATCTGGCGAGCCAGCAAGACGGCATCATCGAACCCGACCTCCGGCGAGGTGTCGAGGATGTCGTAGCCGTCGAGCGCTTCGAGCCGCTGCGACTCCGTGATGGGCGAGAGAAACACTGACATGCCTCGTCGGCGCAAAATCTGGATTGATGGCAAAACCGAGAACGAGGCTTTTGCCACCAAAAGGCGCGCCGTGTTGACGTCAAGGGCTAGTTTCAGACGTCCCGTCGCAAAGCGGCCGCAGGCATAAGACTGGGCCGTGCGGTAACCCTTGGCCAGCAAGCCGCTGAGCGCCCTCAGGCCGTCGATTGCTCGAGACCTGAGGGCGCACCCGAGATCAATAGGCGCGGCGGCTCGAGATCATGCCCCAAAAGAACAGGACGATGATAGCGCCGACGACCGAGCCGATCAGACCTGCTCCCTGGCCGGGGCCGTACCAGCCGAGCGCCTGACCCAGATAGTTTGCGACCACCGCGCCGACGATGCCGAGGATCGTGGTCATGATGAAGCCGCTCGGCTCGTTGGGACCCGGCATGATGAATTTGGCGATCAAGCCGGCAATGAAGCCGATGATGATGGTCCAGATGATACCCATAATGTCTGTTCTCTCCAAATTAGCCGCGAACGATCATCGTCCACGGACGGTCGGTTTGTCCGCTGCGGCAGTGCGCAAGCGGTGTCACCGCTTTGCCCATGCATCAGAGGTATCGTTTCGCGATCGTGCGCCACCGAAGCGGCCGGCAAGCGCGGCGGCGAGTGCGCCGAGCACAAGTGCAAAGAATGCAACTAGCGCACCGCGCGAAGCGACCCGGGCGGCAGTTTCGGCTGCTTGTGCGGCCTTGGCTTTGGCGTCTGCAACAGACTGCTCATATTTGCGCTGATAGTCCTGCACCTTCGCCTTGGCCTCGTCGGACGAGATACCCTGCGCCTGCGCCAGAGCCTGCGCGGCCTGCTCGACCGCCTGCTCCTGCTGGGCCTTGTCACCGATCAGAGCGGCACGCACGGCGTTCACCGCGGTGTCGCGAAGCTGGGCCGGATCCTGACCACCGGTCGATGCCCGGATCTGTCGCTCGATGTCCGGAAACAAGCTATCAACTGAATTCGGCACCGAGGCACTCGCGGTTTGCATGGCACCACCGACCATGTGCGCGGTACCGCCGAGCACATTGTTCATTGCGCCAAATACACCACCGAGCAGGCCCCCGATCGCGGAGCTAAGCAGGCAGATCATCACGAGTGTCGCAGCGGCCCATGAAATCAGACCATGATAGCCTGCCTTTGCGGCCATCGCGCTGCTGCACATGCGGCCCGCGATGTAGCCACCCGCGCAGGATGCCAGCAACCCAGAACCGATCCACCAGATCGCCGCTGCGAGTGACAGCGAACCGGCATCAGCTCCACCGGTCGAAGCTGAGGTGAGACTGGCAAGCCCGATCCCGACTCCCAGAACCGAAAGCGTGAGTTGCGTAACCAGAGCGGCCGCGACGCCTGCCAGGACAGCGCCCCAGGAGATCGTGGACGAAGCCCAAGCCAGGCGAGCGTTTGAGTCGACCGCCCGGGCCGGGCCGCCGTCATAATATATCGTCATGATACCCCCCGGTCAGCGACGGCTGATCAGAATGCCGGCGAGAAAGCCCACCGTGCCCGCAATCAGTACCGACGCCAATGGATAACTTCCGACAGCCTCGCCAACATCCCGAGAGCCGCGCCGCGCATAGCGACGACCTTCGTCGTACATCTGGCCTGCGAGATCACCGGCATCGCGCAAACCGTCCTTGGCCTGGCCGTAAAGGTTCTGTCCCTTGCCCTCGATCTGACGCGCAACGCCTTCCGCGCGGATATCCTGATTGCCGGTTACATGTCCGGCGGCTTCTTCCAGTTTCCCACCGAACTCCTTCGCTGCTCCCTTGATGCGGTCCGTATCCATCGTCATCACTCCTGTTGTCTAACCTGAATTGCTGGAACACCACGACGAGCACAGGCAACGCGGGCTCTTCACTTCTTGAGCAAATCGCGGGCAGCATCCTTTGCCTTGCCGACCTGAGCCTGCGCTTTGCCGGCCAGTTGCTCGGCCTTACCTTCGACCGTCAGCTTGTCGTTGCCGGTCACCTTGCCGACCGCTTCCTTGATGGAACCCTTGATCTGTTCGGCGGTGCCTTTGATGCGATTCTTGTCCATAATGAAGCCTTCTCCGTTGAGTTGTCGCGAGTGAACTCGTTCATCGCGGAGTAGGTGGGGAACACGGCTTCAAGCACAATGAACTGATTGCACCAGTTCGGTGGTGAATCCGTACTAGCATCTCTATTTTCTGGCGATGTAGCCGTTCTCGCGTCCCCAGATCACGGCGTCAGTCCGACGGTGAACGCCGAGCTTTCGATAGAGCGACGCCACGTGATTGCGCACCGTATTGGGCGAACGCCGAAGCCGCTTGCCAATCGCAGCGTCGCTGAGGCCTTGGGAGATCAGCACCAGCACCTCGCGTTCGCGCGCCGACAGCTGCTCCGCCGGCTTAGAATCTTCCGATCTGCCTGGCCGACGGAAAGCAGCGAGCTTCTCCAGAATGCCCTTGCTAAGCCATGAGGCATCGGTCATGACGGCCTCGATCGCCTGCACAAGCTCGCGCTCGGAGCGCTTCCGGTCCGTGATATCCAGAAACGTGGCGAGTGCGCAGATCTGGTCGCCTATTGTCACAGTCTCGGCAGAGACGACACAATCGAGTTCGTTGCCGTTCTTGCTGGCAAGACAGGCCTCCAACTTGGAAACGTGACCGGATTGCTCAATCTCACGTTCGAACTGACTTTGAGCTTCTGGCCGTGCCCAAAGCCGCATTTCACCGAGGCTTCGACCAATCAGTTCGGCGCTGGTGTGCCCGAACTGAGCGACAAATGCTTCGTTGACCATGAGGAACGTATGGCCATCCATCCTCAGCAGCGCCGTCGGCACCGGGGAGAGCTGAAACGACTTGGCAAACCGCTCTTCACTCTGGCGCAACGCGGACTCGGCCTTGGCACGCGCATCCAGGTCGGCGAACGTAAAGAGCATACAAGCGTCGTCGCCGATTTCGATTGGCTGGCCGGCCAGAATCACGAGTTTCGATCCACCCGAGCGCAGCGGAAGCTGCACCTCCGTTTGTGGAATCGTCCTGCCCTCGGCGAGGCGCTCCTGAATCGTCTCGGCTTTCTCGACCCCGTTCAGTAGGCCGACCTCCGCGAGCGAGCGGCCGAAAACGTCGTCGCGCGCATACCCCAACATATCCAGGAAACCCTGGTTGACCTTGACGAGGATTTGGTCCGCCAGCCGACAGATGAAGGCCGGGGCAGGATTGGCGTTGAAGGTACGCTCGAAGCGGGCCTCTGCGGCATAGCGCTCGGTCACATCGGCGATCACCAGCACCAGGCAATCGGGGTTTCCCTTGGTGTCAGTAATGACGAGACTTCGTATCTGATGCACCCACTCCGTATCGTTGCTGGCCCGAGGGGCGACGGCGACGACAACATCGACAAATGTCTCTCCTGCGACAACCCGTTCGGCAGGATATTTGCGTTTGCCAAGCAGGTGATTGTTGCGGTACCGCAGCACGAAGTTCTTGCGGTACTCGTCGACGGACGTCCCGAGCTGGGCGAGCTCTTCCACACCATGCATCTTCAGGGCGGATTCGTTCGCCCAGGTAATGGTCTGGTCCGGCTCGATAAGGATCACGCCTTCACTCAGGCCGGCAATGATTTTCTGAAGCTGCGAACGATCGATCGTATGCGTCAAGATCCGTTCTCGACAGTATGGTTGAACGACGGACCGACAATCACGACGCTTCACAGCGAACCAAGCATGCCCGCAAGCTCACCCCGTGTCGCCTTCCGGCGGAAACCCTTGGACCGCTAAGCGTTGCGACAACCCTCTCCAAGACGGTCCCAGGAATCGACTTTTGCAACAGGAGTCCCGGACCGTTTGTTGGACATCGATAGGCCTTGAGGCGTGATGTGGGGAAGACATTCGATCCCGTTACAATCTCGTTCGGTCGTTTTGGTTCCACCCTGCCCGAAGGGCCTCAATCCCTCCGAAGCGATCGCCGAGCTCAAGTTCAAGATGGTCGAACGCCAGATCTGATTGCCGGCGCCCGGCCGCAGCGGAAGCTGCGGCCGCATTTGCCTCGCGCGGCAGCCGACCTCACCACGTGATCAACGGAGCACGATGCAGCCACGCATCGTTGCCGACCTGATCGAGGACGAAGCTCGCGACGTCGGTGCGGGCGATCGTTCCGCCATGGAAGCCGGATAGGTCCGTGAGCGCGCGCACCGGCTGTCCGCCCGGCTTGTTGCTGAGAACGGACGGACGGACCAGCACCCAGTCCAGGCCGCTATCCCTGACGATCGCCTCCTGGCGATTCTTGTTCGCGTACACCTTGCGGAGCAGCAGCGGGTAGATGACGTTGTCGAACACGAATCCGCCATGTCCCCTGCTGTCGCCGGCGCCCATGCCGGTGATGCAGACGAGTCGCGAGACCCGTTCGGCCTTCATCGCGGCGACGAGCGCGCGCGTCGCGGTCGAGAGCAACGTGACTTCGCGGAACGGACTCGCCGGAGTACCGAGCGCGCTGATCACGGCGTCCTGGCCTTTCAGGGCCTGACGCAGGGCTCGCTCGTCGCGGGCATCGCCGGCGACGATTTTGACGCCTTCAAGATTGCCCGCCTTCTCGGGCGAGCGAGCAAGGACGGTGACGTCGTGTCCGCGCGCCAGGGCTTGCGCGACGATCGCGCGGCCCGTGCCGCCGGTCCCGCCGAGAACCAGTATCCGCGCCGCTGCCGGTCGGGTGGCGCTGCCTTGAGAATTGCTCATGAGAGTCTCCTTGAATGAAGCGGGAGGCCTCGTCAGGAGACCGTCCCATCGTTGCTGTTTCCGGTGATGTTCAGAGCTTGTCCTCCGCGAGCAGTTCGCGGATGCGCTTCAGCGTGGACAGCAGTGCCGCCTTGTAGCCCTTGTCGCTGTCGAACTGCCTCTGCTCGGCCTGCTCTTCGGAGCCATTCGGCTGCTTGCCGCGCAAGCCGGTGTAGCAATAGAACTTCAATTGCAGCGCACCGGCATCGTCGACGAAGAGTTCGTTGACGATGGCACCTTCGCGCGGACCAATGGCCTGGAAGAAGGTCACTTTGTTCTCCGGCTCGAAGGTAATGATCTCGCGGAGATCGTCGCCTGCGATGGCGGCTTCGCGCACGATGTGCGTCGCGCTCTCCTCCACGACTTCGCAGCGGGTGCAGAGATTCGGCGGCAGGAACTGCCTGGCATCGCGGGCCTTGAGAACGAGACCCTTCCAGGCTTGCGCGCGGGTCAGCGGTCTTTCGCCTTCCGGATTCACCGGGACGGTGGCGGTCGAGTAGATCATGGTCGTATTCCGTGGTCTGCGGGTTCGGGTGGGACCGCTGCGCTCAGGCAGCGGCCGTGATCTCGGCGACGAAGTCGCGGTAGGTGCGCAGCGGACGGCCGAGCAAGGTGGTCAGGCGCTCGACGTCGCCGGCACCGGGGAGCATTCCGTCGGTGAGGAAGCGCTCGCCCATCAGCCGCATGTCGAATGCCATCCAGCTCGGCATGAACTGCCGGAGGTTCTTCTCGAAGCCGGCGGTGTCGGCACCGGGATAGGCGATCGTGCGGCCCAACACCTCCGACCAGACGGCAGCGGCCTTGGCGCCGGTCAGCGTATCCGGACCGACCAGATTGATCCGGACCAGCGGCAGCGGCGTCGCGGAGGTTTCGCGGCGGACGAGTTCGATGGCGGCGATCTCGCCGATGTCGCGCGCGTCGATCATGGCGAGACCCTTGTCGCCGATCGGCATCGGATAGATGCCGTAGCCAGCCACCACGTCCTTGATCGTGTGCTCGTTGTTCATGAAGTAGGCGGGACGCAGGATGGTGGCCGCAAAGCCCATCGCCTCGATCATCCGCTCGACGCCGAACTTGCCGGCGAAGTGCGGCACGTTCACGTAGACGTCGCTGTGGATCACCGAGAGATAGACCAGCCGTTCGACGCCAGCCTCGCGCGCCAGGTTGAGCGCGATCAGCGCCTGGGTGAATTCGTCGGGCACCACGGCGTTGAGCAGGAACAGGGTCGAGACACCGGAGAATGCGCTGCGCAGCGAATCGACATCCAGCAGATCGCCCTTCACGGCGGTCACGCCTGCCGGGAAGTCGACCTTCGCCGGATCACGGACGAGGGCGCGGACCTCGGCGCCGCGCTTGACGAGCTGTTCGACGACGTTGCGGCCGACGGTGCCGGTGGCACCGGTAACGAGGATGGTCATTGGGATCACTCCGTTTTGGGATGGTTGGTAGACATCCCGAAACTAGTGATCCACTGATGGATCGATAGATGTTATATTTAGACAGCGTGTCCCATTGGTGGAACATATGGATCTACTTGCCCTCGCCGATTTCAACCTGGTCGCCCGCCATGGCGGGTTCGGCCGCGCCGCCCGGGCGTCCGGCCGCCCTAAGGCCACGCTCTCCCGCCGGGTTTCCGAGCTGGAGAGCGGCCTCGACTTGCGCCTGTTCGAGCGCGGCGCCCGCACGCTGAAACTCACCCAGGAGGGACGTGCGCTTTACGAACGGACCGGCGCGCTGCTCGCGGAGCTCGACGAGACGGCCGCTGCGATCTCATCCGGAGCCGACAAGCCGCGTGGCAGACTGCGGATCAGCGCGCCTCTCCTGTTCTCGCAGACCGCGATGGGGAAACTCGCCGCCGCATTCGCGCTGAAATATCCGGAGGTCCGGCTCGAGGTCACGACCGAGGACCGTTCGGTTGACATGATCGAGGAAGGCTACGACCTGGTGATCAGGGTCAACCCGGATCCTGACGAGACGCTGGTCGGTCGGGTCCTGATGCGCGACCGACTTGTGGTGGTGGCGAACCCGACCCTGCCTCGTCCGAAGGGCGATAATGCCGCACCGACCGTGGTGCGTGGCGCGAGCGATCAAGGCTCCGACTGGGACATGACGGCGCAGGGCCGGACCGATCGGATCAAGACCGATCCGGTGCTGCGCCTGTCCTCGCTCATCATGATCCGCGACGCGGTTCGCGCAGGCGTCGGGGCCGCGCGACTTCCCATTTCGCTTGTGAGCCGCGATCTGGCAGCCGGCAAGCTCGTCCATTGGGGCGATGTCGACGGACCCGACATCGTTCTCTGGGCGCTCTATCCGTCGCGGAGATTGCTCAGCGCGCGCGTAGCCGCCTTTCTCGATTGTCTCAAGGAAGCGTTTCCCTCCGGGACCCCCGAGGAACTTGCATCATTCATCGACTGAGCGGCGGCAGGTTCAACCACCAGCCGCCCCCGGCCGGATCAGGATATCGGCGCCGACCGCATCGATGCCCGGCTTGCGGAGGTCGAGCACGACGTCGACGATGCTGTGATCCTCCGGATCCATCGCCACGGTGAAGCCGAGATCGCGGCACATCCCGATCATCGTGGTGTTCTCGGTCAGCACCTGGCCGGACAGGCGCTTCAACCCTTCCGACCGCGCATAGTGGATCAGGAGCTGCATCAGCGCCCAGCCGAGCCCTTTGCCCTTGAGATCGGACTGCAGCAGGATCGCGTATTCGGCGTTCTCGTACAGCGAGTCCGAATGCAGCCGGACCGCGCCCATCATCTCGCCGGTGGTTGGATCGAGCGCCACGAATGCCATCGCGCGCGCATAGTCGAGCTGGGTGAGCCGCGCGATGAAGGCGTGCGAGAATTCCTTCATCGCATGGAAGAAGCGCAGCCTGAGGTCCTCGGCACTCACGCGCTTGAAGAAGCCATCGACCATCGGCTCGTCCTCCGGCCGCATCGGGCGCACGGTGACGCGCGAGCCGTCACGTAACGCGAGCTCGCCCTCCCATTGCGACGGATAGGGCCTGACCGCGAGCCGCGTGTGGCCGGCGAACAGCCGCGTGGGCTTGCGGATCGCGACCCGCGCATCGAGCGCGAGCACGCCGGTCTCGTCCGCCAGCATCGGATTGATATCGAGCCCGGCGACCTCGGGAATGTCGGCGGCCATCTGCGCGAGCTTGACCAAAGTGAGCGGTACCACATCGGCCGGGACCGCCGGGATATCGCCATAGCCGCCGAGCAGCCGCGAGACGCGGGTCCGTCCGACCAGCTCACGGGCGAGATTCATGTCGAGCGGCGGCAGCGCCAGCGCCTTGTCGTTGATCACCTCGACCGCGGGACCGCCGCGGCCGAACACGATCACCGGACCGAAGGTCGGATCGTCGGCGATACCGAGGATCAGTTCGCGCGCCGCGCGCCGCACGATCATCGGCTGGATCGTCACACCTCGCAGGATGGCGTCCGGCCGTGCGCTTCGTGCGCGGTCCATGACCGTCCTGGCGGCCTCGATGACGCTGTCTTTGGTCCGCAAATCGAGAATCACGCCGCCGACATCGGATGCGTGCCTGATGTCACGCGAGAACACCCTGACCACGATCGCATGCCCCTCGGCCAGGAACGGCGCCGCCTTCTCGGCAGCGTCCTCGGCACTGTCGGCGACGAGCGTCGTTACGATCGGAATGCGATAGGCCTCGAACAGGGCGACGATCTCGGCCGGGTCGAGCCATGCCCGTCCCTCGGACAACGCGTTCACGACCACGTGCCGTGCCGCCGCCGTCTCCGGCGTGAACACCGACGCGACGCCCGGCGGGGTCGCGGCGAGCGCGGTGGAGGCCTCGCGATAGCGCACCAGATACATGAAGGCGCGCACCGCATCGTCCTCGGTCGGGAAATGTGGAATCCGCGCCGCCTCGAAGATCGCGCCGGTGCGCTCGTCGGCGCCGACCCATGCCGCGAGCACCAGGGCGGCGACCGCGCTGCGCTTCGACCTGCGCTCACGCACGCATTGCGCCACCGCCTCGGCGATGCCCTCGGCCGGCGCCACCGCGGTTTCCACGTTCGCGACCAGCACCGCATCGCAATTGGCGTCATCGAGCAGCGCGTTGAGCGCCACCACGTAGCGGGCGGCATCGGCATCGCCGGCGATGTCGACGGGATTGGCGCATGACCAGCCCGACGGCAGCATCCTGTCGAGCCGCTCGATGGTCTCCGCCGTCAAGGTCGCGGGAACGCCGCCGAGCTCGGCCAGCCGGTCGGTCGCGAGGATGCCGAGCCCGCCGCCATTGGTCAGGATCGCCAGCCGGTTGCCGCGCGGCACGAAGCCGCGGCCGAGCAGCTTGGCGCAATCGAACAACTGGCGGAGGTCGTAGACGCGCAGCATGCCGGCGCGGCGGAACGCGGCGTCATAGACCGCGTCGGAGCCGGCCAGCGCCCCGGTATGGGTCGCAGCGGCGATTGCACCCTGCGCCATCCGGCCGGACTTGACGATGATGACCGGCTTCAGCCGCGCCGCGGCGCGCGCCGCCGACATGAACTTGCGCGCATCCTTGACCGCCTCGAGGTAGATCAGGATCGCGCTGGTGTGGTCGTCGAGCGCGAAATAATCCAAGAGGTCGGCGACGTCGACGTCGAGCTGGTCGCCGATCGAGGCAATGCCGGAGAAGCCGAGCCGCCGCTCCGCCGCCCACTCGATCATCGCCGATGCGACCGCGCCGGACTGCGAGATCAACGCGACATGTCCGTCGGACGGCTGGTGCGAGGCGAAACTCGCATTGAGCTTGGCGCGCGGCACCATGACGCCGAGGCAGTTCGGCCCGAACAGGCGCATGCCGTGCCGCCGCGCGGTCTGCCCCGCGATCTCCGCAAGCGAACCCGCGCCGTAGCCGAGACCAGCCGACAGGATCGCCGCGCCGGCAACGCCGGCCAAGCCCGCCTCCGCCACGATCTCCGGAACCGCCGCCGCCGGCGCGCTGATAACGACAAGATCCGGAACGAATGGCAGCGATTTCAGGTCCGGAACGGTCGGCACGCCGTCGACATCGGCATACTGCCGGTTGACGACGCCGACCTTGCCGGCAAAGCCGCTCGCTTTGATGTTTCGCAGCACCGCCGCTCCGAGCGACGACGGCCGCGGGCTGCCGCCGACCACCGCGATGCTTCGAGGCGAAAAGAGCCGCTCCAGGCCGTAGGTCGACATTGCGTGATCTCGCAGGGAACCCGTGGACGCGCGTGAGGCGCCCCCGGATGAACTCTACTTCGTCGCTCGGCCTGTTGCACGCATCGCTGCCGCAACGGCCCCTTCAATGAAGGCCGAGCGCCTGCGCCAGGTTGAAGGTCAGGAAGCTCGCGGCATAGGCCAGCGTGAGCATGTAGATGAACGTCACCACCATCCACTTCGCGCCGCCGGTCTCGCGGCGGATTACCGCCAATGTCGAGGCGCATTGCGGGGCGAAGATGTACCAGACCAGCAGCGACAGCGCGGTCGCCAACGTCCATTTCTGCGCCAGCACCTGGCCGATCTGGTCGGCGGCTTCCTTGCCGCCCTCGATCGAATAGACGGTGCCGAGCGCGGCGACCGCGACCTCGCGCGCCGCCATGCCCGGGATCAGCGCCACCGCGATCTGCCAGTTGAAGCCGATCGGCCGCAGCAGCGGCTCGAGCGCATGACCGATCATCGCGGCGAAGCTGTAGTTGATCGCCGGCCCCTCGGCGCCGGTGGGCGCCTGCGGGAACGAGGCCAGGAACCAGATCAGCACCATCATCGAGAGGATCGTGGTGCCGGCGCGATACAGGAACATCTTGGCGCGGTTGAACACGCCGATCGCGATGCTGCGCAGCCGCGGCATCTTGTAGTCGGGCAACTCCAGCATGAACGGCGCCGGCGCATGGTCGCGCCACAGGAAGAATTTCGCGACCGCCGAGACCGTCAGCGCGCTGGTGATGCCGGCGGCATAGAGGCCGAACATCACGAGCCCCTGCAGATTGACGAACCCCCAGAGCGTGGTCGCCGGAACGAAGGCCGAGATGATCAGCGTGTAGACCGGAATTCGCGCCGAACAGGTCATCAGCGGCGCGATCAGGATCGTGGTCAGGCGGTCGCGGCGGTTGTCGATCACCCGCGTCGCCATGATGCCGGGAATGGCGCAGGCGAAGCTCGACAGCAGCGGAATGAAGGCCCGGCCATGCAGCCCGGCGCCGCCCATGATGCGGTCCATCAGGAACGCGGCGCGCGCCATATAGCCGAAATCTTCCAGCAGCAGGATGAACAGGAAGATGATGATGATCTGCGGCAGGAACACGATGACGCTGCCGACGCCCGAGATCAGGCCGTTCTGCAGGAAGCTCTGCAACAGGCCCCAGCTCGCGGGCAGCAGGTCGTGGATCAGTTGCCCGAGCGCGGCAAAGCCGTCCGACAGCAGCTCCATCGCCGGCTGCGCCCAGGTGAACACCGCCTGGAACATCACGAACAGGATCACGGCCAGGATCACGAGACCCCAGACCGGATGCAGCACGACCGAATCGATCCGGTTGGTCAGCGTGTCGGGCTTGGTCGGCAGCGTCACCGCCGCGGCAATGATGCGGTCGGCCTCGCGCTGGGCGGCCTTGAGATCGGCGATCGTCGGCGTCGTCCATTCGCTGGCCGCGGCCTGGTGCGACGTTGCCAGGAATTCGTCGGTCCGCTTCAGGAGCTCGTCGACGCCGCCCTTGCGGACCGCGACGGCGGTCACGATCGGCAGGCCGAGCTCCTGCGACATGCGATCGAGATCGATCGTCACGCCGCGGCGCTTCGCAATGTCGATCATGTTGAGCACGAGCATCATCGGCCGGCCGACACGCTTCAATTCGAGCACCAGGCGCAAGGTCAGCCGCAGATTGGTGGCGTCCGCGACGCAGAGCACGAGATCGGGCACCGCCTCGCCGTCGAAACGACCGAGCACGATGTCGCGGGTGATCTCTTCGTCCGGGCTGCGGCCGCGCAGCGAATAGGTGCCGGGCAAGTCGAGCACCGTCACGCTGCGGCCCTCCGGCGTGACGAAGCCGCCGGATTTGCGCTCGACCGTGACGCCGGGATAATTGGCGACTTTCTGGGTGCTGCCGGTCAGCCGGTTGAACAGCGAGGTCTTGCCGGTGTTCGGCGCACCGACCAGCGCCAGTCGCAGGGATGCAGTGGTCATTCGACGATCACAGCCATGGCTTCGCTCCGGCGCAGCGCGATCGTGATGTTGTCGACGCGTACCGCGATCGGATCCCGCCGGATCGTGCCCTCATGCAGGATTTCCACGCGCGCGCCCTCGACAAATCCCATCTCCACCAGGCGCTGCTCCAGCTCCTGCGGAGAGAGCGATGAACCCGTCACGAGCGCATCGAGCCTGATGATCTTTCCGACAAAACCGCGATCCGCATGTCCGAGCCGGGTGTCCTGAACATTAACCTGGGAAGTGCCTGGATCGCCTGTCATGCGGCCTGTTTTTCAGCAGGTAGTCGCAGGGTCAAGCATTTGCCCGTGAGAGGTTTTAGAACTCCTAAAAACAGCCCCTGCGATCGTCATCCCGGCCGGATTTCCGCTTGACCGCCGCGCTCCAGCTAACGAGGTCGTGATCCCTCCGGGCGGCGGCCTCGGGGCCGGCACGCGGGCCAACGGACATTCGGCTCCCACGCGGGCGGGATCGCCGTCCGCGCCGGGCCCGAATATCAACCGGCGGCCGGCCGATCGCCCCTAACCGCCTTTCGCTGCCCGCGGACGTTGGATGAGCCTCCGGGGCGGGGATTTGCTTCCTCCGGCACAATGGTTTGCGTTAAGCTCCGCAAGGAGCCGGAGCGCCCGTGCCGACCGCACAACGCAATTCGCTGATACTGCTGCGATGGATGATGGCCGCCTCGCTGGCCCTTCCGCTGGCGCTGTTCCTGTTCGCTTCGGCGATGTCCCGGGTTTCAAACAGCGACGCCGCCGACCAGGAAATCCAGCGGACCCTCGACGTCACCCATGAACACGCGCTCAAGGTGTTCGAGACCATCGACCGCAGCCTGGGCGAGATCACCGAGGTCGTCCGCGGGATGAGCGACGCCGACATCGCCGCGCGCGAGAAGAGCCTGCACGAGCGGCTGCGCCAGGTCGCCGATACGCTTCCCCAGGTGAAATCGATCTGGGTGTTCGATGCCAGCGGCCATGCCCTGGTCAACAGCCTGGTCGAGCCGGCCCCCGACGTCGATTTCTCGGATCGGGACTACTTCCGGATCCATGCCGAGCGCGACATCGGCACCTTTATCGGCGAGGTGCTGACCCCGCGGCCGCCCTATCAGGGCGCGCGGTTCTTCAGCGTCGGCCGGCGCCGCAGCAACGCGGATGGCAGCTTTGCCGGCGTGATCCAGGCTTCGGTGCTTCCGGAGTATTTCGAGAACTTCTATGCGCGGATCGGCCGGGAGCCCGGCAGCTTCCTGGCTCTGATCCGGACCGATGGCGCGGTGCTGGCGCATTTCCCCGTCGTCGACCACGACGTCAGATTCGAGCCGAGCGGGCCGCTCGGACAGCAGATGGCCGCCAATCCGCTGGCCGGCACCATGACGATCCGCTCCCCCGTCGACGGTATCGAGCGGCGCATGCGCTATGAGCGGCTGTCCGAATACCCGATCTATGTCAGCGCCGGTCTCGAAACCTCGGCGATCCGGGCGCGCTGGATCAACACCATGGCCCAGCACCTGATCTTCGGCATCCCGGCCACCGCGCTGCTGTTCGGCCTGCTGGCGCTGGCCTACCAGCGAACCGAGCGGCTGGAGGAGGAGGCCAACCGGCGGATCGAGGCCGAGGATGCGCTGCGGCACGGCCAGCGGCTCGAAGCGCTCGGGCAACTCACCGGCGGCGTCGCGCACGACTTCAACAATCTGCTCACCGTGATCCGCGCATCGGTCGACATGTTGCGGCGGCCGGACCTGCCGGAGCCGCGACGGCAGCGCTACATCGATGCGATCTCCAACACGGTGAACCGCGCCGCCAAGCTGACCAACCAGCTGCTGGCGTTCGCGCGCCGGCAGACCCTCAAGCCCGAAGTGTTCGACGCCTGCCAGAACGTCCGCACCCTGAGCGAGATGATCGCCACCCTGATCGGTTCGCGCATCGAGATCACGGCGCAGGTGCCCGATAAGACCTGCCTCGTCAACGCCGATGCCGGCCAGTTCGAGACCGCCATCATCAATATGGCGGTGAATGCGCGCGACGCGATGGATGGCGTCGGCCGGCTCACGATCGCGGTCCGCGCCGTGGACGATCTGCCGCCCGGGACGAGCATGCCGCCGAGTCCGCACGGCTATGTCGCGGTGTCGGTGGCCGATACCGGCGTCGGAATTCCGCAGGAGCTGTTCGGCCGGATCTTCGAGCCGTTTTACACCACCAAGGAGGTCGGTCACGGCACCGGTCTCGGCCTGTCGCAGGTGTTCGGCTTCGCCAAGCAATCCGGCGGCGAGGTCACCGTCAGCAGCGAGATCGGCAAGGGCTCGACATTCACGCTGTATCTGCCGCGCGTGGTCGGCAGGCACAACGCGCAATCGCCGCTCACCGAGGATGCGCCTCCGGTCGATCCGACCAATGCGTCGGTCCTGATCGTCGAGGACAACGCCGAGGTCGGAAAGTTCGCCGCCGACACGCTGACCCAGCTCGGTTGCACCTGTGTTTTGGTGGAGAACGCCACCCACGCGCTGGAAGAGCTGGCCGTCGACCCCGGCAGGTTCGACCTCGTGTTCACCGATGTCGTGATGCCGGGCATGAGCGGCATCGAACTTGCGGAGGAGATTCGCCGGCAGCGGCTCGATCTGCCGATCGTGCTCGCCTCCGGCTACAGCCAGGTGTTGTCGCAGCAGGGCAGCGGCGGCTTCGAGCTGCTGCAGAAGCCCTATTCGGCCGAGCAACTGGCACGCGTGCTACACAAGGCCGCGCGCTCGCGCCGGCTACGGCGGGATCAGGCGCCGGCGGGGTGAAGTGAATCGCGTGCGCGTGCCACACATTCGCTGTCGTCCTGGCAAACCCATAGCCACCGGCTTCGGTCGTGGGAGAGACCATCGGCGGCTAGAGCAGCCCCCGGATTGCGCTTCACTTCATCCGGGCCACATCTTCACTTCCACTTTTCAAGGAAGGGTGAAACGAAAACGCGGACAGAGATTCGCCGCAACAAGGGAGGCTCGCGATGATCGACCATATCGGCTTTTCGGTCTCTGACTACGAACGCGCGAAGGCGTTCTACCAGGCGGCGCTGGCGCCGCTTGATTACGGCCTGATCATGGAAGTGCCCGCGGAAGTAACCGGGCACGCGCCGACGGCAGGCTTCGGCGCCAACGGCAAGCCGGATTTCTGGATCGGCGGCGAAGGCGCGATGAACAAGCCGGTGCATATCGCCATCACCGCCAAGGACCGCGCCACCGTCGACGCCTTTTACAAGACCGCGATGGCGGCCGGCGGCCGCGACAACGGCGCGCCGGGCATTCGCGCGCATTATCACCCGACCTATTACGGGGCCTTCGTGCTCGATCCCGACGGCCACAACATCGAGGCGGTCTGCCACACGCCCGAATAGCGGCCGGACGAATTGGCCGGGCAACGCCGAATCAACAGCGCGCGGGCCGTCCGGACCATCCTGCATGCGACCTGCGACAGATCGACCCGCCCGGCGATCGATCACGCGCGCGCCTCAGTTCCACATCGATTGCGAGTGTGTCGAAGCGTTTCTTCTGAATGTCTAGTGAACAAAGCCACATGCAACCCGTTATAATGTCGAAATAAACTTCGCCGATGATTCGGCACTCGCCACAATCCGGCCTAACGGCTGGCAATTCATCGTCCTGCCGAATTGTTCGGTTCTGACTTTCCTTCCTGCCCAGACTTTCCGCCGGGGACTCCAAGATCATGACAAAGCTTCGTCTCGTGCTGCTTGCCACGACTGCGCTGACGGTGATGCAGTTCGCCACCTCAGCGTCGCACGCACAAAATTCGCCGCTGGTCGTCGCACAGGCGCAGCAGAAGGAAGAACTCGGACCAGACGGAAAGCCGAAGCCGCACCCGGCGCCCGGCGCTCCTGCACATCCGGCACCGCCGGCCGCAGCGCCACATCCGCAAGCGCCACCGCCAGCTGCCGCGCCACCCGCGCATCCGGCTCCGCCGCCGGCCGCAGCACCTGCACGGCCGGAGCCGCCGGCCGCAAGGCCGGCCCCGCCCGCAGCGCCGGCGCGGCCCGAACCGCCTGCCGCAGCGCCTCCAAAGCCGACGCCGCCTCCTGCGGCCGCACCGCATCCGGCGCCGCCCCCGGCTCCCGCACGGCCTGAACCGCCGGCCGCGCATCCGGTCACGCCGCCGGCCGCGGCACCTGCACGACCCGAACCGCCGGCCGCAAAGCCGGCGCCATTGCCCGCGCCTGCACGGCCGGAGCCGCCCGCGGCTGCTCCCGCGAAGCCTGTGACGCCGCCGCCGGCAGCGGCGCCCGCACATCCGACGCCGACGCCGCCACCCGCGGCAGCACCGCAGCGGCCGGGCACGCCGCCGACGCCAGTGCCTGGAGCCACTCCGGCCGCACCGGGTGCGGCGCATACGCCGCCGACACCCGCGCCAGGCGCCGCTCCAGCGGGACGCCCCGGCACGCCGTCCGCGACACCGACACCGGGAGCGGCAACACCAGCTCCGGGAGCTGCGACACCGGCGCCGGCCGAACGCCTCCGCGGAGAACGTCCCGGCGGCGAACGCCCTGCTGGCGAACGTCCTGCCGGCGAACGTCCCGGCGGAGCCAAGCAACCTCCGGGCACGCCGCCCGCGACCACCTCTCCGGCAACGCCCGCGCCTTCGGCGACGACGCCTCCGGCAGCAGGCGCGCCGGCGCGACCGGGCACCTCGCCCGCCGCGACCCCACCCGGCGCGACCACACCCACTCCGACGCCACCCGCTGCGACGCCGGCTCCGGGCCAGCAGGGACGTCCAGCCACACCGCCCGGAACGCCGGCGGCCCCTGGAGCGGCAATGGGTGCCCCTGGTGCGGCACCGGCTCCGGCTCAACAGGCACGCCCGGGTGCTGCGCCCGGCGTATCGCCCGCCCAAGGCGCCGCCATGGGCGCACCGGCACCGTCGGTCGTCCCCGGCTCGGCAGCCGCAACGCCGCCGCCCGGCCAGGCGCAATACGCCCCGCCGACGGTTGCGCCGGCATTCCGGGCTGCGCCCGCCGTTGCAGCGCCACTGCCGCCACCGCCGCGCCATGACAATATCACCCCGCTCGCCATCGGCGCTGCGGTCGGTGCGGGCGTGGTGGCCGGCGCCATCCTCGGCGGGAGTATCGCCGATCTGCGCGGCCAGCGGCAGGAAGTGGTCGAAGACGGCCGCACCATCTACACCGAGCCGGACCGGGTCATCATCCGCGACCCGAGCGGACAGGCCTATGTTCGTGGCGACGACGTCTATCGCTTCCGCTACGGCGCGCGTGACATCCGCACCGAGACGATCGGCGGCGAGACCCGGACCATCGTGATTCGTCCCGACGGCAGCGAGATCATCACCGTGGTCGGGTCCGATGGCCAGATGCTGCGCCGAATCCGCCGGGATCCCGGCGGGCGCGAGATCGTCATCATCGACAACACCTATCGCGATCCGCGTGCGGTCGGTGGCTTCTATGTCGACGTGCCGCCGCCGGTGGTCAACATTCCCTATGATCGCTACATCGTCGACGCTCAGGAAGCGTCGCCCGACGTGATCTACGAGACCATGGAGGCACCGCCGGTGCAGCGGATCGAGCGACGCTATTCGCTCGACGAGATCCGCTACAGCCCCAATGTCCGCATGCAGATGCCGAGCATCGACGTCAACACGATCAACTTCGACTCTGGATCGTGGACCATCCCACCCGACCAGGCGGCGAGGCTGCAGGTGATTGCCGACGGCCTCAACCGGGCCATCCAGCGCAATCCGCGCGAGGTGTTCCTGATCGAAGGCCATACGGACGCAACCGGCAACGACACCGACAATCTGTCGCTGTCCGACCGCCGCGCGCAGTCTGCCGCCGAATTGCTGACGCAGCAGTTCGGCGTGCCGGCCGAGAACCTGACTTCGCAGGGTTACGGCTCGCAATATCTGAAGGAGCAGACCGACGGACCGAGCCGCATCAACCGGCGCGTCACCGTCCGCCGCATCACCCCGCTGCTCACCGGCGCCTCCGCCGCTCCGCGCTGAGACGGCGAGACATCACGAGACCAAATGGCCGGGAGCAATCCCGGCCATTCTTGTTTTTGCGGAGTAACGATGGCTTGGCCCTCCCCGTCATTGCGCGCGGAGCGAAGCCCGTCATCCAGGACCGGGTGGCTCCTCGCAATGACGGCGAATTTATTTCCCCGCGCCCAGCCCCAGCGCCTCGACCATCACGCGAAACACCTCGGTGTTGTCCATCGAGCCGTGGACGCGCTCGCTGCCCGGCCCGGTGGCGGTGAGGATGACATCCTCGCCGGAATGCACGCTGGCACCGATCATCGCCGGCAGATTGCCGAAGCGCAGCACGACGCCGGGAACGTCCTTGTATTTGTCGTTGGCCTTGAAGGTGTCGGGCGCATCGCCCTTCACGGTCGGCTCGTTCGGATCGTCGAGCTTGGGACGGAACGTCTCGTAATGGTCGGGCAGGCTGGCCGAGAAGATCGCGAGCCGCCTGGAGACATCGACACGGGACGGATAACCCTCGGCATCGGGCGCCGGGTAGTTCGGAAAGCCGGCCTTCTCGTAGACGCCGACGCGCTCGCGCAGCGGTACGTTGGGCACGGCCGCCATGTCGTCGTTGATGGTGCCGACCAGGCTGTTCGGATGGTTGTGGTCGGCCACGACCAGGATCAGCGTATCGTCGCCACGCGCCTTGGCCCAGTCCTTGGCCAATCGCACCGCATTGTCGAGCATGATGGTGTCGTAGACCGCACGCTCCATGTCGAGCAGATGGGCGTATTTGTCGATCAGGCCGGACTCGACCATCAGGAAGAAGCCGGATTCGTGCTTCGACAGGATTGTGAGCGCGGCCTGGACCTGCGCGGTCAGGTCGGGTTGCTCGGGGAATTTTTTGACGCCGCCGCCCTTGAGGAACTTGCGGTCGAGCGCGCCGTCCATGTTGCCGGTCGCGAATAGACCGAGGAGTTTGCGGGTGTCCGGCTTGGCTGCGAGCGCATTCAGCTCGCTTGCCGTGGTCGCAAGCGGATAGCCGGCGTCGCGGAAGCGCGCGAGATAATCGATATCGTCCTTGCGTTTCGATCCCGCCGCGGACTGCGGCAGGAAGTTCGCGGAGCCGCCGCCCATCAGCACGTCGGGTTTGGCGTCGAAATATTGCGCGACGATCGCGTCATAGGCAGCGCGGCGGCGGGTATGCGCGAGCATCGCGGCCGGCGTGGCATCCTCGACTTCGGTGTTGGTGACGATACCGATGGCGAGGCCCGCCCGGCGCTTGGCCAGGCTCGCGATGGTCTCGACCCGGGGATCATCGAGCGGATCGGGCGTGCGATCGGCGTAGACGCCGAGCGCGTTGACCGCGGCCTTGTGGCCGGTGGCGTAGGCACTCGCGGCATTCGCGGAATCGGTGATGATCGAATCCGAGCCCGCGGTCGCGACCAGCGCCATCTGCGGCATGTCGTCGATCGCGAGCTTGCCGCGGCTCTTGCCTTCCGCAATTCCCTTGGAGAGGATTCGCGCGGCGACGCGGTGTGCCGGGGACATCCCGTCGCCGATGAACAAGATCACGTTCTTCGCCTTGCGCGGTCCGCTGTCGTAGACGGTCCAGGTCACGGTGCGGCTCTGCGTGCCGTCGCTGACTTCGACGGTCATCGGGCCGGCGTTGTCGAGCGAGACATCACGGAGCAGCAAGGCCGACTGGTCCTTGCCGGCTTCGCGCGCGGTGAAGATGCCGCTCTGGCCGAACACCGCGGCATAGTCCGCGCCGTTCAGCGTCACCTTCAACCTGGCCTGATCGACGACGCCGGCAAGCTCGACCTTGAAGTCGAATTTCGCGCCGACGAGAATATCCGCACGATCGATCGGATAGATGGTCTGGGCGAGCGCGGCCGTAGCCGACAACAATAGCGTGACCGCCACGCCAGCGACTGACTTGATCATGATCGATGCTCCGCCCCTTGCGTACACTGCGCGTCGGGGGCGGAGGCTAATGGTGGCGGATGACGCCGCAATGAGGCGGCGGCGGGACCTATTGCCGCAACGGCGGGCGGCGGGTCAGCGCGCCATCTGCTGCGGATCGTAGAAGAAGCGCTCCTCGACCAATTCCTCGCCGCGCCAGGTCTGCCAGGCGACCTCCTCCATGCTGCGGACCTTGCCGTCCTTAGCCGTGAATTCAAACCGCCAGCAGATCGCCGAATGGTCGCCGTCGAGCAGCAACGGCCCGAGCCGCGTGGTCTTGACACCGGAGACCGCGGCCAGCACCGCCGCCTCGCGCGCCGCCAGCGCC
Source organism: Bradyrhizobium sp. PSBB068 (assembly GCA_016839165.1). Taxonomy (NCBI): domain Bacteria; kingdom Pseudomonadati; phylum Pseudomonadota; class Alphaproteobacteria; order Hyphomicrobiales; family Nitrobacteraceae; genus Bradyrhizobium; species Bradyrhizobium sp. PSBB068. The sequence continues at coordinate 7,058,360 of CP069300.1, forward strand.
TCGCGGCCGACGCGCCATTCGCCGTCATTCTCCTGGGTGCGGGCATCGGCGGAGTAGAAGTTCCTGATGGCGCCGACATGGTCGTTGGCTTCGACCGTGTCCGCGAAGGCTTGCAGCGTCTTGAGGGAAGGCATGGCACTCTCCATTTACCGACTATTGGTCGGTAAATACCGACTGATAGTCTGTAAGTCAACTGGCGTCGCTGCGGAACCTGGGCTAGACATGCGTGATGGCAACCCAGGCCGAACGGCGCGAGAAGACCAGAGCCTCGATCGTCAAGGCGGCGCGCCGCATCTTTGGCGAGCGCGGCTTTGCGGCCGCGACGATGGACGACATCGCAAGCGGCGCGCGGGTTGCAAAGGGCGCGGTCTATCATCACTTCGCGACCAAGGAGGCGGTGTTCGAGGCGGTGTTCGAGCAGGTGTCGATCGACCTCGTCGCCGATCTCGACCGCATCTCGCGCGCCGAGAACGATCCACTCGCGGCGATGGCCGCGGGCACACAGGGCTATTTCGCGGCGTGCGCGAAGGGCCCGACCGGGCAGATCATCCTGCGCGATGGCCCGGCCGTGCTCGGCTGGGAGCGCTGGCGCGAGATCGACGCCAAACATTTCGGCGGCAAGTTTCCGCGCGCGCTGGCGGCCGCGATGGAGGCCGGCGTGATCGCGAAACAACCGATCGAGCCGTTGGCGCGGCTGTTGCTGGGTGCGGTGACGGAAGCAGCGGTCGCGGTGTCCGCGGGGCCCGACATCGGCAAGACCGGCACGGACTATGCGCGGGCGTTCGGCTCGCTGCTGGATGCGCTGAGGGTGAAGTAAGCCCAGCCCTCTCCCCGCGTCGTCCCGGCGAAAGCCGGGACCCATAACCACGACCGTCAATTGTTGCGCAACGCTGGAGCCACAGCTCGCTCTAACAACGCGATCCTGTGGTTATGGGTCCCGGCTTTCGCCGGGACGACAGCAAGTGTGCGACGACGGGCAGCCCCAGCTCAATCCTTGTCGTTCTTGAGCTGGAAAATCTGTGCGCCTTCGCCGCTCGAAATCAGTCCGGTCTTGTTATAGACGCCGAGCTTGGCGCGGGTGTCGGCGATGTCGAGGTTGCGCATCGTGAGCTGGCCGATGCGGTCGGCCGGCGTGAAGGCGGCGTCCTCGACCTTCTCCATGCTGAGCCGCTCCGGCGCATAGGTCAGGTTCGGGCTCTCGGTGTTTGATATCGAGTAGTCGTTGCCGCGGCGCAGTTCGAGCGTCACCTCGCCGGTGACGGCGCTCGCGACCCAGCGCTGCGCGGTCTCGCGCAGCATCAAGGCCTGCGAATCGAACCAGCGGCCCTGATAGAGCAAGCGGCCGAGCCGCATGCCGTTGATGCGGTACTGCTCGATCGTATCCTCGTTGTGGATGCCGGTGACCAGCCGCTCATAGGCGATGTGCAGCAGCGCCATGCCGGGCGCCTCGTAGATGCCGCGGCTCTTGGCCTCGATGATGCGGTTCTCGATCTGGTCGCTCATGCCGAGGCCGTGGCGGCCGCCGATCGCATTGGCTTCCAGGAACAGCGCGACCGGATCGGCAAAACTCCTGCCGTTCAGCGCGACCGGCTGGCCTTCCTCGAAGCGCACCACGACCTTCTCGGGCTTCACATCACAATCGGCGCGCCAGAACGGCACGCCCATGATCGGATTGACGATGGTGATGCCGCTCGACAGGCTCTCGAGATCCTTGGCCTCATGCGTCGCGCCGAGCAGATTGCTGTCGGTCGAATAGGCCTTCTCCGCGCTCATCTTGTAGGCGAAGCCCTGCGCGGTCATGAAGGCCGACATTTCGGCGCGGCCGCCGAGCTCGTCGATGAACTGCTGGTCGAGCCAGGGCTTGTAAATGCGCAGGCTCGGATTGGTCAGCAGGCCGTAGCGATAGAAGCGCTCGATGTCGTTGCCCTTGAAGGTCGAACCGTCGCCCCAGATGTTGACGCCGTCCTCCTGCATCGCCGCGACCAGCATGGTGCCGGTCACCGCGCGGCCAAGCGGCGTGGTGTTGAAATAGGTGATGCCGCCGGTCGAGATATGGAACGCGCCGGATTGGATCGCGGCAATGCCTTCGTGGACCAGCTGGGTGCGGCAGTCGACCAGGCGCGCCTTCTCGGCGCCGAAATCCATCGCCTTGCGCGGGATCGCATCGTAATCGGCCTCGTCGGGCTGGCCGAGATTGGCGGTGTAAGCGAACACCTTGGCGCCCTTCAGCTTCATCCAGAGCAGCGCCGCCGAGGTGTCGAGCCCGCCCGAGAACGCGATGCCGACTTTTTCGCCAGTGGGCAGGCTTTTCAGAATCGTGCTCATGGGACAGTCCAATCGGTCGAAATGGATGAGGTTTCTGGAAGTCGCGATAACAAATTTCCGAAGCGGGGGCACGCCTTTAATCAGGCCCCTGATCAAGCCTCGGGCTGGCTGGGCTCCGCCTTGCCGCCGCGGCGCCAGCGCTGCATCCAGCGGTAGCCGGGCATCGCGAGCCGCGTCAGCGCGGCATCGACCTGGGCGTCGGTCAACCGAGTCGCCGCCCAGCGGTAGATCAGCGCATAAAACAGCCAGACGGTGAAGAACGACACCAGGCCGGCGATCGCGACATCGGTGAAGAAATGACCGCCGAAGGCCATGCGAAGGGCGCTGGTGACGATGCCGAACACGGTCGCCCCGGCAAAGGCCAGCGGCCGCCAGGCGGGCGGCGTCAGCGCCGCCGGCGCGTAGGTCCAGAACGCGGTGGCGCCCTCGCCGGAGAAGAACGAGCAGTTGCGCGGGCAGCCGCCGCGCGGGTCCCACCACGGCTTGAATGCAAGGTCGCCGCCGAACTGCGTCACGAACACCGGCCGCGGCCGGCCCCAATAGTTCTTGAAGGTGAGGTTGGTGAGCACGCCGGCCGAGAGCAGCATCGTGGTGAGCAGGAACACCGCGGCGCGGCCGGACATCAGCATCGGCCGGTCCGGCCGGATGAATTTCCAGACGATGGTCACGATCGCCGGCAGCACCAGCGCCCATGCGATCCACATCGCCGCATCGCGCGCGAACTGCGCCACCGTATCGAGCTTCACGGGGAAGGTGTTCTGCGCGGCATTGTAGAACAGCGCCGCCAGCTTGAGGTCGAGCTCGGGATAAATCCCGAACAGGATGCCGACGACGAGCGCCAGCGCCAGCGCAATGAAAAGTCCGGTCCGGTTCATGGCGCGCGGTTTAGCCGAGGCGAGAGGGCATGGGAAGCTTCACGGCCGCGGCGATTGCGACGGCAATGGCGGGGGCGGCGGCAGGGGGCGTGGCGGCTCGCGCCAGGCGCCGGCGGTGCGGCCGGCGATCAGCCAGTACACCAGACCCGCGACGATGCCGGCGCCGGTCATGATCTCCATGTGCCGGCGCACGATGCCGTGGAATTGCACCGTATCGGGATCGAACGGGATCAGGCCGAGATAGCAGGCTGCGCCGACGATCGCACCGCCGATCGCATAAGCTAGCACGCTCCTGATGAAGAACGCTTCGGTGATCAGCACCACGATCAGCGCCGGCAACAGCGCAAAGCCGGAGATGAAGATGAAGCCGAAGCCGAGCACGATGTCGATCGCGCTCTGGTCGATCTGGCCGCCGAAATCGGAGATCTCGGGATACAGCACCGCGCCGACCACGATGATCCCGGCCACGAAGCAGGCCATCAGGAAACCGAACGCGACGACGAACAGGCGGCCGATCAAGGCCATGCTAGCACTCCTCCGTCATTGCGAGGAGCGAAGCGACGAAGCAATCCATCCTTCAGCAAGCTCGGACATGGATTGCTTCACTTCGCTCGCAATGACGCCGTGGGGAGCGTTGTCGCTCACGGCTTTCAATCCGTCATCGCCATCGCGCGCAGCGCCTGGCGCTCGCGGGCGGAGAGCTTTTCGGTCTCCGACTTGAGCTGGCCGCAGGCGGCGAGGATGTCGCGGCCGCGCGGGGTGCGCACCGGCGAGGAATAGCCGGCGTTGAAGATGTATTCGGAGAACTTTTCGATCTGCTCCCAGTCCGAGCATTCGTAGGCCGTGCCCGGCCACGGATTGAACGGGATCAGATTGATCTTCGCCGGAATGCCCTTGAGCAGCTTCACCAGGAGCTTGGCGTCATCGAGCGAATCGTTGACGCCCTTGAGCATCACATATTCGAAGGTGATGCGCCGTGCATTCGAGGCGCCGGGATAATCGCGGCAGGCCTGCAACAGCTCCTTGATCGGATATTTGCGGTTCAGCGGCACCAGCTCGTTGCGCAATTCGTCACGCACCGCATGCAGCGAGATCGCCAGCATCACGCCGATCTCATCACCGGTGCGCTTGATGTTCGGCACAACACCCGAGGTCGACAGCGTGATGCGGCGGCGGGAAATGCCGATGCCTTCATTGTCGCCGACGATCAACAGCGCATCGCGCACCGCGTCGAAATTGTAGAGCGGCTCACCCATCCCCATCATCACGATGTTGGTGACGCGGCGCGTGCCGTCCTCGCGGTCGGCCCAGTCGTTCAGCCGGTCGCGCGCCACCATCACCTGGCCGACGATCTCGCCGGCAGTGAGGTTGCGCACCAGCCGCTGCGTGCCGGTGTGGCAGAACGAGCAGTTCAGGGTGCAGCCGACCTGCGAGGAAACGCACAGCGTGCCGCGATCGGTCTCGGGGATGTAGACGCACTCGACCTCATGCGCCCGCTCGACCTTGTCGCCGCTCGGCAGCCGCAGCAGCCATTTGCGCGTGCCGTCATTGGAGATCTGCTCGGCGACCACCTCGGGACGGTCGACGGTAAAATGCTTCTCGAGCTCGGCGCGCATGTCCTTCGAGACGTTGGTCATCTCGGCAAAGCTCTTGGCGCCGCGGAAATACATCCAGTTCCAGAGCTGCTGGGTGCGCATCTTGCGCTGGCCGGCGTGCACGCCGATCTCGCCCAGGCGATCGGCTATTTCGGCGCGCGACAGCCCGATCAGCGACGGCTTGGCCGGCGGCACATAGGTCTCGAGCGGAACTTTTTCGACCAGCGCGCTGGCGCCGGACCCGGCCTTGGTGGTTGCGGTGTCGGTCATGAAACCTCAAATAGGCCTTCCAGCCGGTGCTGGAAAGCCACGAAATACCTCGATTTTGCGTTTCCGAGCCGGCCCTAGCGCCGGCAGTCCTGCCCCAGCCGGTCGAGCGCCTGCGCCAAGCCCTTCAGCGAGAAGCTGTCGATCGTCTCGGTACCCTTCGCCGAGACGGCTTTTACCGTCAGATCGGCCGATTTGCGCATGGCTTCCACCATCCGCTCCTCCTCGGCCGCATTCTTGATCCAGAGGCCATCGCCCTGCGTGTACATCGCATAGGTTCCGCCGCCGACCTGCAACGTCGATTCCGAGCCCGGCTTCACGGTGTAGCCGATCATGATCGAGACTTCGTTGACGACCTTCTCCGCCGGACGGGTGGAGATGAAGGCATAGGCCGGATCGCGCGGCCGGTTCGGCGGATTGGTCTTCGACGAGGACGGCTTGGCGAGCGCAAAGCACACCTTCTTGCCGTTGGGCGAGGCGGTGTACGCGCCCCAGGTGCCGAATTGGCCGATCAAGGTCGGCTCCGCACCGCCGGCCGCAGCCGCGGCGGCCGAAGGCGCCGGCTTGGCCGCTTCCTTGGCCGCATCTTTCTTGGGCGCAGCCTGCGTCGGCGCGAGGGAGATGATCCCGCACAGGACACAAGCCGCCAGTGATGTCAGAATCTGCCGCACGGCCAACTGGTTCCCCCATCATTGTGACTGCAAGATGGCCCGGCGATTCCCCCTCCGCCGGCTTGGATGGATAACCGGGAAACGCTTTTTTGGGAAGGCAGTTCGGCCTGGATGCGCCTCGGCCACAGCCGCACGCGCATCCATTCTTACTCAGCGCTTGTGATCGCGCATCAGCCTTCATCAACCCTTGGCGCGCGCCGCGCGCTGGCTCTCCCACTGCGCGTCGGTCCATTGCAGCAGGTCCTCGGCACCGGAACTGCGCAAATGCGAGCCGCCGTCCTGCACCACCATCTCGCCATTGATGTAGCCGGCCTGATCCGAGATCAGGAAGGTCGCGAGATTAGCAAGCTCCGAATGCTCGCCGGCACGGCCGAGCGGATTGCGATGCGACCAGGTCTCGCCGCGCCCTTCGGGACGCAGTTGACCGGTCGCACCCGGCGTCGGGAATGCACCCGGCGCGATCGCCACGGTGCGGATGCCCTTCGGGCCCCACTCGACGGCGAGGCTCTTGGTCATCGCCAGCACCGCGGTCTTGGCCATCGACGACGGCACCGTGAAGGCGCGGCCGGTGATGGTCGAGGTCGACAGGATCGAGAGCACCACGCCCTTGTGCTTGCCTTCGATCCAGCGGCGGCCGGCGGCGAGCGTGCAGTACATCGTTCCATGCAGGGTCGGTGCGAGGATCGCGTCCGCGGCGCGGAATGACAAATGTTCGCTCTGCGCAATAAAGGTTGCGGCAGCATTGTTGACCAGCACGTCGATCGGCGCGTCCTGCCACACCTGGTCCATCATCGCCTCGACCGCGGCGCCATCGCGAATATCGCAGCGCGCGGTCGAGACCCTGGCGCCGAACGCGCTGCGGAATTTGCCTGCGGTTTCCTCCAGCAGCGCCTCGCGCCGCCCGCAGATGATCAGTTCGGCGCCGAGTTCGGCAAAGCGGGCGCCCATCGCGGCGCCAAGGCCGGAGCCGCCGCCGGTGATCAGGATGCGCTTTTTCGCTAGCAGGCCTTTTTCAAACATAGTTTGATCCCTCCGCACTGTATTGTCGCTCCGCCGCAAATCCGGCATGAAGCTTGTAGTCCAAGATCTTGCAGCTCTTTCTGCGTCCGAAACTCAGGTGTGTCCATGAAAGCCATCCTCTGCTCGCAATACTGTCAACCCGACGATCTCGTGCTGGCGGACGTGCCCGATCCGGTGGCGGGTCCCGGCGAAGCCGTGATCGCGATCAAGGCGGCGGCGCTGAACTTCTTCGACATCCTGATGATCCAGGGCAAGTACCAGATCAAGCCGCCGTTCCCGTTCTCACCGGCTGCCGAAGTCGCCGGTGTGATCGAGAGCGTCGGCGCTGGTGTCACTGATCTCAAAGTCGGTGATCGCGTCGTGGCGTCATGCGGCCACAACGGTGCGCGCGACAAGATCGCGCTGCCGGCGAATACGATCGTGAAGATTCCCGACAATCTCGATTACGACCGCGCCGCAGGAATCATCATCATCTACGGCACCGCGCTGCATGCGCTGGAAGATCGCGCCAGCCCGAAGCCGGGCGAAACGCTCGCGGTGTTAGGGGCCGCCGGCGGCACCGGCCTTGCGGCATGCGAGCTCGGCAAGCTGATGGGCCTCAAGGTGATCGCCTGCGCATCGTCGGACGAGAAGCTCGCCTTCGCCAAGCAGCACGGCGCCGAGCTGACGCTGAACTACGCCAAGGAAGATCTCAAGGAAGGGTTGCGCAAGCTCACCGACGGCAAGGGCGCCGACATCGTGTTCGATCCGGTCGGCGGCTCTTATGCCGAAGCCGCGCTGCGCTCGACCGCATGGGAAGGCCGCTTCCTGGTGATCGGCTTTGCCGCCGGCGACATTCCGAAGATCCCGCTCAACCTCGCGCTGCTGAAGGGCTGCGATATCCGCGGCGTGTTCTGGGGCGCGTGGGCGCGGCAGAATCCGGAGAAGAACCGCAAGAACCTCGAGAAGCTCGTGCAGTGGACTGCGGAAGGGAAGATCTCCTCGCATGTCGACCGCACCTTCCCGCTGTCGCAGACCGCGGAAGCGCTGAAGGTGCTCGCCGGCCGCAAGGCGATGGGCAAGGTGATCCTGCATCCGGGCAGCTGAGCGGGATCGTGCAGCCCGGATGGAGCGTAGCGAAATCCGGGACTGCTCGTTCGACTGTGAGGAGAACCCGGATTGCGCTTCGATTCATCCGGGCCACAGCTTATTCCGCGTTTTCAGGCACCCCGCGCTTCAGCGCAGCGCGTGCGGCTTCGCGGTGCTCCGGCGTAATGTGGCTTGCCACCATGCGGATCGCGGTGGCGAGCACCGCGGCATCGTCGGTGAAGCCGAGCACCGGCAACATGTCCGGGATGAAATCGAACGGCAGGATGAAATAGGCGATCGCGCCGAGCAGAGCCGCCTGCACATGGCGCGGCGTCTGCCGGTCGAACGCGCAGTAATAGGCGGCCAGCAGATCCTCGGCGAAGGGCAGCCGGATCACCACTTTCTTGAACTTGACCCAGAAGCGGCGGCGCACGCTCTCGCGGTCCTGCGCCAGCCGGTCGGCAGGCTCAAATCCCACGCTGTGTTCAGTCGTTGCCATCGCAAGGTTCCCTACTCCTGCGGCGAACGCTTACGAATCTGGGGACGTCGAATGGCGGCCGCAAGGTTGTGGAGCAGCAGGGTCAGTTGACCCCGAGCTGCCTTGCGATCGCATTCATGGCCTTGGCGAGGTCGATATCGCGCTTGGTCACCCCGCCGACGTCGTGGGTCGCCAGCACGACTTCGACCGTCTTGTAGACGTTCTTCCATTCCGGGTGATGGTCGTTCTTCTCGGCGACCAGGGCAGCGCGCGCCATGAAGCCGAAGGCCTCGTTGAAGTCCTTGAATACGAAGGTCTTTGCAATCGCCTCGCGTCCGGCCAGCTCGGTCCAGCCGGCCAGTTCCCAGAGCGCGGCCTTTGTTGCTTCCGCTGACAGCTTTTCGACCATGGTAACACTCCCGTTTGCCGCCGACCTTAACCTAGAGCCTTTTCCGTTCCGATTGAATCGGAACGGGGCTCTAGATTCCAGGTTTGACGCGTTTTCTCGCGCGAACCGGTGTCCACTTCGCGGGAAAACGCCCTGCCAAGCGGCCTCCGGGATGGGATCCAAGCCGAAATTAGGGCCGAAATCGCGTCCTATCGCCGCTGGTAACCATGACGGAGATGTAACATCTGTGGGCCCAGGAATTTGCTACAAAAGCAGGATATGTGCGCGTTGGTAGTTTTGCGAGATTGAGCCCCGACGATTGTTTGCGAGATCGATGACAGACGGCTCCGCCAGCATATCGCCCAAGCCGTTGCGCTCCGCCAAGCGCCGGCTGATGTTCGTTTTGATCGCAGGCGCGCTCGCCATCGTCGGCGCGCTGATCGCCGGCTATTATTTCGCGGTGCGTCCGGTGACGCTCAAGATCGCGGTCGGCCCTGCGAACAGCGATGACCTCAAGGTCGTGCAGGCGCTGGCGCAGGCCTTCAACAACCAGCAGCATACCCAGGTCAAACTCCGACCGGTGCAGACCGACGGCGCCAGCGCCAGCGCGCAGACGCTGGCCGACGGCAAGGCCGATCTCGCCATCATTCGCGGCGACCTCGACGTGCCGAAGAACGCACAAGCCGTCGCGGTGCTGCGCAAGAATGTCGTGGTGATGTGGGTTCCACCCTCTGCAAAGGGCAAGGGCCGCAAGGCTGCGAAGATCACCAAGATCGCGCAACTCGCCGGCCGCAAGATCGGCGTCGTCGGCCGTACCCCCGCCAATGTCAATCTGCTGAAGCTGATCCTGACGCAATACGGCGTCGACCCGATGAAGGTCGAGATCGTGCAATTCCCGGCCAATGAGGCGGTCGACGCCATCAAGAACCTGAAGGCCGACGCCTATCTCGCCGTCGGCCCGGCCAACAGCAAAGTCACGATCGATGCGATCACGGCATCGACCAAGGACGGCGGCGAGCCGACTTTCCTTCCGATCGATGCGTCCGAGGCGATCGCGCAGAACCATCCGGCCTATGAGGCCGCTGAAATCCCCGCCGGCTCGCTCGGCTCGGCCGACCGGCCCGAGGATGAGGTGAAGACGATCAGCTTCTCGCACCACATCGTGGCGCGGAAGGGCTTGTCGGACGCGACGGTCGCAGCCTTCACCCGGCAATTGTTCGCGATCCGGCAGTCGCTCAAGAACGACTTCCCGCTCGCCGCCAAGATCGAGACCCCCGACACCGACAAGGATGCCACCATTCCGGTACATCCGGGCGCGGCCGCCTTCGTCGACGGCGAGGAGAAGACCTTCCTCGACCGCTACAGCGACTACATCTGGTGGAGTCTGATGGCGTTCTCCGCGATGGGCTCGGCCGGCGCGTGGTTCGCCGGCTATCTCAAGCAGGACGAGCGCAACACCAACACCTCGCAGCGCGAGCGCCTGCTCGAGATGCTGAAGACCGCGCGGCAGAGCGATTCGACCGAAGAGCTCGACCAGTTGCAGGCGGAGGCCGACGACATCCTGCGCCACACGCTGGACTGCTTCGAGCATGGCGCGATCGAGGAAGGCACGCTGACCGCATTCAACATCGCGCTGGAGCAGTTCCACAACGCGGTTGCCGACCGCAAGGCGCTGCTGCTGAGCATGCCGCAGAATCTGCAGCGGACTGCGACGCAATTCAGGGCGGCGGGCACGGCGTAACTTGGTTACTCGCGTCCGGTTCTTGAGCGTCGTTCCTGGAATGACGGCGGAGACGACCGGTGGTGCAAACAGACGAAAAAGCGTGACTGGTGCTGGTTGCAGGGTCTAGTAGACGGCATGCTGCTTAACACTTTCACTGGTGTAGCGTTGGGCGTTGCAATGTGCGTGGCGCTAGGCTTTTACGCTTTGATGCAAGACCGCCTGAGACGCAGGCTCAATATAACGGTGTTTTCCCCCTCATCATGGCTAAATGCCTTTAAGGTTTTCTCAGTGCGAGAATTCTATCTCGGTCTCGCAGCGTTCGCTGTGATGCTGATCATCTGCGGCATCGCCGCCTACTTGAACTAGCCAAACGAGGGGAAAATTTCTCCCTCACATCCCCAAAAGCGGTCACCCGCCGCGCCTGACCACGCCCGCTGTAATCTCACCGTCATGGAATTTTCCTACCTCTCTGCTCGCCCGCGTCGCATTGTCGCTGTGACCTTAAGGAGGCCCCCATGACGATCCGGTTCTCGCGAAACCTCACCCGCCGACGCTTTCTTTCCACCACGGCTGCGGCCGGCGTCGGCGTGATCGCGATGCCGTATCTGTCGCGCGCCGCCGATCGCCCCGTGATCACCCATGGCGTGCAGTCCGGCGATGTCGGCATCGACGGCGGTGTGGTGTGGGCGCGCGCGGACCGGCCGTCGCAGATGATGGTCGAGGTCGCCACCACGGAATCGTTCAAGGACGCCCGCGCGCTGCCGCCGATCACGGCGCTGCCGGAGAGCGACTTCACGGCAAAGATGCTGCTGGAGAACCTGCCGTCCGGCCAGGACATCTTCTATCGGGTCCGCTTCCGCGACCTCGCCCATATCGACATTGCCGGCGAGCCTGTGGTCGGCCGCTTCCGTACCGCGCCGAGCGATCGCCGCGACGTCTCCTTCGTGTGGGGCGGCGACGTCGCCGGCCAGGGCTGGGGCATCAACCCCGACGACGGCGGCATGATCACCTTCGCCGCGATGAAGAAGCACAATCCGGATTTCCTGCTGCATTCCGGCGACACCATCTACGCCGACGGCGTGATCCCGTCCGAGGTGAAGCTCCCCGACGGCAAGATCTGGAAGAACATCACGATCCCGGAGAAGGCCAAGGTCGCCGAGACGCTCGACGAGTACCGCGCCGCGCACAAATACAATTTCCTCGACAGCAATCTGCGCGCCTTCAATGCCGAGGTGCCGATCTTCGTGCAGTGGGACGATCACGAGGTGACCAACAACTGGTCGCTGTCGAAGCAGCTGCCGGCGGCCTACAAGGAGCGCGACATCACCGTGCTCGCCGCGCGCGCGGCAAAGGCCTTCCACGAGATGTATCCGATGCGCGAGAGCATCGTCGAGCCCGGCCGGGTCTATCGCACGCTGAGCTACGGTCCGCATCTCGACGTCTTCATGCTCGACGAGCGCAGCTATCGCGGCCCGAATGGTCCGAACCTGCAGGAGACCTACGGTCCCGATGCCTATTTCATCGGACCCGACCAGATGGCCTGGCTGAAGCGCGCGCTGCTCAACTCGCGCGCCACCTGGAAGGTGATCGCCTCCGACATGCCGCTGTCGCTGATCGTCTATGACGATGCGACCAACAAGAAGGGCTCGGAGGCGTTTGCGCAGGGCGACGGACCGGCGCGCGGCCGCGAGCTCGAGATCGCCGACATCCTGCGCTTCATCAAGACCGCCGGGATCGTCAACACGGTGTGGCTGACCGCCGACGTGCACTATGCGGCCGCGCACTACTACAATCCGAACAAGGCCCAGTTCCAGGAGTTCGATCCGTTCTGGGAATTCGTCTCCGGCCCGCTGCACGCCGGCACGTTCGGGCCGAACGAGCTCGACAACACGTTTGGTCCCGAGGTGAAGTTCGTCAAGGCGCCGGGCGAAGCCAACCAGAACCTGCCGCCGTCGGCCGGCATGCAGTTCTTCGGCCACGTCAAGATCGACGGCAAGAGCGGGCAGATGACGGTGAGCCTGCGCGATCGCGTCGACGCCGAGCTGTGGGCCATCACGCTCGATCCGAAGCCGGTGTAATCGCCCCGCAGCTGCGACGGAACCGGACGCCGCCCTGGCGTGAGGCAAGGGCGGCGCGATTGACAGGGGATGGACGCGACCTGCCTCTTCCGGTACCGGTGACAGAGCCGTTATGCTGGGGGCCCGGAGGGGCGGAGCATGAGGCGCTGCGAATCCGTTCGCGTGCTCGGTGGCATCGTCGCGGGGCTTCGGCCTCGCCGCCTGCTTGTTGTTGCGATAGCGGTGCTCGCGCTGCTGCCGACCGACATCAGCGAGGCCGGCTGGCTGCCGGATTTCTTCAAGAGCTCACCCAAGCACGCCAAGCCGCCCAAGCGCGCGACAGCGACAAGGCCGGCCAAGCTCGCAAAGCACCGCGCGCCAGCCAAGCACCGCGTCACGCGGCTCGCCGCGCTGGGACCGGTCGCCCTGCCACCTTCCGCTCTCAAGCCGACCGCAGGCAAATGCGATCCCGCGACATTCCGGGTCGTCCTCGATGTCGGCCATACCGCGGAATCGGAAGGCGCGATGAGCGCGCGCAACGTCGCCGAATTCAACTTCAACCTACGCCTTGCGCGGCAGATCGAGGAGACCTTGAAGGCCGAAGGCTTTACCGGAACCAGGCTGCTTCTCACCGAAGGCAAAGCGAGACCCAGCCTGTTCAGGCGGGTCTCCGCCGCCAACAATCTGCACGCGGATCTGCTGCTGTCGATCCACCACGACTCCGTGCCCAACAAGATGCTCGAGGACTGGGAATTCGAGGGCAAGAAGAGCCACTTCAGCGACCGCTTCAGCGGCTACTCCGTGTTCGTGTCCCGGGAGAATCCGGACTTCAAGACAAGCCTGCGGTTCGCCGAACTGGTTGCCGGCGAAATGAAGGCCCAGGGGCTGCACTATGCCGAGCAATACAGCCAGCCCATCATGGGCCGCGACCAGCATCCGCTGCTGAACAAGGACACCGGCGTCTACAGCTATGACGAGCTGATCGTGCTGAGAAAGACCGCGATGCCTGCCGTCCTGCTGGAGGCGGGCTCGATCATCAACCGGGAGGAGGAACTCAAGATGGGTTCGCCCGAGCGCCGCAACGCGATCGCCAGCGGCGTCGCCTCTGCCGTGAAGGAGTTCTGCGACCCGCGGTGGGTCCTGCTCGGTCCGCTCTGACGTCCACTCAGCCTGGATTGCCTGCCTTGATCTCCTTGAGCCTGGCAAGCGCCTGTTCGAACTTGGCGTTGAACAGCCACATCGCATCGAGGATTTCGCGGAAGGTCGCCGATGTTCTTGCCCTGTCGGCCCGGCCGAACGCGAAGATGCTGTTGTTGCGCAGATATCCCATGATCCTGGGGTCGGAAATTCGGTAGCCGACCAGATTGCCCGACTTCAGCGCGGCCCGCGTCGGGGTCGGAATGATCTGGATCAGCTCGAAGAGCTTCATTTGATCGATCGGATCGGGCAGCGCCTTTGCGATCGCCGGAACCTGCGGGAAAACGTCCGCGTGTGCGTTCATGAGCGCGTCGCGCACCGCGGTCCAGTGATTGAACCGATGGTCGAGATTGCCGGCTCGGGCCTCTTCCTTGTCGTCGCGACGGCTCAGCGCAGGATCGAGGGCCGCGATCGACCCCTTGATGGCGGCCCACTTCTTCTGGCCGTTGCGATCTTCGGACGGGCCGGTCTGCAGGCTGCCCTTGTAGGTGTTCGACCGCGCATTTCCGGCATTCTGCTTGCCGTTCGTCTCGGCAAAGAACAGGCCAAGGCTGATACGGCCGGCGACAGCGGCGTCAGCGGCATCGAGCCCCCTGGCGCGCGCGATCACTGTCGCCAGGTCGACCACGTCCTTGAACGGCGTATCGGAGCTTTGCGCACCGGCGGGCGGCGCCTCCATGACGTCGAACAGCGTCTTGTACTCGTCGAGCAGCGGCTCATTGTCGGCATCGAAATAGGCCGGAGGGATTCCCAGCCTGTTGGGCCTTCCGATCCGCGCCGGCAGCGCATCGGTGAGATCCTTGTAGGTGCTCATCATCTCGACACGGGCCAGATAGATCGCCTGGCCCGGCAGGTTCGGCAGCGACTGCCCGGCATCGATCTGCGCGCGGCGCTGGCGCATGATCGAGACGAAATTCTTCAGCGCATTGTCGTAGGCCTTGAGCGCGGCCGATTGCTCGCTCGTGAGGGCGGCTGGCTCAGCAATGGCAGGACCCGCCGCAACCGGCGCAAGCAGCAGTCCGAGAGAGAGCGCCGCGGCGCGCGCAGCGGCAGATATCCCGATCGCCATCCTGATTGCCATGACGGCTTCCCGAGGCCCGTGCGTCACCGAATCCGACATCCCGGATCGTAGACCGCGAGGCCGAATCCCGGCAATCGGTCAAAGTTCGTTTCTCAGCGCAGCCTCGAGCGTCTCGCTCGAACACGGCTTGGCCAGCCGCGGCTTGTCGGCAAGCGATTCCGGCAGCCTGATGTCCGCGCCGTAGCCCGTGATGAAAGCGAAAGGCACTTTCAGGGCATCGAGCCGCTCGGCGATCACGAACGTCTTCTCGCCCCTGACGAGGCCGACGTCGAGCAGCGCGAAATCCGGCGCGCGTTCGGCAATCAGCTCAAGCGCGCGGGCGACGTTCGCGGCGGTGCGCACCGTCCGGGCGCCGAAGCCCAGGATGGTGTCCTCAAAATAGAGCGAGATGATCGGGTCGTCCTCGACCACGAGGACGTCGCCGGGCATGCCGGCATTGGGAGCGGATTCCATGACGCGGTGTCCAATTCTTCGATGATGGATGAGAGACCGGATCAGTCCGGCCGGATGGCCCGCGACCGGCGCCCGAAAGCACGCCGGCTGTTCCCGGGATGAAACCCACCACATCGCGCGCCGTCGCGTCTGTTCACTAGTGAACATAAAAGCTGGAACTTTTTCAGTATGGTCGGCGTTGGGTTTCCAGGATTTTCCAATGATTGCCAAACGGACCGATTTGGCCGGGACGAGCGACCGGCCGTTCAACAATCTCCTGCGCCGGCTGAATGCCGCCGACTACGCGCTGCTCGCGCCGCATCTTGCGGAGGTCGAGGCCGCGGCCGGCGAGCTGCTCTACAATCCCGGCGACGACGTCCAGATCGTGCATTTCCCATGCGGACCGAGCCTTGCGTCCTACATGGTGGCCAACGAGGACGGGCGCGATGTCGAAACCATCCTGGTCGGCCGCGAGGGCGCGGTCGGCGGCATCGTCAGCCAGGGCTTCCTGCCGGCGTACACACGCATCACCGTCAAGTTCGGGGGGCCGTTCGTGCGGCTGCCGATCAGCAAGCTCGACGCCGCCAAGCTGACCTCGATCTCGGTGCGCAACATCTTCGCGCGCTATGCCGACTGCATGCTGGCGCAGATTTTCCAGTCGACCGCCTGCAACGCGATCCATTCGATCGAGCAGCGCGCCGCGAAATGGATCATGTCGGCGATGGAACGCACCAATGGCAATGGCGTGGTGCCGCTGACGCATGAGCAGCTCTCGACCTTGCTCGGCGTCGGCCGCAGCTACACCAGCCGGGTGATCCAGAACTTCAAGGCCGAAGGGGTGCTGGATACCCGCCGCGGCGCGATCGTGATCCGCGATCCCGACAAGCTCAAGCTACGCTCCTGCATGTGCAACGAGGCGGTGAAGGATCACTTCGAGGAAGTGCTGCGCGGGGTGTATCCGAGCGAGGACAACCCGGCCAATTGATGCCAAGCTGACCTCTCCCCGCAAGTGCGGGGCGAGGGGGAACATCTATCGCGGGCCGCGAAAATCACGCTACACTCGCCTGATGAGCGGGGCTGAACTTCACGCGATCTTCGACATCGCAGCATGGGGCGCGGCCGCGATCGCCATGTGGTGGCTGTCGCGCCGGCCCGGGCTGCAATTCCCGCGGCAATCCTTCGAGCTGCCCTACATCGCCGCACTGGTGTTCGGCGCCGGCATCGGCGCCTACATCTTCGGCACGTTGAACCTGTGGTTCTCGGGCATGTCGGGTATCGCCCGCTCGGTCGAGGGTGCGCTGGCCGGCGGCGTCATCGCGATCGAGCTCTACAAATGGCTGCACGGCATTGCGCTGCGCACCGGGGCGCGCTTCGCACTCCCGCTCGCGCTCGGCATCGCGGTCGGCCGGCTCGGCTGCTATTTCGCGGGGCTCGAGGATTTCACCTACGGCACGCCGACCACGCTGCCCTGGGGCCACGATTTCGGCGACGGCATCCTGCGCCATCCCGTGCAGCTCTATGAAAGCCTGGCAATGGCGGCGTTCGCGGCCTTCTACGTCTGGGCCGTATTGAACCGCAACGCCGCTGTGATCACCAATGGATTCTACCTCGTGCTGTTCTACTATGGCCTGCAGCGCTTCCTGTGGGAGTTCATCAAACCCTACGGCACGCTGATCGGCCCGTTCTCGCTGTTCCACCTGCTGTCGCTGTTTGTCATGGTCTATGCCGCCGTCATGCTGGCGACGGCGCCGAATGTGAGTGTGAAGCATGAACGCGCCGCTGCGTAAGGCCCGCCCCTACATCTTCTGGGGCCAGACCCAGTCGCTCTGTGAGACCTGCCTGACATTGGTGCCGACCAAGATCCAGATCTCAGGCAACGAGGTCTGGTACGAGAAACGCTGCAAGCAGCACGGCGTGCAGTCGACGCTGGTCTCGACCGACCAGGCCTATTGGCGGCTGTGCAAGGACTTCATCAAGCCCGGCGACCGGCCGCTCGCCTTCCAGCGCCACACCGAATTCGGCTGTCCCTATGATTGCGGGCTGTGCCCCGACCATGAGCAGCACTCCTGCCTGGCGCTGATCGAGATCACGGAGCACTGCAACCTGACCTGCCCGGTGTGCTTTGCGGATTCCTCGCCGGCACGCTCAAGCTTCACGCCGCTGGCCAAGATCGAGACAATGCTGGACGCGCTGGTGGCGAGCGAGGGCGAGCCCGACCTGGTGCAGATCTCCGGCGGCGAGCCGACGCTGCATCCGGATTTCTTCGCGATCCTGGATGCGGTGCGCGCCCGCCCGATCCGCCACGTCATGATCAACACCAACGGCCTCAGGATCGCGCGCGAGCCGGATTTCGTGGCGAAGCTCGCCGCGAACAAGCGCGGGCTGGAGGTCTATCTGCAGTTCGATTCGCTGAAGCGCGAGGCACTGGTCAATCTGCGCGGCGCCGATCTGCGCAAGATCCGCCAGCAGGCGCTGGAAAATCTCGAGCGTTACGGCGTCTCGACCACGCTGGTCGCCACCATCAAGCGCGGCGTCAACGACGCCGAAATCGGCGACATCATCCGTCATGCGCTGACCTGGAAGTGTGTCCGCGGCGTCACGCTGCAGCCGGTGCAGGACGCCGGCCGCAACGAGGCCTTCAACAAAGATACCGACCGCATCATGCTGTCGGAGATCCGCCAGCGCGTGATCGAAACCGGAGTGTTCGGCGACAAGGACATGATCCCGCTGCCGTGCAATCCCGAAAGCGTCTCGATCGGTTACGGCCTGCGCAGCGGCGACAAGGTGCTGCCGCTGACCTCGCTGATCCCGCAGGAGCAGCTCGTCGCCGTGATGCCGAACACGATCAGCCCGGAGAAATATCCGGTGCTGCGGGAAAAATTCGTCGATTTGTTCTCGCTGTCGTCGGGGCCGCTGAACACCTCGGAGCGGGTCTGCGAGTTGTTGTGCTGCCTGCCGAGCTTCGAAGTGCCGGAGGGGCTGACCTACGAGAACGTGTTCCGCGTCACCATCGTGCAGTTCCTCGATCGCTTCAACTTCTGCGTCGGCAACGTCAAGCGAAGCTGCATCCACTTCGTCACCGAAAGCGGCGCGATCATCCCGTTCGACACCTACAACCTGTTCTATCGCGACGGAAAAATCGACGGCATCCGCGCAAGCCTGGCCGGCCAGACCTATCGCGAGGCGCGGCAGGGCGAGGAGGTGCCGCGATGAGCGATGACAGCAGGCCTATCAATCCGGATGGATCGCCGCCCTCGCTGCCTCCCCCGCTGCCGCCCCGACGCGGCGGCTGCGCGACCGCCTTCATGGCGCTGTTCGGGGTGTTCCTGCTGCTCCCCGGGCTCTGCGCGATCCTGTTCGGGGTCGGCACCCTGACCTCGTCGCGCCCCGACCCCTCCATCCTTTCTCTGGTCCTGCTCGGCCTGCTGGTCGGTTTTGCCGGCGTGATGCTGATCCGCGCCGCGATCACCGGGCGGTAGAGGTCGGCATTGATCGCTGTACGGGCTCGGGCTGATCATCCGGGCAGGCCTGGAAATGATGCCGAATCAGGGCTCTGACCCGTTAGAACCCGGGTTCCCGGCTCGAAATCAGCTTCCCAGACCGCCAACAAACCGTTGTTTTTTGGCGTTTTCTGACTATATTGCGCCGCAACGCGCAAGGTGCCCGGTCCTCTGACCGGGCTTCCTTTTTGGGGTGATGCGTCCCCGTCAAATTTCTTGGGTATGAGCGTGATCCGGGCCCCGATTGGGCCACGTGAGCGAGCGGCCGGCCAAATCGGTTCGGCGAGATCGCGCATCTGACCATTGCACGACCAGAAGAAGAGCCATGAACCTTCGCAACGTCGCCATCATCGCCCACGTCGACCACGGCAAGACCACCCTCGTCGACCGCCTGCTGCAGCAATCCGGCACCTTCCGCGAAAACCAGAAGGTTGCGGAGCGCGCCATGGACTCCAACGATCTGGAGCGCGAGCGCGGCATCACCATTCTGGCGAAAGCCGCCTCGGTGCAGTGGAAAGACATCCGCATCAACATCGTCGATACCCCCGGCCACGCCGATTTCGGCGGCGAGGTCGAGCGCATCCTGAACATGGTGGATGGCGCGCTGGTGCTGGTCGACGCCGCCGAAGGTCCGTTGCCGCAGACCAAGTTCGTGGTCTCCAAGGCACTCAAGGTCGGACTGAAGCCGATCGTTGTGATCAACAAGGTCGACCGTCCCGACGCACGACCGACCGAAGTCATCAACGAGGTGTTCGACCTGTTCGCGGCGCTCGATGCCAGCGAAGAGCAGCTCGACTTCCCGATCCTGTACGGGTCGGCCAAGCAGGGCTGGATGGCGGATAGCCCGGATGGACCGAAGGACGCCGGCATGCAGCCGCTGTTCGACCTGATCGTGCGCCACGTGGCGCCGCCGCAGGTCGAGCAAGGTCCGTTCCGGATGATCGGCACCATCCTCGAGGCCAACAACTTCCTCGGCCGCATCATCACCGGCCGCATCTCCTCGGGCAGCATCAAGCCCAACCAGGCCGTCAAGGTGCTGGGCGCCGACGGCAAGCTGATCGAGCAGGGCCGCATCAGCAAGATCCTCGCGTTCCGCGGCATCGAGCGCACGCCGCTCGATGAAGCCGAAGCCGGCGACATCGTCGCGATTGCTGGCCTGACCAAGGGCACCGTCGCCGATACGTTCTGCGATCCGTCCGTCGACACCCCGTTGCAGGCGCAGCCGATCGACCCGCCGACGGTGTCGATGTCCTTTATCGTCAACAATTCGCCGCTCGCCGGCACTGAAGGCGACAAGGTGACGAGCCGCATGATCCGCGACCGTCTGCTGCGTGAGGCCGAAGGCAACGTCGCGCTGCGCGTCGTCGAAGCCGCCGACAAGGACTCGATGGAAGTTTCGGGTCGCGGCGAATTGCAGCTCGCGATCCTGATCGAGACCATGCGGCGCGAGGGTTTTGAGCTCTCGGTGTCGCGCCCGCGCGTCGTGCTGCAAAAGGACGAAGCCGGCGTCTGGCAAGAGCCGATCGAGGAAGTCGTGATCGACGTCGACGAGGAGCATTCCGGCGTCGTCGTGCAGAAGATGAGCGAGCGCAAGGCCGAGATGATCGAGATGCGCCCGTCCGGCGGCAACCGCCTGCGGCTGGTGTTCTACGCGCCGACCCGCGGCCTGATCGGCTACCAGGGCGAACTGCTCACCGACACCCGCGGCACCGCGATCATGAACCGCATCTTCCACGGCTATGCCGCCTACAAGGGCGAGATCCAGGGCCGCCGCAACGGCGTGCTGATCTCCAACGACCAGGGCGAAGCGGTGGCCTACGCGATGTTCAAGCTGGAAGACCGCGGCCCGATGATGATCGAGCCGGGCTGGAAGGTCTACAAGGGCATGATCGTCGGCGAGCACACCCGCGACAACGATCTCGAGATCAACGTGCTGAAGGGCAAGCAGCTCACCAACATCCGCACCACCTCGAAGGACGAGGCGGTGCGCCTGACGCCGCCGATCCGGATGACGCTGGAAAAGGCGCTGGCCTATATCGAGGACGACGAGCTCGTCGAGGTGACGCCGAAGTCGATCCGGCTGCGCAAGAAGCATCTCGATCCGAACGACCGCAAGCGCGCCGAAAAGGCCAAGGAAGCGGTGGCGTAAAAGCGGCCCCGCAAAGCAATCTGTCATGCCCCGGCTTGACCGGGGCATCCAGTACGCCGCAGCCTATCGGTTCAATAACAACCGCCTCTGGAATACTGGATCGCCCGCTTTCGCGGGCGATGACAGTCATGCGTGAGGCCGCTTCAGGCCCGGCGGCGAACGTGCTAGAGCCGGGACATGAGTTCCCTTCCCTCCACGGTCGATGTTGCCATCATCGGTGCCGGCGCCGCAGGCCTCGGCGCCGCGCATGCGCTGGAGGGCACCGGCCTCTCCAGCATCGTCCTGGAAGCACGCGATCGGCTCGGCGGCCGGGCGCATACGATCCAGGCCGCACCGGACGTGGTGTTCGACGTCGGCTGCGGCTGGCTGCATTCGGCCGACCAGAACAGCTTTGTCGGCATCGCCGAGCAACTCGGCTTCGAGCTCAACAAGGACCTGCCGCCGTGGCGCGAGCGCGCCTATGGCAAGGCGTTCCCGCAGGCCGACCGCGACGCGTTCATGCTGGCGCTCGACGAATTCTACGAACGCATCGAGCAGGCCGCGCGCGGCGGCAAGGACGGCTCAGCCGATCGCTACCTCGAGCCCGGCAATCGCTGGAACCCGATGATCGATGCGATCTCGACCTATGTGAACGGCTGCGAGCTCGACCAGCTCTCGATTCTCGATTTCGACGCCTATGAGGACAGCAACGTCAATTGGCGGGTGCGGCGCGGCTATGGCGCGCTGGTCGAGGCCTATGGTCAGCAGGTGCCCGTCGCGCTGAACTGCGAGGTGAGGCTGATCGATCACTCCGCCAGGCGCATCCGCATCGAGACCTCACGCGGCACGCTGGAGGCGGACAAGGTGATCGTCACCGTGCCGACCAACCTGATCGCCGACTCGGCGATCCGCTTCTCGCCGGCGCTGCCGGAAAAACTCGACGCCGCGCGCGGCCTGCCGCTCGGCCTTGCCGACAAGGTGACGCTGGCGCTCGCCGAGCCCGAGGCGCTGCCGAAGGAAGGCAATCTGCGCGGCGCCACCATGCGCACCGAGATGGGCACCTATCACATCCGCCCGTTCGGCCAGCCCTGCATCGAGGGCTTCTTCGGCGGCCGCTTTGCGCGAGCGCTCGAAGATGCCGGCGACGGCGCCATCGCCGCGCACAGCATCGACGAGATCGTCTCCTTCCTCGGCAATGATTTCCGCGGCAAGCTGAAGCCGCTCAGCGAATCCCGCTGGGCGCATGACCCGTTCGCCCGCGGCTCCTACTCGCACGCGCTGCCCGGCCACGCCGACAAGCGCGCCGCACTCGCCGCACCGGTCGACGGCCGGCTATTCTTCGCCGGCGAGGCGACGTCACCGCACTTCTTCTCGACCGCGCACGGCGCGCGGGACTCGGGCGAGCGGGCGGCAAAGGAAGTGTTGGCTTTCGTATCTCGAAAGTAGCCACATCATCATTGCGAGCGAAGCGAAGCAATCCATCGCGCCGCGGAACGGATAGAGTGGATTGCTTCGCCGCTCCGCTCCTCGCAGTGACGGCAGAAACTACTCCAGCACCCTCGCCCGCATGTCGGCGTCCGGCACGAAGCACGTCTCGTACTTCCCGAAGATGCGATAGCGGTTGCGGGCGATGAGGCTGTAGACGGTGTCGCGCAGCGGCTTCGGCACCGCGAACAGCGCGCTCGTCCAGCCCCAGCCGGGGAGATGGCTCAGCACCGTCAGCGCCGCATCCGACTTCATCCAGGCGATGCCGCCATGGACCACGGCGTTGGTGTCGGGATCCTCAGGGTCGATGCCGAAGGTCTTGGCAAGCCGGGTGCCATAATCCGACTGGATCGGCGTGAAACGAAAGCGGCGCGCCGTGTCGCGGGCGACGACGAAGCGGACCCAGCGCGAGCAGAAGATGCAGACGCCGTCGTAGAGGATCACGTCGTCGTCGGGCCAACTCTTCATCTTGTTTTCCTTCGACGCGTATTCTTCACGCGAACCGGTCCCACTTCGCTTGCAAACGCTATCGATTGTCCAGCATCAAGAGCGCCACCAGCATCAGCACGATCGCAGGTCCGGTCTTCACCAGCGCGCCGAGCGGCTCGATCCAGAGGTCGGGCGTCAGGATCGCCGATCCGAACATATAGCCCAGCGAGGCGACGATGCCCGCAACGAGACCGAACGCCGCGGCACGGCGGATCGCGATCAATACACCGATGCTCATGTCCATCAGGCTGGTCCCGACCGTCACCGGCCCGACCAGAGCGGGCGGGAAATGATGCGCGCTCAATATGCCGGCGGCGGCGTCATAGGAGATGACAAGGGCGATGAAGCCGGACGCGACCCAGAACAGCACCAGGCTCGCGAAGATCAGCGCCTTGATCAGGAACAGCCGCGCGAACCATTTGTCCTGGATCGTCGCGGGTCGGCCGCCGACCGCTTGCGCGATCGTCTTCGGCACGATGCCGGTCGCGTGCATCCAGGGCGAGGGATCACCGGTGACGCCGCGGCGCAGCTCGGCGATCGCAGTGGAGCGCATCGGCGGCATCCAGCCGAGGCGGTTTGTGAGATCGCCGAGACGGGCGCCGAGATCGATCAGGAACGATGGCGAGGCGATACGGAATTGCTTCGCCGTGCCGAACGACCAGCGGAATTGGGCGATGACGCCGCCGAGCGAGACCGGCTGCTTCTGCATCAGGTCCCATGTCACCGAGCGCACCGCTTCGTCGTCGATATCGCGCGTCGCGAGCCATGCGATGGTGGCGGCGATGTCCTCGACCGCGACCGGCTGGAACGGCGTCGCCGCCTCGTCGGCCGGCAAATCCACCGGCAGCGCCGCCAGCGCGCGCAGCATGGCGCTGCCGCCATAGGCCGATGGCGCGATCACAAAGCCCGGGCGCAGGATCGCATGGGCGATCCCCGATGCCGCGATCAGCCGTTCGGCTTTGCGCTTGGTGGCGCTGAAGGCGGTGCGATCCTGATCGGCGCTGCCGGGAATCGAAATGTGCACCAGACGGATGGCGCGATGGCTGTCGCGGATCGCTTCGAGCAGTCGCGCCACGAAGTCGCGATGCACCGCGCTTGTGTCGCTGCCCGGACCGTCCTGCAGTACGCCGAGGCAGTTGACGACGACATTGACCTCGTGGGTGCGAAGCAGCTGCGTCAGGTCAGCGACATCCATCGACATCAGTGGCAGCTCGAGATCGGCTGCGCTCATCTTTTGTGCAGCCGTGAACTGCCGCGCGATCCCGATCGCGTGAAAGCCGCGCGCCCTCAGATCGTCGGTGAGGTAGCGTCCGATCAGGCCCGACGCGCCAAGCACGAGGATATTGTGTGATGCATCGTCACTCATGAGATCGGATCATGTTCTAGAATGGTTTTGCGATCATCAGCCAGAGGATGATCATCACCGAGCCGAAGCCGGGAATCCCGAACAGGAACCAGCGGCGAAACAGCGCAGCGTAGCGCGGCGGCAGCGGAAGCCCCTTATCGGCAGCCGCCTGCGCGAGGTCGCGCATCTCCATCTGCATGAAGATGACGGGAACCCAGAACACGCCGGCCAGTGCGTAGAGCGCAAGCGAGAGCAACAGCCAGCGCTCGGTCAGGCTGGTTGCCGACAGCAACATCAGCAGCCCGCCGCTCACCGGCTGCAGCAACACCGCGCTCAAGGTGAAGATCATGTCCGCGACCACGACCGTCGACGCCGTGCGCGCGATAAAGGACGCGCTTTGCGTGCGATGCGCCGCCAGCATGAAGAAGGCGATGCCGGTCCCGGTGCCGAGGATCACGATGGCGCCGAGCACATGCAGATACTTGATCAGGAAGTAGAGCGTCATCGCAGTCCGCTCACGATCGGGCTGGTTTTGGCGCGCACAGATATCGCCGCTGCCATAGACCGTGCGCGCGCAAAAATCCACTGCGGCTGCGCACTCGGAGTACCCACATCGCGCTTGGATCGCACGCCAGATCCTGGCGGCGAATCAGCCCCGAATGAGCTTTTTCCGAGCGACGGCACCATCATACTGTGCGCGCGATTCACGCTTTGCACAGGCCAGGATCGGCAATTGATCGCTCAAGCCTGGCAAGTGTCCTCTTTCGACACAAGTTTTCATGACACTGATGCAAAAAACCCACAGGTTAACTGATAATTAACGATGGACCTTGAAGGCGGCCCTCCGACTTGCTTTGATTGGATGCATGAGCACAACGCTAATCGAGGTCCGGCCAGCCAAAGCTGCAGACGCAGCCTCGGTGGCGTCTACCCATGACGAAGCCTGGCGCTCGGCGTATCAGGGAATCATCCCCGGCGCCGAACTCGAAAAGCTGATCAATCGCCGCGGCCCGCAGTGGTGGGACAGCGCGATCCGCAAGGGCAGCCGCGTCAGCGTGCTGGTGTTCGGCGACCGAATCGCAGGCTATGCCAATTACGGCCGCAACCGCGCCCGCAGCCTGCATTTCGAAGGCGAGATTTACGAGCTCTATCTGCGGCCGGAATTCCAAGGCCTCGGCTTCGGCCGGCGCCTGTTCGCCGCGGCCCGCCGCGACCTGATGCAGAGCGGCCTGAAGAGCATGGTGATCTGGGCACTCTCCGACAACGAGCCGGCGACCGAGTTTTACCGCGCGCTGGGCGGCCGGATGGTGGCGCGCTCCTCGGAACGGTTCGGGCCGAAGTCGCTCGACAAGGTCGCTTTCGCCTGGGCCAACTGAAAATCCCGCTTCTCTCGCAGCTGCAGCAAGGCTAAACCAGCCTGAGCGCTGCGCGCGACGGCCAGCCCGGCCCCCACGGCCGGGCCTGATGTCGTTTTGCGGCCTGGCGGCGCCAACCAAAAAATCACATCGTTCTCAACTTCCAGAAGGCCACGCGGAGCAATCCATGCGTATCGACGCCATATCGATCGGAAAGAATCCGCCCCACGACGTCAACGTCATCATCGAGGTTGCCGTCGGCGGCGAGCCCATCAAATACGAGATGGACAAGGAGGCCGGCACGCTCGTGGTGGACCGCTTCCTCTACACGCCGATGCGCTACCCCGGCAATTACGGCTTCATCCCGCACACGCTGTCGGGCGACGGCGATCCCTGCGACGTGCTGATCGTCAACACCCGCGCGATCGTGCCGGGCGCCGTGATGAGCGTCCGCGTGGTCGGCGTGCTGCTGATGGAGGACGAGGCCGGCGGCGACGAGAAGATCATCGCGGTGCCGTCCTCGAAGCTGACCCAGCGCTACGACAAGGTGCACAATTACAGCGACCTGCCCGACATCACGCTGCAGCAGATCCAGCACTTCTTCGAGCACTACAAGGATCTCGAGAAGGGCAAGTGGGTGAAGGTGCTGCGCTGGGGCGACGCCGACGAAGCCCGCAAACTGATCCTCGAAGGCATCGAGCGGGCGAAGAAGAAGTGACGGCGTAGTCGATACGGCGCGCTCTTCCGTCATTGCGAGCGAAGCGAAGCAATCCATGCCACCGCACGTGTGGGACGGTGGATTGCTTCGTCGCTTCGCTCCTCGCAATGACTGCGGAGAGATTTCCCAGCTATCTCACACCGCCGGCGCCGGCAGGCCCTGGATCGCGCAGGCGGCACGCAGCGTGTTGACAAGAAGGCACGCCACCGTCATCTGTCCGACGCCGCCCGGCACCGGCGTGATCGCGCCGGCGACGCCGAGCGCTTCCTGGAATGCGACGTCGCCGACCAGCTTCGGCTTGCCGCCGGGCACCGGAATGCGGTTGATGCCGACATCGATCACGGTCGCGCCCGGCTTGATCCAGTCGCCCCGCACCATCTCGGGACGACCGACCGCAGCATAGACCAGGTCGGCCTGGGCGCAGAGTTTCGGCAGATCGCGCGAGCGCGAATGCGCGATCGTCACCGTCGCGTTCTCGTTCAGCAGCAATTGCACCAGCGGACGGCCGACCAGATTGGAACGGCCGATCACGGTCGCGCTCATTCCTTCAAGCGAGGCATGCACGCTCTTGGTCAGGATGATGCAGCCGAGCGGGGTGCAGGGCGACAGCGCAGCCAGGCCCCCGGCGAGCCGGCCGGCATTGTTCGGATGCAGGCCGTCGACATCCTTGGCCGGATCGATCGCATTGATGACGGTCTCGGTGTGCAGCGATTTCGGCAGCGGCAGCTGCACCAGGATGCCATGCACCAGCGGATCGCGGTTGAGCCGCGCGATCAGCGCCAGCAGATCGGCCTGCGACACATCCTCCGGCAGCTTGTGCTCGAACGAGGCCATGCCGGCGGCCTGGGTCTGGGTGTGCTTGCTGCGGACATAGACCTCGCTCGCCGGATCATGGCCGACCAGCACCACGGCGAGCCCCGGCGTGAGCGCATGGTCGCGCTTGACGCGGGCGACCTCGTCGGCGACGCGGGCGCGAAGCTCGGCGGCGATGGCTTTTCCGTCGATGATGCGGGCGGTCATGTCAGTCCTTCGTCTCTTGGTTCGGCTTTGCCGCCGTCAATTTTCTCAGCGTTTCGCCAAGCCCCTTAGGGTCACCGTCGACAGCCACCTGCTTCAGCCGCGAGGTTGCCCCCGATAGCAGCTTCACCCTGGCCTTGGGCACGCCGAGCGCCTTCGCCAATAACTCCGTCACCGCCCGGTTGGCCTCACCGCCCTCGGCGATGGCACGGACTCGCACTTTCACCACCGAACGGCCGTTGGCCAGCGTTTCGATCCCGTCGATGTCGTCGCGGCCACCGCGCGGCGTCACGCGCAACGCGATGCTGATGCCCTCGGTGGAATAGCGCCAAGGATCCATCAGCAATCCATCAGCAGCGGTCCATCGCCAGGGATCAGATCACGTTGGGATAGATGTAATAAGCGATCACCCGCTGGATGAACATGATGATCAGGATCACGATAATCGGCGAGATATCGAGACCGCCCAGATTCGGCATCACATTGCGAATCGGCCGCAGCACCGGCTCAGTGATCCGGTAGAGGAACTCGGCCACCGCCGAGACGAATTGGTTGCGCGTGTTGACCACGTTGAAGGCGACCAGCCAGGACAGGATGGCCGAGGCGATCAGCAGCCAGACATAAAGGTCGAGGACGATGATGACGATGTCGAGAACAGCGCGCATATGATGGGGGCTCGCGGGTGGGACGACCAGGTAAAGCGCAACGAAACCGGACTTGAACCGCCAGCGCGCTTCTCGTTTGAGCAGGATCTTCTCGGAAAACCGCTGCGTACTTCTCGCTAACGCGGCCCGCCGGGTCCGGATCATGCTCTAAATATCGGTTCGGCCCCCCGCAAACAAGGGAAGTTCCGGGCAGGAAAGGTCGAAAACAGCCGTTTCGCCGTTCTTGACTTGGCCTTGGGCGGGACTGTAAATGGCGCCCGACTGACGGCCGGGACACTCAGCAACACCCGGTCGCGATGGGGCCATAGCTCAGCTGGGAGAGCGCGTCGTTCGCAATGACGAGGTCGGCGGTTCGATCCCGCCTGGCTCCACCACGCTTCGCCTTCGGGCTACGCGTGGCGCAGCCGCGCAGAGCCCGAAGGACGAAGCGTGGTGTCCGGCGAAGCCCAAAGGGCGAAGACGGACCGGTCCAAACCCCTCTTCTCCGACGCCTCGCCGCCAGCCCCAATCCCCCTCACGTCCCCGTAAACCGTGGCGGCCGCTTCTCCACGAAGCTCGCGACGCCTTCGCGGAAATCATTGCCCTTGAGCGCGATCTGCATTTCGCGGTTGGCGTCTATGGTAGCCTCGGCGAGGGTCTGGAACGGCACGTCATAGACCTGACGCTTGATCACCGCGATCGCGCTCGGCGAGACGAAATCGGCGAGGTCGCGGGCATAGGCATAGGTGTCCTCGCGCAGCTTCTCCGGCGAAGAGAGCCGGTTGACGAGGCCGATGCGCAGCGCCTCCGCGGCCGACACCCGCCGCGCCGACATCAACAGATCGAGCGCGTTGGCATGGCCGACGATGCGCGGCAGCATCCAGCTGATGCCGTGCTCGGCGATCAGGCCGCGCCGCGCGAAGGCTGTCGTGAACACCGCGCTGTCGGCGGCGAAGCGCAGATCGCAATACAGCGCGTGAACCAGGCCGATGCCGGCGGTAGCGCCGTTGAGCATCGCGATGACTGGCTTCTTGATGGCGGGGTAATAGGCGTAACGCGTCTGCCAGTCGGCGCGGCGGTTCATGTCGAACGGAATGCTCTCGCCACGCCTGACCTCGTTGGGATCGATGCCCTGCAGCGCTTCCATGTCGGCGCCGGCGCAGAAGCCACGGCCCGCGCCGGTCAGGATGATGACGCGAACATGGTCATCGTTCGCCGCCGCCTCCATCGCATGGCGCACGTCGCGCTCCATGATCGCGGTCCACGCATTCATGCGGTCCGGGCGATTGAGCGTGATGGTCGCGATCCGGTCGCTGACCTCATAGAGGATGTGCTGATAGCTCACGGCGATCTCCCTGGCCTTGTTGTTATGAATTCGCACGGCGATACGAGCCACGCGCGGCAGCCGACAGTAGCACATCCATCAGAATGAAAAGGGCGGCGCGAAATTCCGCGCGGCGGCTATTCCGCCGCCTGCAGCAGCATCGGCCGCGGCACGCGCGCGATCCAGCCGTCGATGAAATGCTTCAGCCACGCGCGCTCGGCGGCATCATGCACGGCGCGCCCGGCGAAGTGCTGATGGACCGGTTGCGCGCCCGGCGAATCCAGCCGCGCGCAACCGCGCGTGGTCCAGCGATGCATCATCGCGTAGGTCACATCGGGATGGAATTGCAGGCCGAAGGCGTTGCCGAACTGGAACGCCTGCACCGGGAAATCATCGCCGGTCGCAAGCAGGTCCGCGCCGTCGGGCAGTCGAAAGCCCTCGCCATGCCAATGATAGACGCGCGCCGGCCAGTCCGGGCAAAGGGCGCGGCCCGCGTCCGTCGGACTGACCGGGTAGTAACCGACCTCGACACGGCCCTGCGGATGCGGCGCGACGCGCGCGCCGAGTTGCCGCGCCAGCATTTGCGCACCGAGGCAGATGCCGAGGAACGGACGCTGCTCGCGCAGCGGAACGGAAATCCAGTCGATCTCGCGCCGGACATAGTCGTCGGGATCGTTGGCGCTCATCGGGCCGCCGCAGATCACCGCGCCGGCATGCATCTCGAGCGTGTCGGGCAGCGTATCGCCGAAGCGCGGACGGCGGATGTCGAGGGGGTAGCCCAGCGCACGCAGCGCGTTGCCGATCCGGCCGGGAGTCGAGGTCTCCTGATGCAGCACGATCAGCACCGGCCTTAGCGCAGCCTGATCCGAAACCTGATCTACCGGCGTGACCGCGGTCGGCCTTCGGTTTGCGAAGGGTACCACGACACGGCTTTGGTCAGACCGGAACGACATTGCCTCTGCTTGAAGGTTTGGCCTCTGCTTAAGGATTCGGCACGTAAGGTGCGATCATAGCTAAGTGCTCGTTAACATCGTGTGAGTTTGCGCACACACGCGCGAAGCAAATCGCGGGCCAGAGACAGCCTTAACGACGACCGAGGGAACGCTTCAGGGGGCTAGCGCTTGCGGAGCTGAAAGCCGCCGACCGCCGACAGGATGAACGAACGCGGAAACAGCCGGAGCAGGAACGGCACGACCTTGATGAAGGCGCCGGGCAGCACGGCGCGCTTGTTGGCCATCAGGCCGCGATAGGCCTGGCGGGCGACCTCATCAGGCGCAACGTTGAGGATCGCGGAATCGAATCCCGGGGCAAACCCTGCGCGATCCTGGAATTCGGACGGCACGGGACCAGGGCAAACCACGGTAACGCGCACGCCTTTCGGCGCCAGCTCACAGCGCAATGCCTCGGAGAATGAAAGCACATAGGCCTTGCTGGCGTAGTACACGGCCATGCCGGGGCCCGGCAGGAATCCCGCGATCGAGCCGAGATTGAGGATGCCGCCGCGATTGCGGATCAGCTGGTCGGCGAAGCGCAGCGTCAGGTCGGTCAGCGCACGGATGTTGACGCTGATCATGTTGAGCTGTTCGGCACGGTCACGCTCGACAGCGAGGCCGAACAGGCCGAAGCCGGCATTGTTGACGAGATATTCGACCTCGACCCCGGCCTCGGTCAGGGCCTGCGCGATCCGGTCGCCCGCATCGGTCTGCTGGAGATCGCAGGGGATCACGATCGGGGCCGCGCCGCCCTTGGCCCCAAGCTCGTCGGCGAGCGCAGTCAGGCGATCGGCGCGCCGCGCCACCAGCGCCACGCGGTGCCCCTTTGATGCAAACACGCGCGCCAGTTCGGTGCCTATGCCCGCCGATGCCCCGGTTATCAGCGTCACACGCTCAGTCACGTTTCAAACTCTTACTGCAAATTCTAGTGAGGTTCCCTGCGGGGCGACGAGAGCATAGGCATGCGGTGCGACGCAAGCCGTGTATGGGCTTGTGGATAGCGGCTGAGGCGCTGGTTTCGGGACGAAACTACCGATTTTCAGTCGGATCGCCCCCGATCGCGGCGGAAATTAAAATTTCGTCATCCGTGATGCCGGCGACGATGCACCCGCTTGCGCAGCCGACCCTGTCAAATTGCCGCGTCTGCCGTGCCCCAGGGGCCCTTCGGCAGCTCGGCCTGCTTCTCGGCGACCCTGTGCTTGAGGTCGATGCGGTCGCGCGAGGAAATGCCGAGCAGGTCGGCGGCGCGCCAGACCACATTGTCCTCGAACTCGCTGACCTGGCCGTCGGCATAGACCAGCTCCCACATCATCTCGACGATGCGCAGCCGCCCCTCCTCATTCACCGAGCGCATGATCACGCTGGTAAAGTGATAGAGATCCACGGCCTCGCCTTCGACGCGCATCGCGGAAGCGATCAACTTGTCGGCGGTGCCGGGATCGAGCTGGAAACGGCTCTCGATCAGGCTGTGCAGCTTGCGCGTCTCGGTCGGCGTCGGCTCGCCGTCCAGCGAGACGACATGCACCAGCAGCGCGGTCGCCGCCAAGCGATAGTCGCCGTCATCGAAACTGCGGTCGGCCCGGGCATCGGGGGAGACGATATCGGCAATGAATTGGCGGAGTCCGTCGAGCATCGCTCTCTCTGTCGAATGAAGCTGAAACCTATATGGCGTGGAAACAGAACCGGCGCAATCCGCGCAGGTCCCCGCTGCGGCATTACGTTTCGGCAAGCATTACGTTTCCGCAATATGACTACGGTATCTCGTACACCACGAGCTTGTCGGCAATGCCGCGCAATGCCGCTTCCTTCTGGATCGGCTTGATCGCGGCGCGATCGAGGATGCCTGCGACTTCAGCCGATTCCATCACCGGCTGGGTCAAATGGATTTCCTGTGACGTCGACAGGCTCTGCACCCTGGCTGCAATGTTCACGGTCTGGCCGAAATAGTCCTGCCGCTCGTTCAGCGTCACCGCGAGGCACGGCCCCTCGTGGATGCCGATCTTGACGATCAGATCCTCCTTGCCGCGCTCGGTGTTGAGCTGCTTCATCGCGGCCCGCATCCGCAAGCCTGCCGACAATGCATGCTCGGGCCGGATGAAGGTCGCCATCACGGCGTCGCCGATCGTCTTCACGACCGCGCCGCGCTCGGAAGCGATGATCTCGAGCAGCGCGTGGAAATGCGCGCGCACCAGATCGAACGCGGCGAGATCGCCGACCCGCTCATAGAGTGCGGTCGAACCCTTCAGATCGGTGAACAGGAAAGTCAGCGCGGTGATCTTCAGCCGCTGGTCGCCGGTGAGATTGTCGGCCTTGAACACGTCGCGGAAGG
Source organism: Bradyrhizobium sp. PSBB068 (assembly GCA_016839165.1). NCBI lineage: Bacteria > Pseudomonadati > Pseudomonadota > Alphaproteobacteria > Hyphomicrobiales > Nitrobacteraceae > Bradyrhizobium > Bradyrhizobium sp. PSBB068. Next base: position 7,090,863 of record CP069300.1, read on the forward strand.
TCTGGTTCGACAGCATCCGTTTCGCGGTGAGGATCGGCTTGCGCTTGCCGACAAGCTTGTGCAGCGGATCGCCGGCGACCCACACCGAGGGCAGCACGCGAACGTCGGCGTGATTCTCCAGCGAAAGCCGCAGCGGCCCCGGCCGCATCGTCGAGGTGCCGGTCGGCGCATGCGTTTTGTTGAACGCGATCGAGAATTGCTGACGCTCGGTGGTCGGCTCGCCCTCGATGGCGAAGAAGTGCGCCGAATGTGTCACCGGCTCGAACACGATGATGAACTCGTTGGGCAGGTTGAGCGACAGGATCGCCTTTTCGCCGGGCGGCAGCTCGAGCCCCTCCAGCGTGACCTCATTGATCAGGGTCGACACCGAGCTCTCGTCGAGCTCGATCCCTGAACTCCAGAACACCTGGCGGAAGTATTCCCAGATCGGCAGCGTGTTGGGATCATGCGCGGCGATGTGGCGGACCCGCGGGCTGACGGTGAAGGCGACCTCGACCAGCTCGTCGACTGAGACCTCATAGCCGGCCGCGCACAACGCGCAATTGTAGTCGTCATGACGCAACGATTTCAGCGTGGTGTGGGCATCGAGCACGCCGCCGCAGCCCGGACACAGCACGTTCCAGCTCATGTCGAACAGGCCGAGCCGCGAGGCGTGCAAGAAGCCGGAAATCGCCTTCTCCTCGTCGAGCCCGGTGCGGCGCGAGAAATCCAGCACGTTGATGCGATTGAGCTCGCGATCATCGCCATCAGCGATCAGCTGCTGCATGGCGTCGACGACGGCCGGATCGGCCGTCTGCCTGAGGACTGCGAAGTGGGCCTGCGTGTCGCTCATGGTGACCACCTATGTTGGGAGACGCCGCGCACGGTCAGCGCGGCTTGATCGTGAACACCGGCGATCGGTTCGGCTGTGTCGTCACCACGCCGATCGGAATCACCGGATCCTTGTCCGCCAGCGCGACGCGGAACGCGCCGATGATCTTCGCGAGCGCGAGCGTCGCCTCGACCAGCGCGAAATGCGCGCCGATGCAGACCCGCGCGCCGACGCCGAACGGCAGATAGGCGAAGCGATCGGGCGGTGTTCCCGTCATGAAACGCTGTGGCACAAAAGCATTCGGATCGCGCCATAGCTTCTCATGCCGGTGCAACAGCCACGGCGCGATCAGGATTACGTCATGCTTCCTGACCGGACGGCCCTCGATGGTGTCGGGACCGCCCGCGGCACGCGCGATCAGGAACGCCGGCGGATAAAGCCGCATGGTTTCGTCGATCACGGCGCGGGTGAACTTCAGCTTCTCGAAGTCCAGCGCGCCTGAAGTCGCCACGTTCCTGACTTCTGCTTCCAATTGCTCCTGGGTCTCTGGATCGAGCGCCAGCAGATAGAGCGCCCAGAACAGCGCGGTCGCGGTGGTCTCATGGCCGGCCAGGATCATGGTCGCGACCTGGTCGCCGAGCTGGGCATCGGTGAAGGCCTGACCGGTCTCAGGATCGCGCGCAGCGCCCATCAGGTCGAACAGGTCGCGGGCCGGCGCATTGTCATCCTTGCCGGCGGCGCGGCGCTCGGCCATCAGCTGGCCGACGAATGCGGTCCAGCGCTTGCGGAAGCGGGCGCGCCGGAAATCCTGCGGGGTCGGCCAGTTCAGGGGCAACAGCAGGTCCAGCATATGCGGCCGCGCCAGCGTGTCGCCATACTCCATCACGAAGTCGCGCAGCGCGGCGCCGTGGCGGTCCATGCCGAACGAGAACATGGTGCGGCCGGCGATCTCCAGCGTCATGCGCTGCATCACCTCGCGCAGATCGACCGGACCGCCGCTCGCGATCTTCAGCCTGCCGATAGTCTCGTCGACCGCCGCGATCATGTAGGGCACCAGCGTCGTCACCGCGCGCGGCGTGAACGCCGGCGCCAGGGTGCGGCGCTGATGCTTCCACGCGCGGCCCTCGGCGATCAGCAGTCCCTCGCCCAGCATCGGACGCAACACACGGAGGCCGGCGGGCGTGCGGGTGTAGTTCTCGTAATTGTCGACCAGCACGTGGCGGATCGCATCCGGCGTGTTGAGGATGAAGCTCGAGTGATTGAGGAAGCGGCCCTGAACGATGTCGTCCTCATAGGCGCGCTGGCCCCAGGTCTCGATCGGCGAGTTGCGCATCACCCGCATCCGCTGGAACGCGCCCATGTCGGCGGGGGCGCGCGGCGGCGCCGGCGGGACCAGGGGCCGCCGCGTGACCGTGATATCGTAGACTTCAGCTATGCTCATGGTCCTCGCTTCCTGCCTCACGCAACGGCCGATCCGGCCATGCGATCCCGGCGCCGTGAAGGCGCGCGGACCCCTTCCACAAGACCTAATAAGTCAGCTCGGCGACTGCAATCCGGTTCTCCGACGCCGGCCAGCTCCGCATCACAATGCGCTCGGCGTTGAAGATTGCGGCAACCGGACGTCCGATCTCGGCCGCGGTGAGCCGCAACGTCGTCACCGCGTCGGTCGGCACGCCGGATTTGACGTCGGCCGGCTCCTTGCCGTCGAACAGCACGATATCGCGCGGTAATCCGAAATAACCGCGCGGCCGCGACATCAGCACGACGGCGCCTGCACCGGCATCGGCCGGCAGCATGGGCCGCGCGGCGCGCAGATGCACGATGTCGGAGGAGCGCGGAAACGGCGAGCGATAGATATGCGTCGTCACCGCATCAGGCGAGGTCAGCACGAATTCGAGCGACCAGGACGGATCGACCTGCGCCGGCCCCCACCGGCCATCGGCGCCGGTCTGCGAGCTGTGCAGCGGGCCGCCGAGGCGCTCGCCGGTTTCCGCCGACACATGATAGATGTCGACCACGGCGCCCGGCACCGGCCGGTTGGTCGGCACGCCGCCGGGCGTGCCCGTGACGAGGCCGCTCAGCCGCACCGCCGTCTCCGGCACGATCTCGATCCGCGACGGCTCACGTCCGGCGATGAATTTGTAGATCTCGCGAAAGGCGCGCGGATGATACGCGGTCTCGCGATGATCGACCGCGCCGAGCACCAGATTGGTCGCGCCTTTCAGCGCCGGGCCGTCGGTCGTGACGTTGGTCGGCGTGCCCGGCTTGCCGATGAAGCGGCCGTCGGCCTGCGCATATTTGTCGAGCCCGTCGCTGCGCAAGGTCAGGAACGCGGTGCCCGCGGTCACCTCGCTGTCGCCATCGTTCAGCCCGCGCAGGAACGGACCGCGCCCGTTGAACTCGTTGCCGAGGCCGTCGTCGGATGCATAGACGCCGTGATTGGGCGTGCCGCACAGCACCGCGTGGCTGATGTCGCCGCTGCCACCATTCTTGATGGTGTTGCGGATCGCATTGCCGCCGCGGGAATTCCCGACCAGCGCGATCCGCGTGGCGCCGCTGGTCTGCTTCAGCTCCCTGACCGCCTCGGCGAGCGCGCGGCGCTGGTCCTCGGTCGAGGAACGGCCCGCCTGCTCGACCTTGTCGTCGGCGCGCGCCAAGGGATCGGTGAAGTTGATCGCGGCCATGCGCTCGCGCGGCACGCCGTTGGACTCCATCCGCCACAGCGTCGTCATCCAGAGCGCGGCATGATCGCCGTTGCCGTGCACGAACAGGATCGGCGGCAGGGTCGGCGGAATGTCGCCGGCCGGCGCCGGCTGGGCAAAAGCCGGGGCGGCGAGGCGGCCCGCCAGCAGCGTCAGGGCGCCGGCTCCTTGAAAAAATCTCCGCCGCGACAGCGCCATTGATCCCCTTCCCCAAGCCTTTCAGGGCTTTAGCTGTGTCCTACAGCCCGCGAGGATACCGTAATCGCTGGACAGGACACGCGTTTGCCGGGCATCAGTTGATGCAGCCGGAATCATTCAACAAACCATAGCAGGCCAACCGGAACCGGATATGACCGAACCGCCGGATCGACCAGACCGTATCACTGCACCGTTGCGGCATTCAATCTTCAGGCGGATCTGGCTCGCGAGCCTGCTCTCCAACCTCGGCATCCTGATCCAGGGCGTCGGCGCCGCCTGGGCGATGACCCAGATGACCGCGGAGGCCGACAAGGTCGCCCTGGTGCAGACCGCGCTGATGCTGCCGGTGATGCTGATCTCGATGCCGGCCGGCGCCATCGCCGACATGCATGACCGCCGCATCGTCGCGCTGGTGTCGCTGGCGATCGCGCTCTCCGGCGCGACCACGCTGACGGTGCTGGCCTGGCTCAATCTGGTGACGCCGAACATCCTGCTCGCGCTGTGCTTCGTGGTCGGCAGCGGCATGGCGCTGTTCGGCCCGGCCTGGCAATCCTCGGTCAGCGAGCAGGTGCCGTCGGAGACGCTGCCCGCCGCGGTCGCGCTGAACGGCATCAGCTACAACATCGCGCGCAGCTTCGGTCCTGCGATCGGCGGCATCGTGGTGGCCTCCGCGGGCGCCGTGGCGGCGTTCGCGGCCAACGCTGTCCTGTACCTGCCGCTGCTGGTCGTGCTGTTCCTGTGGAATCGCGTCAGCGAACCGTCGCGGCTGCCGCGCGAGCGGCTGAACCGCGCCATCGTCTCCGGCGTGCGCTACATCACCAATTCGCCGTCGATCAAGATCGTGCTGACCCGCACCATGGTGACCGGCATCATCGGCGGCTCGGTCTCGGCGCTGATGCCGCTGGTGGCGCGCGATTTGCTGCATGGCGGCGCGCAGACCTACGGCATCATGCTCGGCGCCTTCGGCATGGGCGCTGTGATCGGCGCACTCAACATCAGCGAGATCCGCAGCCGGCTCAGCGGCGAGGCCGCGGTGCGGACCTGCGCGCTGCTGATGGGCGTTGCGATCGCGATCGTCGCGGTGAGCAAGCAGCCGGTGATCACCGCAGCCGCGCTGGTGGTCGCCGGTGCGGTATGGATGCTGGCCATCGCGCTGTTCAATATCGGCGTGCAGCTCTCGGCGCCGCGCTGGGTCGCCGGCCGTTCGCTTGCGGCGTTTCAGGCCTCGATCGCCGGCGGCATTGCGATCGGAAGCTGGTGCTGGGGCCGCATCACGGACCTCGGTGGTGTCGAGACGGCGCTGTTGATCTCCGCCGGCCTGATGCTGCTGTCGCCGCTGCTCGGCATCTGGCTGCGGATGCCGCCGGTCGGCGCGCGCAACGAGGACGCGACGGTTGCCCTGGCCGATCCCGAGGTGCGGCTGCAATTGACCGCGCGCAGCGGGCCGCTGGTGGTGGAGATCGAGTACCGGGTGGCGCAGGACAAGGCGCGCGCCTTCCACAATGTGATGCAGGACGTGCAGCTGAGTCGCCAGCGCAACGGCGCCTATGGCTGGTCGATCGCGCGCGACATCGCCGATCCCGAATTGTGGACCGAGCGCTATCATTGCCCGACCTGGCTCGATTTCCTGCGCCAGCGCAACCGCGCCACCCAGATCGAGCGCGAGCTGCACCAGAAGGCGGCCGACTTCCATATCGGCGCGGATCCGATCCGGGTGCGGCGGATGCTGGAACGGCCGTTCGGCTCGGTCCGCTGGAAGGACGAGACCCCGGATCGCGCCGCCAAGGAGGTGATCCCGGTGGTCGCGACCGCGGCGGGGAGTAGTACGTAGACTCCGTCGTCATTCCGGGACATCGCGCAGCGATGGGCCCGGAATCCATCGGGCCGCGAGTCCAGCGTTGGAATGGATTCCGGGCTCGCGCCAGGCGGCGCGCCCCGGAATGACGATGATGGCGCTACTGCCCGTTGTCGGTGAGCGTCTGCTGGCAGGCCTTGCTGAGACGGCTGCGATGCTCCTTCAGGCAGGCCAGCACGACCTGATCGCCCTCGCCGAGATGGGCGCGGCAGAACCGCGAGGCATCGCGCGAGCAGGCATCGCGCCCCTGCTGCTGTGCTGAGACCGCTGACGTCAGCAGAACCAGCGGAACGGCGGCGAACAGAAATCGGGTCATCACAAAGCCTCTAAGGAATGCGACGCTGGTTCTATAGCGTTTCAGGGCGGCAAAGAAGCCCTGCGGCTTCGCCGCCCACGGCGAAGTCCATTGGTGCACTGCAATCACTCGGCGGCGGCCCGGCGCTGGGCCGCGAGATCGCGATCCAGCACGACGCGGCAGCCACTGGTCAGCTGGGAGCGGTTCTTGACCATGCACGCCGTGATCTTCGGGATGTTCGGGATCTCGGAGCTGCACAGGCTGAAGGCGTCACCGGTGCACATCTGCTGCGCCTCGGCGCTGAATGCGAAGCTCGCGCTCGAGGTCAGCGACGAGACGCTCGCCGCAACCGCCAGCACGACGGCGGTCCTGCGAACGCCACGTCCAAGTGCTCCGCCCCGAAGAACCCGGCCTTTGAAAATGGTGGTCATGATCGGCTCCCATCGGCGCCACCGATCGCGGCGCCCGTTGTCTGATGTCCGATCCTGCTTGAGCGCGCACCCGATGACTGTGACGACCATCACGCATCGGTAAAGCACGCTTTTTCTTGCGGTCCTGGCGCCTTGTTGGGATCGCGTTAAGACCTTGTTGGCATTAATCGCTCGTTACGGCTGTGGCGTATCCTTAAGTCCGAGAGAGTGTGTAGCGATGCGTAGTGCGTTGGGCCTGATGCTGGCCAGTGTTGTAGCGGCGATCGTGATCGCCGGCGTGTGGTTCTGGACCTCCTCCCCGCGTGCCGACGCGGCGCCTCCGCAGACAACGGCAGCAAGCCAGGCCGATCCGCTGCCCACAGCGGCCAAGCAGGCCGCCAGAGACGATGTCGACACGACCGCCGCGCTCTCGAAGCGCGCCGACGCCACCCAGGCGGCGGCCCCGGCCGCTGCCCCTGCACCGGCGCCCGCTCCGGTCGTGGCGATGCCAAAATGCGCCAATCCCGATGGGCTCGGCATCAGCCGCACCGTCGTGGTCGACACCACAGGCGGCCCGGGCTTCGGCTTCCTGCAGTACAAGCAATATGACTTCCTGACCGACCATGAGGTGGTGCTGACCTTCGACGACGGTCCGTGGCCGACCACGCCCGCCGTGCTCAAGGCGCTGGCGGACGAGTGCACCAAGGCGGTGTTCTTCCCGATCGGCCTGCACACCACCTATCACCCCGATATCCTCCGCCAGGTCGCCGCCGCCGGCCACACCATCGGCGCCCACACCTGGTCGCACGCGCATCTGGCGAGCAAGAAGATCACCGAGCAGCAGGCCAAGGACGAGATCGAGAAGGGTTTTAGCGCGGTGAAGCTGGCACTCGGCGCCAATCCGGCTCCGTTCTTCCGCTTCCCGGCACTGGCGCACACGCCGGCGACCACCGCCTATCTCGGCACCCGCAACATCGCGATGTTCTCGGTCGACGTCGACTCCAACGACTTCAAGTCCAAGAGCTCCGACGAAGTGATCAACAACGTGATGACCAAGCTCGACAAGGAGCACAAGGGCATCATCCTGATGCACGATCTGCAGAAGCACACCGCACAGGCGCTGCCGACGCTGCTGCGCAAGCTGAAGGCCGGCGGCTACAAGGTGGTCTGGATGAAGGCCAAGACCCAGATCGAGACGCTGCCGGAATACGACGCGATGATGGCGAAGACCGAGAAGCCGGTCGCATCGGGCCGGCCGATCGGCAACGTCGTGCAGACGGTGGCCGAGTAACCCCGCGAATACGCCGAACACACTCAACCCAAGGGCGCTCCTGGATCCGATCCGGGGGCGCTTTCGTTCGTGGTGTCGGCGTCGACTACCGGCAGATCACCACGGGCAATGGTGGCGAAATTCCTGCTTCAGATGTACGCAGCCAAAATATCGAAACAACCCCATGCAAAGGAGCTGGCGGGTGCCGGCGCTCGACAAGGCAGCTTGACCCGTCGGGCTGCTCGGGCCCAAGATGCATGGCACCGTGATGAAGATAGGACGCACGGTCTATCGCTCCTCCGTGATCGAACCAATCCTCGCCGCCTTGATGCCGTTCCAGGCCGCCGTCGGCATGCGGCTGGCTTGGCGCTGGAGCGCGGCCGGCGGATGCGTGTTTCAGATCGGCTCCGGCGTGTACCTCCCGGCGTTCATCGTAACCCATCTGAATTCCGCACTCGTCTCCGCGCGGGCCGTGAACCACATAGATACCAATTGGGCGCGTGCGTCGGGGGCACCGACCGGCCTGATCCACGACGCCTGGAGCATCCGCCTGGTGTCGCACTACGCGCTCGGCGTCTTCTTCGTCCTTGCCCATCTCACCTCGGGATTGCGCGGCGTCCTGATCGCGCACGGCGCGGCCACCGCGATCGCCAACCGGATCTGGGCAACCGGCCTCGCCGCGGTCGGACTGGTCGCGGTCGCGAGTGGACTGTGCGGCGCGCGGATCTAGGTGGAAGATGTTCTGGGGTGCCGCAAGAAGGGAACGAAACCCCTCCTCCAAACCCAGCATTTTCCGCCTAAACGCGCTGATCCGCGAGTTTCGTGCCGGGGATCGTGTACCATTGAAAGCGAAAATTGAACTGCCGAGATTAATCCGAAATCTGACCCTGGGTGCTCATCACGCAGCCTTACATGTAGGGCTCGAGCTCGTTGAGTTCGATGCTGCACCTCTTGAGCCGCATGAGATCGCGAAGACGAAGCTTGGTCACCCCACTCTTCCAAAGGCCCTCGATATATTCGTCATCGCTCTCTACGAGTCCGCACCCACGTGCTTCGTAGCATCGGACGATCAGGTTGCGAACGCTGATGCCAGCAATGTCACCGTACAGGGTAACGCCGTCGCGAATTTCGAACAGCTTTTCTGCCTGTCGGGAGGTGAGGCGAAAGTCGCGCAACGCGAGACGCGCCTCAGCGTGCTTCTCGCTAAATTTGAGGTCTTTGCGCTCCTTTGGACTGAGCGCGATAACCTTTTCCGCCTGCTCGACAGTGTCGAGCAGAAATGTCAACTCCCACTCACTGAAGAGATTTTCAGCCACCTTCCTCATCGCGAGAAGGCTGAGGGCAAGGTTACGGACCTTGACCGGATCGCTGCTGACAGCGAGCATTTCGCGAGCAGAGGCCATCGGAGACACCTGTTAACAACATGTGCATGGCTGATGCAGAACTCGACGCGCGAAATCCTCCCTAAGTGATTTGCTGACTTTCAGCAAGGATCAGCGCCCGTAATCACCAGAAACTGCGGGGCGGCGGGAGCAGGCACGGAGCTTGCGCCTACGGTGAGTTCCGTTACGCTTTCAACCTGAGCGGGAGGACCGTGGCGTGCGAGAGCTTGGAAGGGTCAGTGTTGCTGGGTGGCCGACGAGGCCGCCTTCGTCGCATTGAGGAGTGGCGCAGGACGCGTTTCCAGCGACTGCTAAGAGGTTCGGATCGTGAAAGAGCCATCAGAGCAGCGCGCCACTGTCTCGACGTTAGTGCACGTCGCATAGCTGGCGAGGGAGGTCTGATCAGCTAGAACACAAAGGCCCACTACCGGTGTCTAACGGACTTCTTACCTTAATAGCTCTGATACGCCCATTATCCGAGGCAGACATGCCACGTAAGCTTTTCAATATCATCGTAGGCTTCCGAAACTATCTCCGCCGAGAGCCGTCCGAAGCCCATTTTGATAGGGGCGGCATGGCCATTCCGGAGTACCAGCTTCGTCAACGAGAAGTACTGATCCAACGATCGCAAATCGAATTGCATGGACAACGCCAAGTTGCACCGACCCAAGACCCTGCGCCGGACATCGATGCAAGAGAAGCATTTTTTCTGATTTTCGAGGAAAGCGAGTGGCGGGAGAGTCAATTAAAAACAACCATTGATACCTCGAACCTCGTTTACGACTGGCTTGCGCGTCGGCTCGACAACGAAATCCATAAAGCTCTGCGAAACTCGCTTCTCAGTTCTTGGGGCGAGGAATGCTTAGCAGGAACGGCCACTACCCCAGAAAAGCCTATCCCTCCGGACACGTGGGACAAAGTTGAGATCGTATTTGATCGTAGTCATCTTCCACGGACTGCGGCTCACTGGAAGGGTCCCACAAGCCGCGAGTTCGGCCCAATGGCGTGGGTCGGCGTCAGGTTCTCTAGGAACCAGATATTCGGACAATTTCCACTAGTTCAGCGGCCGATCAAGATCATTTTCGACCAAGCTAATCCCAATAGAAGGTTTTGGTCAATCGAACCGATGAGGGACGAAACCGGAAAGCAAATACCCGGAACGTTTTGGGAGTATCGAGCGCTGATAAGGAATATGTCCGCCAAGACTCAAAGGAACGTAAAGGTCATCGTCGAAGCAATCGGACCGATGCCTACTCGGCCGGAGCCGTCACAGTTCGACATCAACAAAAAGCATCTGATCGACTTAAATCCCGGAGAAGAGGCGCTTGTTTTGATACGGCGGTGGTACAACCCGCCTATCGTGGCGGGGATGGCGTGTGGCACAGACGTATATGGACCAATAAAAATGACCGCGAGTGCCGATGACGTTGTACCGACAATAAAGCTTTTTCATTTCGATCCTGAGCGGACACCAATGATCTTCGAGTAGCGCCGATCCAATGATGTAGGTCCTGACATCCTTAAGCACCGATCTTGTGAAACAAAACCTTGCTGACTTTGATAAACACAAGCATCGAAGGGATCGACAAGCAGATAAACCCCGCGAGAAAGAAAATTGCCGCGATCCATCGAGATATCGGGCGAGACCGGTCAAGCATCTCATAGAAGAGGTTCATTCGTATGCGAAGCAATTCGCGTCCGTTCCGCCGCAGTTCCTCTAGATCAGGGTTCGGCCTGCCAAAATAGTACGCGCCATATTCGCTACTGTCTTTGCGCGCGATATCGTCGCCGACCTCCAATTTCCTTTCGATGATCGCTATTTGCTTGTCGCTCACCGACGGTTCGTCGCCCGCGATGTACTCTTCGGGAGAGCCATACCGCTTCACTTCGCCGGGGCATCGTATTGCGAATACGGCTGAGGCAATCGCGATGAATACAAGGCCGACATAAACTGCAAGCAATCGCGTCAATGTATGGTCGGCAGCGTCGTCAAACACATCCTTCGACAGCGTAAGATGCGCAACGATGTCGTCATTCAGCAAGATCAAATAGCCGATCAGCGGAATGAGCACGGTTAGCTTTGCGGCTCGCGAATTGCCGACCGACCGGAGCAAGCTCCATGGCAGTATGACCTTCCCGCGCTTCAAGCCGCTCCTAATCTCGGCTTCGGTCTGAGTGCTGCTCATCGGTCAGGCTCGTGCTGCGGTCGCGTCCATGGTCGACGCGTTTACGGTATATCCAGTAATTGCGGCGCCCAACTTGACCAAGCTCGTGCGCCACCAGATCCACACTCCGCCGTGTAGCAGGATTGGGATCAGCACCTACACGGAGAAACAATTTCCGCCCGGAAGATCGCAAGAATTGAAGGGCTTAGTCTGAGAATGGTGCCGCAAGAGGGACTCGAACCCCCGACCCCGTCATTACGAATGACGTGCTCTACCAACTGAGCTATTGCGGCGAACCGTTCGGCAACGGCCTGAGCTTGCGCGCCACCTGATATCGGGCATGACCCCGATTGGCAAGAAGATGCGGTTATTAAACCGCACAGCCGTTACCTAACCCCGAATTAGCTTCCCAAACGTGACAGAAATCCGCGCCAACCGCCCGCCTGGGCCTTGGGAGGGCCGATTTGTTCCGCAAATTCGTCCACCGGGCCGTCCTCATCGACCCCGGGGTCGTCGGGAGCCCGGACGATCGGAATCACGGCCGGAATCGGCGCCGGCGCCGCCTTGGGCAGATCAGTCCGGGACCGGAACAGCGGGGCCGGGGCCGGGGGCGCCGCCTCAGTGGCCGGGGGTGGAACCGGCTCCGGCGCGGCGGGTTCAGGCGGCACCGGCTCGGCGTCGCTGGCCGCCGGCGCCGGGGCGTTGTCCTGCACGGACGGCGTGGCCGGCTCGACCGGCTTGGCCTCGACCGGCTCAACCGGCTTGGGTGACGGCGGCTCGATGGCCAGCTCCTTGGGCGGCTCGACCCGACGCGGCGCCAGCATCGCCTCTTCGAACGGCGAGGGCTCGATCGCATTGCCCTTGTCGGACGGCAGCGCCGCCACCGGCGTCTGCCACTGGAAGGCATCGAAGCGGCCGGTGACCGGCGACACCGGACGCCAGCGATCCGAGACATAGCCGTCGGCAGTCCACACCGGATCATGCAGCGCGCGCACCGCGCGCAGGGTCCAGGCCCGTGCCCGGCCGCTGTCGCCATGCTCGCTGCGCTCGATCTCGGCCATCAGCAGCGCGACGCGCTGGGTCGGCGCGGCTGTGAACGGCTCCAGCGCCGCACGCGCCTTGCCGAATTCGGCCGCATCTATCGCGGCGCGCGCGATCGCCAGCGCGCCCTCGATGTTGCCCGGCGTCTTGGCCGCCAGCGTCTCGACGCGCACCAGCCGCTGCCGCGCGGAATCGCCGAGCCGGACATGCGAATAGGCGTCGGCGAGATCGGGATGCGGCTGCTTGAGCCACGCGGTCTCGACGATGCGCATGGCGCGGCGCACCTGATGCGCCTCGCTCTCGAACTTCGCCGAGAGCACCGCGGCGGGGATCAGCGTCGGCGCCAGCTTGACGGCCTCCATCGCGCTCGAGCGCGACAGGTCGCGATCGACGGTCTCCAACTCCAGCGCGCGCGCCGTCAGCAGCACGCCGCGCTGCCGCCGATAGGTCGCCTTGTCGATCAATCCGGCCGTCTGGTTGTTGTCGATGATCGACAGCGCGCCGGCCCAGTCACCCTTGGCGCAGCAGAAGCCGAGCACCGCATGCGAGGCCCATGACGAGGACGGCGACATCTTCAGCGCCTCCTCGGCGATCATCACGGCCGCCACCGGATCGTCGGCGCGCTGTGCCTCGATGAACAGGCCGCGCAGGCCGAGCAGCCGCGTGTCGGCGCGCTCGGCCATGGCGCGGAAGGCGCGCTGCGCGCCGTCGCGATCGCCGTCGAGCTGCGCCGATTGCGCGTGCAGCAACAGCGCCAGCGGATCACCTCCGGCGTGGCGCCGCGCCACCTCGGCATGGGCACGCGCCGCCGACGAATCGCCATGCCCGATCGCGAGCAGGCCTTGCGTGATGGCGTGACGGCCGCGGGCGTGGCGCCGCTCGCGCTGGCCGCGTCGGATGCGGCCCGGGATCTTCCACAGTCCGCGCAGGATCATGCCGGCGACCATTGCGACGACGATGACGAGGCCGAGCAGGTACATCGGCTGCCTGGACGTCAGACGCAACCCGCCCCAATTCAGCACGAGATCGCCGGGCTGATCGGCCAACCAGGCGGCACCCGCTGCAGCGAGCGCGATCAGCAGCAGGAACAGAATGATCCGGATCATCAAGAACCTATTGCAAGAAGCTATTGATTGACCGTGGCGAGCGCCGCCATGGCGTTGTCGGCAAATTTACGCGACGCGTCGAGCGCGGCACGGCGTGCGTCCACCCTGGCGAGCCAGGCTTGCGCCGCGGTGCGATCGGCCGGCGGCAACGACTTCAATTCGCGTTCGGTCAATGCGAGATCATTATGCACGGCGGCCGATGTCACGCGCGCGACGATGCTGCCGCGGTCGGTGCCGGTGCCGTCGGTCCGCTCGATGCGGATCAGCTTGGAGGCGCCGGCCTGCAGACGATCGACCAGCCCGGCGCTGGCGGCCGCGGCCTCCGGCGGCGGCGGAGCAAGCTGCGGCACGATCTCGATCAGCTCGCGGCACAGCGCGTTCGGATTCGGCACGCCTGACGCAGCGAAGACTTCGAGCGGCTTCAGCATATCGGGATTGTCGGCGATGGCCTTCGCGGCCTCGAGCGCCGAGCCGTAGGGATCGCCGTGACGCACCGCGACGTCGAGCAGCGAGGCCGCAACCACGCGGCGCAGCGGCACATCATCCGCCTTCGCCTCGGCCTTGGTGTCGGCGATCTTGCCGTCCTGTTTGGCGATCGCGGCGCCCTGCGCCTTCACCGCACCCTCGACCCTGTCGATCCGCGCCGTGAGGCCGGAGATGTCGGGCGCCGCCGCGCCATCGCGCGGCGCGGCCTTCGCGTCATTCACCGCAGCGGCGAGCTTGTCGGATTGCGCCCGCGTCGCGGCGAGCTCGGTACGCAGCACGGCGATCGACTTGTCGAGCGCCTCGAGCCTTGCGGTTGCCGCGGGATCGGCGACCGCAGCGGCTGGCCGGCTCGCCTTTGCTTCGAGCGCGGCCAGGCGCGCACCGAGTTCGTCAACCGTTGCGGCGCTGGGCTGCGGCGCGGACGCCGGCGGCACCGAGGGCCAGCCGAGCAGCCAGCCGACCCCGATCACCAGCGCGGCGGCGACCGCGCCCGACACCGGCGCCACCACCCAGGGCGACACCGGCCGCGGCCGCTCGGCCTCCGGTGCCGCGGAGGCGGCCTCGAGTTGCGGCTCTGTGTGAGGCGCAGGATCGGGATGAGGCTCCGCCCCGGGCGCAGCCGCCTCGCCGGCATGGCCAGCGGTTTCCTCGCCAGTTTCCTTGCCAATTTCCTTGGCGGCTTCCTCGGTCGCCTCGGTCCTTGACGGCTCGCTGGAGATTTCGGTCGCCTGAAGATCAATGGTCGGCGGTGCGCGCTTGGGCCGGGAATCCGGCGAAGGTCCTGGGTCGTCGGGCCTTTCTTCAGCCATCGCGAGGGTCCTCAAAACTACTGGCCGCACATTCTAGAGCATGATCCGATCCGATTGAATCGGATCATGCCGTCATCGAGTTGTTTGGTGGCGTTACCTTAACGCGAACCGCTCCGTCAGGATCGGCCATGGTCTTAGAGCACGATCCGAAACCCGGAGCATTGCCTAACATCATGGTCCGACGAAAGAATTATTCGAGTGACGGCCGCATTGTGCGGTCGAGCGCCTCCAGCAGGGCGTTTTCGTCCGGCCGCGCCGCCACCACCACCTTGGTCGCACCGGCGTCATGGAGCACCGCGGCGACCGCGGCCGAGATGCAGCACTGCGGCAAAGCGAGCGCCGAAATCTCCAGGCCGTCGGCCCGGATCGTGTCCAGGAAGGCCTGCGCGCTGCGCCGGGAATAATGCAGCACCGCTGTGATCCGGTTCGCCATGAAGGCGTCGCTGACCTCCCTTGGAAAGCCGGCCACCGGCGCCATCCGGTAGGTGGTATGGGTGACGACGCTTAACCCGCGCTCGCCCAGTTCACCGGCGAGATCGCGCGACAGGTCGGCGCCGGCGAGATAGAGCAGCGTGGCGGATGCCGGCAGCTCGCCGGCCTTGACCCGCGCGAGCACGAGATCACGCAGGCTCACCGCGTCGCCCTTGGCCACGATCACCTTGTCGAAGCCGGCGGCACGTGCGGCGTCCGCGGTGTGCGTCCCCACCGCGAACAGCGGCAGCGGCATCAGCCGGCTCGCACCGAGATCGACCGCGCGCAGCGCATTGGCGCTGGTCAGGATGACCGCGTCATATTCGGCATCGTCGTCATCATGGAACGGCAACGGCTCGAAGCGCAGCACCGGCGCCGCGAGGGCATCAAAGCCGCGCTGGCGCAGCGTCGCAAGCGTCGCGGCACTATCCGGATGCGGTCGTGTGACAAGGATGGTCAGGGTCAGGCCTCCCGCCTTGCGAATTGGCCCCTGCAGATTGGACCTTGTTGGTCCTTGGCGACCGATTGCACTTTGCGACCTCGCAATGCTACCCCGGAGAGGACATTTGATGGGCATGATCTGGCCGGAAACCGGTTCCGGCCGGTCCGGATCATGCTGGTAGCACAAGGGCCGAAATTGGGACACGAACCGCCGATGCTGGTGTTGGGAATCGAGACCACCTGCGATGAAACCGCAGCCGCCGTGGTCGAGCGCCAGGCTGACGGACAGGCCAAGATCCTCTCCAACGTCGTGCGTTCGCAGACCGACGAGCACGCCCGCTTCGGCGGCGTGGTGCCGGAGATCGCGGCGCGCGCCCATGTCGACCTGCTCGACGGTATCATCGCCTCCGCCATGAAGGAGGCCGGCGTCGGCTACGGCCAATTGTCCGCGGTGGCAGCGGCCGCCGGCCCCGGCCTGATCGGCGGCGTGATCGTCGGTCTCACCACCGCGAAGGCGATCGCGATGGTGCACGACACGCCGCTGATCGCGGTGAACCATCTCGAGGCGCACGCGCTGACGCCGCGGCTGACCTGCGCGCTGGCGTTTCCCTATTGCCTGTTCTTGGCCTCGGGCGGCCACACCCAGATCGTCGCCGTGGTCGGGGTCGGCGAATATGTCCGGCTCGGCACCACGGTCGACGATGCGATGGGCGAGGCGTTCGACAAGGTGGCGAAGATGCTGTCGCTGCCCTATCCCGGCGGACCGCAGGTCGAGCGCGCGGCGGCCGACGGCGACCCGACGCGGTTTGCCTTTCCGCGCCCGATGCTCGGCCGTCCGGATGCGAATTTCTCGCTGTCGGGACTGAAGACGGCGGTGCGCAACGAGGCGAGCCGGCTGGAGCCATTGGAGCCGCAGGACATCAGCGACCTCTGCGCGAGCTTCCAGGCCGCGGTGCTGGAAGCGACCGCGGACCGGCTGACCGTCGGCCTGCGGTTGTTCCAGGAACGGTTCGGCACGCCGCGCGCATTGGTCGCGGCCGGCGGCGTTGCCGCCAACCACGCCATCCGCAGCGCGTTGCAGGATGTCGCGGCGAAAGCGCAGACCACGCTGATCATCCCGCCGCCGGCGCTCTGCACCGACAATGGCGCGATGATCGCCTGGGCCGGCGCCGAGCGGATGGCGCTCGGACTCACCGACACGATGGAAGCGCCGCCGCGCGCGCGCTGGCTGCTCGATGCCAACGCCAAGGCGCCGGCCGGCCACGCCAACAGCCGCGCCGGATATTGAACCGAGGGGTCGGATGCCCGCGCATATGTCAGTCAGCGTGATCGGTGCCGGCGCCTGGGGCACGGCATTGGCCGAGGTCGCGGCGCGCGCCGGACGCAAGGTGACGCTGTATGCGCGCAATGCCGGGCATGCGGCGCGGATCGAGGCGACGCGGGTCAATCCGAAGCTGACTGGTGTCCAGCTTCAGCCCGGCATCGCGGTGACGTCGGATATCTCCGCCGCCGCACGCGCCGACATCATCCTCGCGGTCACCCCGGCGCAGCATCTGCGCGCGGCGGTCGGACACCTTGCGCCGTACCTCGAACCCGACACACCTGTCATCGCCTGCGCCAAGGGCATCGAGCACGGCACGCACAAGTTCATGACCGAGGTGGTTGCGGAGGCCGCACCGCGCGCGGTGCCCGCGATCCTGTCGGGACCGAGCTTTGCCGACGACGTCGCGCGCGGATTGCCTACCGCCGTGACGCTGGCTGCCAAGGATGAGGCGCTTGCACGTGCGCTGGTCCAGGCGCTCGGTTCGGCGACGTTCCGGCCCTACCACACGTCAGACGTGCGCGGCGTCGAGATCGGCGGCGCGGCCAAGAATGTGCTGGCGATCGCGGCCGGCATCGTCGTCGGCAAGGAGCTCGGCGCCTCTGCGCTCGCCGCACTGACCACGCGCGGCTTCAGCGAACTCGCCCGGTTGGGCCGCGCCTGCGGGGCGCGCACCGAGACGCTGTCCGGCCTGTCGGGGCTCGGCGATCTCTTGCTCAGCTGCTCGACCGCGCAATCGCGCAATTTCGCACTCGGCCTCGCGCTCGGGCGCGGCGAAGCAGCGCCGGTCGGCAAGCTTGCCGAAGGCGCGTTCACCGCTCCGGTGCTGTGCGAGCTCGCCGCTGCGCAGAAGGTCGATATGCCGGTGTCGAACGCGGTCGCCGCGATCCTGAGCGGCCGGCTGACGATCGATGCGGTGATCGAAGGATTGCTGACACGGCCTTTCAAGGCCGAGTAGCGCGCGTCACAGGTGCGCGAGGTGGAGCTTCACGATCCGCGCGCGCCGTACTAGCGTGGCGGCGAACCGTCGGATCCCGGTCTTAGCAGTCGAGCAACGGATCCCAAGGGAAAAACACATGCGTCAACCGCAACGCGCCATCGTTCCCATCTGCTTCGCATTCGCCCTCGCCGCCTCGTCCATCACTGCCCACGCCCAAACCGCCGCTTCCTACGACGAACTCGCCAAGAGTGAGGCGGCCGCCAATGCCGACAGCGGCAAGCGGGTCGCGCCGCTCAAGTCGATCGGTAACCCCACCGCTGACGTCTCTCCCGAGATGCAGGCCATGATCGGCACGGCCTATCCGCCGCATTTCAACGCCGACCCGAAGACATCAGCGGAATGGAAGGAGCTGATCGATCGCCGCGCCAAGCAAGCCATCGCGAATATCCCGGCGATGAAGGCGAAGCTCGGCGTCAAGGTCGAGGAGAAAACAATCGCCGGCGTGCACTGCTATGTCGTGACGCCGAACAAGATCGCGCTCGAGAACCGGCGGCGCCTGCTGATCCATGTGCACGGCGGCGGCTACGTGTTCGGCCCCGGCGAAGCCGCGCTGCCGGAAGCCATCATGATGGCGGGCTTCGGCGGCTACAAGGTCATCTCGGTCGACTACCGGATGCCGCCGGACTTCCCCTATCCGGCCGCGATGGACGACGCGATGGCGGTGTGGAAGGAGGTCCTGAAATCGCATGAGCGCCATCGGCTGGCGATCTTCGGCACCTCGACCGGCGGTGCGATGACGCTCGCGATGGTGTTGCGGGCGAAGGATGAGAAGCTGCCTCTGCCCGCCGCCATCGCGCCGGGCACGCCATGGTCCGATATCGACAAGATCGGCGACAGCTACGCCGGCAATGAGTGGGTCGACAATGTGCTGGTGACCTGGGACGGCTGGCTCGGCCGCGCGGCCAGGCTCTATGCCAACGGGACCAGCCTGAAGAATCCCTACATCTCGCCGATCTACGGTGACTTCAAGGGTTTCCCGCCGACCATCCTGACGTCGGGGACGCGCGATTTGTTCCTCAGCAACACGGTTCGCACCCACCGCAAATTGCGCCGCGCCGGCGTGATCGCCGACCTCAATGTCTATGAAGGGCAATCCCACGCGCAATACCAGATGAACATCGATGCGCCCGAGACCAAGGAAGCCTTCACCGATATCGCCAAATTCTTCGATCGATATCTGAAGCAGTGAGCGCTGCCATCGAGACCAGATGCCTGTGCTTGTCGCGGGCGTCCGGCTGCCTGTAGATTGCCGCTCAATCGGCGTTCAGGAACGGGGTGAGTCGCGATGAATTACTGGCTGGTGAAATCCGAGCCGTCGGTCTGGTCGTGGGACCAGCAGGTCGCCAAGGGCGCGAAGGGCGAGGCCTGGACTGGCGTGCGCAACTTCACGGCGCGGCAGAACCTGGTCAACATGAAGAAGGGCGACAAGGCGTTCTTCTATCATTCCAACGAGGGCAAGGAGATCGTCGGCATCGCCGAGATCGTCAAGGAAGCCTATCCCGATCCGACCGACAAGACCGGCAAGTTCGTCTGCGTCGACATCAAGGCCGACAAGCCGCTGAAGACGCCGGTGACGATGGCCGCGATCAAGGCCGACAAGAAGCTCGCCGACATGGCGCTGGTGAAATATTCGCGGCTCTCGGTACAGCCGGTGACCGCGGAGGAATGGAAATACGTCTGCAAGATGGGCGGACTGTAGCGTTCCAGCATACTCTGCTGTCGTCCCGGCGAAGGCCGGGACCCATAACCACAACTCTCTGTGTCGCGCAGAGGTGTGGCCCCAGCGTTCTACATACTGAACATTTGTGTTTATGGGTCCCGGCTCGCGCTTCGCTTGGCCGGGACGACGTCGAGTTGGATTCTGGGCTTACGCCCCCGCCGCCATCACCACCTGCGCCAGCAATTGCTCGCGCTTGCTCTGGGTGCGGTAGCCGCCCATGGTCGCGGCGAAGCGCTCGAGGATGCCGTCCTCGAACGCGGTGACGATGGTGTCGTGGACGTAGCTCTTGCGGCAGATCGCCGGCGTGTTGGAAAGCTGGTCGGCCGCGGCGCGGATCGCGTCCAGCACCTGGCGCTTGCGGCCGCGCTGGCTGGCGGCCGGCGTGATCCGCGACAGCGATTCCACGACGACGGCCGACGCCATCAAGGTGCGGAAATCCTTCAGCGAGATCTTGATGCCGGCGAGCTCGCGCAGGAACGCGTTGACAGCCGTGGTCGAGGCCGCGCGGACGACGCCGGAGCGGTCGTAATACTGGAACATGCGCTTGCCCGGAACGCCGCGCAGGATGCCGATCGCACGCACCAGCTTGGCCGCGTCGCATTCCTTGCGCACGGCCTTGCCGCCCTTGGCCTTGAAGGTCAGCACCAGGCTGTCGTCTTCCAGCGTGACGTTGGACTTCAGCAGCGTGGTGGCACCGCGGGTGCCATTGAGCCGGGCATA
Organism: Bradyrhizobium sp. PSBB068; assembly: GCA_016839165.1. Taxonomy (NCBI): domain Bacteria; kingdom Pseudomonadati; phylum Pseudomonadota; class Alphaproteobacteria; order Hyphomicrobiales; family Nitrobacteraceae; genus Bradyrhizobium; species Bradyrhizobium sp. PSBB068. The sequence continues at coordinate 7,111,066 of CP069300.1, forward strand.
GGATTCGTTGCCGGGCCGGATCGCGGTGCGCGCGATCAGCTCGATCACCGCCGAAAGCGCGAACTCGCGCGTCGGCTCGTCGCCGGACAGGAACGCCGAGACCTTGCGCCGGATCTTCGGCAGCGCGGCCACCAGCTTGCCCAGGCGGTGCGCCTTGCGCTGCTCGCGGACCTTCTCCCAATCGGCATGATAGCGGTATTGCAACCGTCCGGCCGCATCGAGGCCGACCGCCTGCAGATGCGTGTTCGGATCGGTGGAGTAGCGCACCTGGCGATAGGCCGGCGGCATCGCCATCGCGTGCAGCCGGCGGATGGTGCGGGCGTCCCGGACGCGCGAGCCATTGGCGCGAACGAACGAATAGGTCTTGCCGCGCTTGATGCGGCGGATGGTCAGCTCGTTCTGGTCGCCGAGCCGCAGGCCGAGATCGCGCGCCAGATCCTCGACCGAGGTCTTGATGGCGGCGGGCGTCTCGAACTTGAGCTTTGCCCGAGGTGGCTGCAGCTTTGCCTGCGGCCGCAACTTTGCCTGCGGCTGCTTGGGCCACTGACCCAGCGCCTTCGCCAGGGCGACAGCGGGATCGGCGGACATGGGCCGCACAGCCGCGATGTTCTGCTGATCCATCATACTCTTCAGACGCCTTGTTCCGCTGTTCTCCCGGTAATGCCGTTGCTTCGGGCTTCGTTCCGGTGAGGCCGTCCGGCCTCGGAATGGCGATTTAGGGCGTGGAGACTGACATTGCGAGTCGCGAATCGGTTATCAATGGTTTCTAAATACCTTTCATGGGTGCCATTCGCCGGCTAACCTTGATTTCAGCCTGTCCGGGTTCGGTCAAAATAGCGGGAACAGCGTCCGGGAACCGGATTCCGATGGGCCGAACTCGGACGATCTGCCGCACCGGACAGGCCGGATCGTGCCGTCCCGGCGACGCCCTCGATCCTAGGCTGCGGGCAGCAACAAGTGCCTCGACGGGCGCCGTTAGGCCGCGCGAGACGCCGAAGGACCGATTGTTGACGCAGATCATCGCGCCGGCACACGACAGTTCGTTGAATGCCCAAAGCCGCCCGTCAAAATCGACGCCGTACGTCGTTCGAGTTTGTCGCGGTGGGTGGCGGGGAGGCGCAGAGCACAGCACTACTACGACCAAGAGACCGGTGACCTGATGCAGGCGATGGAGCATAGGTTTCCATCGTCAACGAGGCGCGGTAAGCGTCCTATCAGGTGCGGAAGCCGGCGGGATGTCCTGCGGTTTCTGCGCGACGAAAGTGACAGTCCTTTTTCCTTGCGAGGCCGGAACGCGGCAACGCATAATTGCAACAATGATCAAGACGGCTTGCCGTCGCGTGGTTCGCGATCGGCATGAGTGGAGGAAACCTATGTCCGAGAAGATCTATGACGTGTCGGCCGATTGGGCCAAGCGTGCTTACGTCGATGACGCAAAATATCGCGAGATGTACGCGCGCTCGGTCAAGGACCCGAACGGCTTCTGGGGCGAGCACGGCAAGCGGATCGACTGGATCAAGCCATTCACCAAGGTCGAGAACGTCTCCTTCGCGCCCGGCAACATCTCGATCAAATGGTTCGAGGATGGGGAGCTGAACGTCGCCTGGAACTGCATCGACCGCCATCTGGAGAAGCGCGGCGACCAGACCGCGATCATCTGGGAGGGCGACGATCCCTCCGAGTCCAAGCACATCACCTACCGCCAGCTGCATGACGAAGTCTGCAAGATGGCCAACATCCTGCGCACCCGGAACGTCGGCAAGGGCGACCGGGTCACGATCTATCTGCCGATGATTCCGGAAGCCGCCTACGCCATGCTGGCCTGCGCGCGGATCGGCGCGATCCACTCGGTGGTGTTCGGCGGCTTCTCGCCCGACAGCCTCGCCCAGCGCATCAAGGACTGCGATTCGAAGGTCGTCATCACCGCCGACGAGGGCCTGCGCGGCGGCAAGAAGGTGCCGCTGAAGGCCAATGTCGATGCCGCGATCGAAAAAGTCGGCGGCGTCGACTGGGTCGTGGTGGTGAAGCGCACCGGCGGCAAGGTCGACATGAATCCGACGCGTGACCTCTGGTATCACGAGGCCGCCGAGATGGTGACCAATGAATGCCCGTGCGAGCCGATGAAGGCGGAGGATCCGCTGTTCATCCTCTACACCTCGGGTTCGACCGGAACGCCGAAGGGCGTGCTGCACACTTCGGGCGGCTATCTCGTATTCGCGTCGATGACGCATCAATACGTGTTCGACTATCACGAGGGCGACGTCTACTGGTGCACCGCCGACGTCGGCTGGGTCACCGGCCACAGCTACATCCTCTACGGGCCGCTCGCCAACGGCGCGACCACGCTGATGTTCGAGGGCGTGCCGAACTACCCGGACAATTCGCGTTTCTGGAACGTGGTCGACAAGCACAAGGTCAACATCTTCTACACCGCGCCGACTGCGATCCGCGCGCTGATGCAGGGCGGCGACGAGCCGGTGAAGAAGACCTCGCGCAAGTCGCTGCGCCTGCTCGGCTCGGTCGGCGAGCCGATCAATCCGGAAGCCTGGGAGTGGTACCACCGCGTGGTCGGCGACGACCGCTGTCCGATCGTCGACACCTGGTGGCAGACCGAGACCGGCGGCATCCTGATCACGCCGCTGCCCGGCGCGACCAAGCTGAAGCCGGGCTCGGCGACGCGGCCGTTCTTCGGCGTGGTGCCCGAGATCGTCGACGCCGACGGCAAGACGCTGGAGGGCGAGACCTCTGGCAATCTCTGCCTGATCAAATCCTGGCCGGGCCAGATGCGCACAGTCTATGGCGATCATGCGCGCTTCGAGCAGACCTATTTCTCGACCTACAAGAACAAGTATTTCACCGGCGACGGCTGCCGGCGCGACGCCGACGGCTATTACTGGATCACCGGCCGCGTCGACGACGTCATCAACGTTTCGGGCCACCGCATGGGCACTGCCGAGGTCGAGAGCTCGCTGGTCGCACATGAGGCGGTGTCGGAAGCCGCTGTCGTCGGCTATCCGCACGACATCAAGGGCCAAGGCATCTACGCCTATGTCACGCTGATGAAGGGCACCGAGCCGACCGAGGCGCTGCGCAAGGAACTGGTCGCCTGGGTCCGCAAGGACATCGGCCCGATCGCCTCGCCGGATCTGATCCAGTTCGCGCCCGGCCTGCCGAAGACGCGCTCCGGCAAGATCATGCGCCGCATCCTGCGTAAGATCGCCGAGGATGAGCCGTCGAGCCTCGGCGACACCTCGACCCTCGCCGATCCCGCCGTGGTCGATGACCTCGTGCAGAACCGGCAGAACAAGAAGGGCGCGTAGGCGTAAAGGCCAGCCACGACAGTATCGGAAAGCCAAGAAGGGCCGCGCGCGATCACTGCCGCGGCCTTTCGCATTCTCCACGTCGCTCGAAAACGCGCTGGAATCGGCCATTTCACGGGATTGTCAGAGGCAAGGCGCCAGTGCGGCGCGTTTGTGGCCAAGTGTTGTTTTCAAGTCATTTACTTTGATCCCAACTTTTCCTTTTCTGCCCGCCATCTGGACGTGTCTCGCGGCCGGCGTGAAACCACCCGGTTAAGACACGCGGTTAACATTGCGTGCGCGAGACCGGCGGGCCCGGTTTTTTCAGGGCTCTGCATCTTGGTTTTTGGCTCCCCAGCGGGAGCTGTTGGGAAGTGGAGAGGTTGATGTCGATGAAGTTTGCGGTGGCGTTCGCTGCCACCCTTGGTGCCGTTGTCTTGATGTCGCAGACGGCCGAGGCACGGCCGGAAATGGTCGGGATCCACGCTGACAATTATGAGCCGGGCACCATCGTGGTGAAGACCAACGAACGGCGGCTCTATCTCATTCTCGATTCCGGCCACGCGATGCGTTACCCGGTCGGCGTCGGCAAGTCCGGCAAGCAGTGGGCCGGCACCACCCGGATCGACGGCAAGTATCGCAACCCGGCCTGGTCGCCGCCCGCCGAAGTCAAGCGCGACAAGCCGAGCATTCCGAACGTGATCGCCGGCGGTTCGCCGGCAAACCCGATGGGCGTCGCCGCGATGACGCTGGCCGGCGGCGAATACGCCATCCACGGCACCAACGTGCCGGGCTCGGTGGGCGGCTTCGTCTCCTACGGCTGCATCCGCATGCTGAACCCCGACATCACCGATCTCTATTCGCGCGTCTCGGTCGGCACGACCGTCGTCGTCACCCGCTGATTGCGCGAGCGTTTCACCGAAAAGCCGCGCCGATGCGCGGCTTTTTTTTGTTTAGCGCCCGAAGTATCCGCACCAGCCGAAGCGGTGCCCGCCGTTGTAGGCGCGCGCATGGCCGGCAGCGAGCAGCGCCGCCGAGACGTTGTCGGTCTTCTTCGTCGCGACATCGGCGACGACGCGTCCCTGATATTTGTCGGGACCAATATTGTAGATCGTGACATCGCCCTGGCCGAGCAGATCGCGCAGCGCCACCGTCGCCGCCTGCGCCATCTGCAGCTCGCGCGCACAAGACGCCTTCAGCTCCGGCGCATCGATGCCGCGCAGCCGGACCCGCGTATACAGATCGGGCCCCGGCGCGAGATGCACCCGCGCCTCGAACGTGTCGCCATCGATCGTCCTGACGACATCGACAGCATGGCGAACGTCAGGTGCGCCGGCCCGCTGCCGGATCACATCGGCATCGCGCGACCGGCTCAACGACCAGTGCGACGGCAAAGGCACCCATTCAGGCGCCCAGCGGCGGATCGGCAACATGCTGCCGGCGGCGATGCCGAGAACGAACACCCATGGCAGCGCCGTCGAGAAACGCCGCCCCAAAGGCGATCGGCTGAACGGCGGACGTCCCTGCGCACGAGAGGCGTTTGTTCTTTCGTACGGGGGCATGTTCGGCGGGATGACCTCGACAAAGCGCTGGACCTGGACGGCATCTTGAGAACCGGCCCGAAATCAACCCGGCCGTCGTTGCCGCGATAATTCGGCCAGCTTAGCCTACCGCATCAACATGCGATCCGTAATTTCGCGCTGCTCGGGACGATAGTTTCCGATTCCCCAACTCGTCTGCAGACCATAGGGCGGATCATCGGATGGACCGATCACCCACCAGCTGCCGCTGATGGGTTGTTGACCTACGTCGAAGCGGGGGCCGCCCTGATCGGCATATTCGCCGTTCATGTAGCGGATCAGCGTCCAGGCCCAATCTCGGCTGACGGGCGTCCTCATCGACGATCCCATCTCGCCGATCCATACCGGCGCGATATTGTCTCGCACCAGATATCCCCAGGTGCGGTTCATTCGATCGACGTAGTCCGATCCGGCTTCGGCCAGCCCCCATCGGGCAATGTCGGAAACCTCATCCGGGTATTCGTGAACCGAGTACACAAGCTTGTTCGGAATCGGCAATCTCACGGGATTGGCGCCCGCCGCAGTCAAATTGCCCGCCGGTGCGGCGTATCTCGGATCCATGCCCGATGCCGGCGGCGGCGGTGCGTAGAATTCAGGCCCCTCGCAAATGATCAGGACACCGTTGTTGATCGACTGTATCGCCGAGCCGACGCTCTCACACATGGCCTTGATATCGGTTGGCCCACCGTCTCCCCACGTGATGTGCCCCCGGTCGCCGTTCGGCTCGTTGTGCAGATCGAAGCCGATGACCGTCGCGTTTCCTGCGAATGTCCGCGCCATCTGAAGCCAATTCCGCTTGAACGTTTCCGCGGTCACCTTGCCGGTGATGACCCCGTCGGTCCCATCCGATCCCGGCCCGAGGTCGTACCAAAGACCGTTCTTCTGCTGCCCTGCCGTCCCTTGGTTGCTGTGATGGTCGAAAATCACTTTCAGGCCGATCTGTCCGGCGTAAGCGACGACCTTTTTGAACAGCTGCAGGGTCGTCACAAATCTGTAGCGCCCGGCCGGGTCAGGAGACTGACTTGCGACCAGATCATGGTTCAACGTCGCGTTGACCCAGCCGAGCTCGTCCTTGTAGCCGTCGAGGGGTGCATTCAGGCCCGCGTCGGTCCAGGGGATGCGGACGGTGTTGAATCCGGCCGCGGCGATGGAGTCCAGGACGGTCTTGTAGCTGACGCGCCACAGGCCGGAGAGTGTTGCACCAGGGCGGCCGTCGGTGCCGTTCCAACCGATCGAGGCGATGCGCACGTTGCGGCCGGCGTTGTCAACGATCTGACTCCCCGCTGTGCTCAAAAAGCCGGCGGGCAGGCGTCGCCCTGCCTGCGCCGCGCCCCGGCTGTCGGCCGCCCGCATGATGATGGCTGGCGGATCCATGTGATGGTCCAGCGCAAGTCCGGCCATGTCTCACCTCAGCTCACACACTGCGTTCGCACATCCTCCCTGCGGAACAGCGTTGAAACAGCGATCATGAGGATGGCGAAGACAAAGCAGCAGATTTGCCATCGGGATGACCACACGCGGCTCGAGCCGCTTGAACGCCTCATACAGGAAGAGAAAATCCCGACATTTGCGGATACGAAGAATAGCGGAACAACATCGACGGCTTGCATCTTTCGAATGCGGGGCCGGCAAAAGGCAAGCCGAGTCGAATAGTTCCATCGAGCGACGCTGGACGTGACGTCGAATTCACGTCGCCGATGACGTGCCCTTTCGCGCTCACGCGACCAGCGCCTCTGCGTTGCGTTCGATAAAGATCGTCCTCGCCTTGATCCGATGATGTCGCAACAAGTCAGCATGAACCAGGACGTCATCGATCCTGCTATCGCCGGTCGACGCCAGGAAGATGACTTCGTCAGCCATGGCGTACAGTCCGTATTCGGACGACGTGCTGCCGAGTTCGCCGCCATCGATGATGACGCGATCGAAATCGCGCGCCTCGTTCAGCGCCTCGGAGAGTGTGTTCAGTATCCGGTCATCCGGTGGAACCATTGCCGCGAGGCCAACAGGGACGATTTTGATGTTGGTCTTGCCCAGCGGACAGGCCACATCGCTGATCGACGACGTGCCGGCCAGAATATCGCGAATTCCCGGCCGCTGGTCGAAACGCAGACGCGATGTGACCGGGTGCTGCATCAGATCGGCGTCGATGACGATGGCTTTCTGTTCCGTCTCGGCGACGGCGCGCGCCAACTCCAGTGCGATCAGGCTGAGCGATTCTTCTTCCGAGGTGCGAACCAGCAGGATGGAACGGCCCGCAGGCGCTGCGAGCAGTTCCGCCGAAAGACGCGACAACTGTTCTTGGCGACTCGCCGCGGCAGGACGGAGGATGGAGTGCAGCGATGACGTTGACGGGTCGATGCGCTTTCCGATCGGTCTCGGCGGCACCTCATCCGGTCCCGGCGGCACCTCGTTCGGCTTTGGTAGTCGCCGGCCGCGCGCAGCAAGACTGTCCCGCGCCAGGGCCGCGGCAACGCCCAGCGTCAACCCGCCGAACAGCGCCGCGGCCATGATGATCATGGTCGGCGGCCAGCTCTTGCGTTGGGGCGGCGACGCAGGGGAAATCAACCGGATATTCGTGGTGTCGACGACCTGCTGTTCGTGTGCAGTCTTGGCTTTCGCCAGAAACATCTCATAGACCGCGCGATCGGAGTCCGCTTTGCGCTCCAGTTCGCGCAACGGCACGATGATCTTGTCGTTCGTCTGCGACAACGCCTTCAGCGAATCGAAACGCGCCTGGAGTTCCTGGACATTCGTCCGCTCGCTCGTCGCGACGTAACGGACCGCCTCGGCGATCCGCTTGACCTCGTCCTTGATCGCGGTCTGGACGTCACGAAGCTGCGCCCGGACCGCCTGCAGCGCGGGGTGATTGGGACCGTTGATCTGCGCCAGCTGCGCTTCGTCGCGGACGATGTCCGCCGCTCGCGCGCGCAATTGTGTGATCGTACCGGACTGCACGACCTCGGGCAGAGCCTCCAGGCCTGCGCCGCCGGAGACGATGGCATCGATCAGTTTGACGCGCGCCTGCGCTTCGCTCAGCTTGGCCTTGGCATTGGTCAGCTGGGTATTGGCTTCGTCGAGCTCTTGATCCGTCACCAGCCTGTTGCGGGTGCCGACCAGATTGTTGGCGGCCTTGTAAGCGGCGACAGCTCGCTCCGACTGGCTCACTGCATCGCGCATCCGCGCCAGTTGTGAGGTGATCGCCTCTGAAATGCGGCGATTGAAGGTGGAATTCGCCTTGGCTTGCTCCTCAAGATAAGCATTGGCCACGGCTTCGGTGAGCCTTGTTGCTCGTGCCGCCGTGTCCGCGGAAACCATGATGTCGATGACGAAGGAGCGGTCGTTTCGCTTCACTGCCGTCTTCAGGCGCAGATTCCGCAATGCCGTCAGTTCGGGCGGATCGGATGACCCCATCCCGAACAGCGACCTGATCTTCGAGCCGAGGCCGCCTTTGCCGTTGAACTCGGGGTCGTTGGCCAGTCCGGTTTCATCGACGACACGCGTCAGGACTTCGTTCGAGGTGATTATCTTCAGTTGGCTTTCGACGAGGAGCAGGCCGTCGCCAGGCACGGAGTTCTGGGCCGCCGATCCTTCTTGCGGCGTTGGGCGATCGCGGGGATCGACGTAAACTTGGGCTACCGCGGTGTAGGCCGGTCGCGCGATCATGAGATACGTGGCCGCCACCACGCAAAACGCCCCGCATATCGCAAAGATCCAGTGCTTGCGCCGCAAGAGGATGCCGATGACATCCTTCAGGTCGACGCCCTCCGAGACCTTGTCGCTGGATTGAGACAGGTCGCGATAGGGTGCTGTTGCTCCCTCTGTCTGCTGAATCGACATGCCGCATTCCAACCTAGTTAACTCAACACACAGGGCGATTGCCCCGCAACGTATGATGAGTACGGTTAATCGCGGGTTACTTGGTAATTAGATACCATGATATGCTTACAATGCCCCCCGGCTTTCTTCCATGATCAGCTCATGTTCGGCGGCATGTTGCTTGCGTCGATTGTTGTCCGGAATCCCGCTTCAGAAGTCCGAGGCGATGCCCTTGGTTTCCCAATCGCCATAACGGGTCGGTTCCGGACCCTTCGGACCCTGGAATTCCTTCGGGCGTGCGGCGGCATCGTTCGCGGCCAGCTCCTCGGCAGCCTTGCGCCGCGCCGCGGCCTCGGCGAGCGCGCGCTGCGCGGCCGGCGTCAGCGGCTTGCGCGGCGCGGGTTCCGGCGGCGTTGACGATGGCGATTTCTCAGACATGGCAAGCCTTCTTGGCAAAACTTTCCGCCTGCGAATTCGTACTTCCGTGCTGGCTCGGTGACGGCATCACGATCAAGAAATCCGCGAGGCGATTCTTACATTTGGCATATTCGCATGCCAGAGGTGTTTTCGAGTTGATGGGCATGAGCCGAATGTAACTCAGCACCTTCGAGATATCTCCGCTTCATGCCTCCTTCAAGATTTGCAGTTCCTGCCGAAGTCCCCGGTCTCGCGGCGCGCCGCATCGCGGCCGACATCCTCGACGGCGTGCTGCACAAGCACCGCACACTCGATGATCAGCTCGACGGCGCCGGCGCGCATCCCGGCCTGAAATCGCTGGCCGATCGCGACCGCGCGCTGATGCGCCGGCTGGTCTCGACCATCCTGCGCAAGCTCGGCACGCTCGGCCATCTGTTGTCGCGCCTGCTCGATCGCGGCATCCCGACCGATGCGCCGCGCGCGCAGAGCGCGCTGTTGATCGGCGCCGCGCAGATCCTCTGGATGGACGTGCCTGACCATGCCGCAGTCGATCTCTCGGTGCGGCTGGTGCAGTCGGACCGCCGTGCCGCGAAGTATGCCGGGCTCGTCAACGCCGTGCTGCGCCGCTGCGCGCGCGAGGCCCAGGGGCTGATCGACGAGATCAGCACGCAGACGCTGGACCTGCCGCCATGGATGCTGGCGCGCTGGAACGCGCATTACGGCGAGGCCACCGCGCGCGAGATGGCGCTGGCGCTCGGCCACGAGCCGTCACTCGATCTCACGGTGAAGTCCGACGCCGCGCAATGGGCGAGCCGCCTGCACGGCGAGGTCTTGCCGACGGGAACCGTGCGCACGCTGCTGCAGGGTTCCGTCACCATGCTGCCGGGCTTTGCCGAAGGCCAATGGTGGGTGCAGGACGCCGCCGCCGCGCTGCCGGTGCGGCTGTTCGGCGACATCAAGGACAAGAAGGTCGCGGACCTCTGCGCCGCGCCCGGCGGCAAGACGGCTCAGCTCGCACTGGCAGGCGCGCAGGTCACCGCGGTCGACCGCTCGCCGGCGCGGGTCGCGCGGTTGCGCGAAAATCTCACGCGGCTGGCGTTGCAGGCCGAGACTGTTGTCGCCGACGCGGCCGAATGGCCCGCCGAGGCCGCGAGTTTTGACGGTATCCTGGTCGATGCGCCCTGCACCTCGACGGGAACCATCCGCCGGCATCCCGACGTCGCCTGGCTGCGCCAGGAAGGCGACATCGCCGCGCTCTCGGCCCTGCAGAAGCGGCTGCTGCTAAAGGCCACCCATCTGCTGAAGCCCGGCGGCACGCTGGTCTACTGCACCTGCTCGCTGGAGCCGGAGGAAGGCGAGCACGCGATCGCCGCGCTGCTGGCAAGCGAATCAGGCCTGCGCCGTGCGCCGGTCGAGAAGAGCGAGGTCGCCGGCCTCGACGACATCATTACCGCCGACGGCGACCTGCGCACCCTGCCGAGCCACCTGCCCAACGCCGACCCGCGGCTGAGCGGGCTGGATGGCTTTTACGCAGCCCGGCTGGTTAAGTCCTGATTTTAACCTCAGCCTTCTAAGCTCGAAGTGATTCGCGCGGTATCAAGAGGGTGTCTTCTTGATCAAGAAGGTGTCTTGGCCGCGTTTCCGGATTAAATAAGGATTCGTTGAAAATTTCCTCCCCGCAAGGTTAGGCGTGTCGGTCGCTCAAAGCAGACGCATCTCGACGCTGATTGCTGGCCGCTTCGCCCGCAGCATGCTCGCGCGCGCCAGCGGCAGCACGGTCGCGCTGTCGCGGCTGTGGCCGGGCCGCACCGACCGGCTGATCATCGCGCCGCACGACCTGCGGACCGCCGACGCCACCCGCGCTGCCGAGATCTATGCCGGGCGATTCGTGTTCGCCGGCAAGATCGTCACCTGCCACGGCCGCTCGATCTTCGATCTGGAACCGCCGTCGGAGGATTGGGAAGCCGCCCTGCTCGGCTTCGGCTGGCTGCGCCATCTGCGCGCCGCCGACACCGCGCTGACCCGCGCCAATGCCCGCTCGCTTGTCGACGACTGGATCTCCAACCAGGCCCGCAAGCGGCCGCTGGAACGGCGCGCCGATGTGCGCGCGCGGCGCGTGATCTCGCTGCTGTCGCAGGCTCCCCTGGTGCTCGGCGACACCGATGGAAAATTCTACCGCAAGTATCTCCGCGGACTGGCGCGCGAGATCCGCTACCTGCGCCACTCCACGCTCGACAATGACGGCGTGCCGCGGCTGCAGGTGCTGATCGCGCTGTGCTACGCCTCGCTCTGCCTCGCCAACCAGGCACGCAATATCAAGTCGGCGACCCGCAGGCTGTCGGACGAATTGCAGCGCCAGATCCTGCCCGATGGCGGCCACATCTCGCGCAATCCCGGCGCGCTGGTCGAGCTGCTCAGCGACCTCCTGCCGCTGCGGCAGACCTTTGCGGCACGTAACATCGCGCCGCCGCCGGCGTTGCTCAACGCGATCGACCGCATGATGCCGATGCTGCGCTTCTTCCGGCACGGCGACGGCAGCTTCGCGCTGTTCAACGGCATGTCGACCGCGCCGTCCGATCTGGTCGCGACGCTGCTCGCCTATGACGACACCCGCGGCGTGCCGATGGCGAGCATGCCGCACACCGGCTTCCAGCGTCTCGATGCCGGCAACACCACGCTGATCATCGACACCGGTCCGCCGCCGCCGGCAAGCGTCAGCCAGGATGCACATGCCGGCTGCCTGTCGTTCGAGCTCTCCTCGGGACCGAGCCGCATCGTCGTCAATTGCGGCATGCCGTCGACCGGGCGCGACAATTGGCGGCCGTTCGCGCGCTCCACCGCAGCGCATTCGACGCTGACCTATCACGACACCTCGTCGTGCCAGTTCGTCGAGCTGTCGGCGATGAAGCGGCTGCTGCGCGGCGCGCCGATCACCAGCGGGCCCAGCAATGTCGAGAGCTACCGCGAAGCCGTTCCCGGCGGCGACGTGCTCACCGCCTCGCATGACGGCTATCTCTCCCGCTTCGGCGTGATCCATCGCCGCGTGCTGATGGTCTCCCAGGACGGCACGCGACTCGAAGGCGAGGACTCGCTGTCGCCGGCGCCGGGCGGCCGCATGAAGGGCAGCGAGGCCGATTTCGCGCTGCGCTTCCATCTGCACCCTTCGGTGAAGGCGAGCCGGTTGTCGGATGCGCGCGGCGTGATGCTGGTGCTGCCAAACCGCGACGTCTGGACCTTCGAGGCGATGGACGACAAGGTCGACCTCGAGGACAGCGTGTTCCTGGCCGGCAATGACGGCCCGCGCCGCACCTCGCAGATCGTGATCCGGCAGGACGCCAGGCACGCCGCCACCATCCGCTGGAGCTTCGTCCGCTCCTCGACCTCGGCCACCGCCACCAACGCCCGCCGCAACGCCCGCCGCGAGCCGGAACTGCCGCTGTAGCGGCAGCGAAAACGCGCGATCCGCAGCGCGCGGCCTCTCCACCCCGTCGTCCTGGCGAAGGCCAGGACCCATAACCACCAAATTTGATTGTGTGCGGGATGGTGGCCCCAGCGTCGGACAACAACTAGCGGCTGGGGTAATGGGTCCTGGCTTACGCCAGGACGACGCTGAACGTTTGTGAGCCGTCCCTTCACATTCTCTCAGGGTGAAGGGCCAATTTCCCGGGAATCGGCGTCCGGAACCGGTTTCGTGCCGCATAAAACCATGCTACCCGGCTGCCTTAACCGCCAAGGATTTTCCGATATGACCGAGCAGCTTCGCCGCGTGACCCGCGCTCTGTTGTCCGTTTCCGACAAGACCGGACTGATCGATTTCGCCAAGGCGCTGGCCGACCAGGGCGTCGAGTTGGTCTCGACCGGCGGCACCGCCAAGGCGATCGCGGCGGCCGGGCTGCAGGTCAAGGACGTCTCCGAGCTCACCGGTTTCCCCGAGATGATGGACGGCCGGGTCAAGACGCTGCATCCGAAGGTGCATGGCGGCCTGCTCGCGATCCGCGACAACAAGGAGCACGCCGCGGCGATGGCCTCGCACGGCATCGCGCCGATCGATCTCCTGGTCGTCAACCTCTATCCGTTCGAGGCCACCGTCGACAAAGGCGCCGGCTTCGAGGAGTGCATCGAGAACATCGACATCGGCGGCCCTGCGATGATCCGCGCCGCGGCGAAGAACCATGACGACGTCGCCGTGGTGGTCGAGGCGAGCGACTATTCTGCGGTGCTCGACGAGCTCGCCGTGCACAAGGGCGCGACCTCGCTTCAGTTGCGCCGGCGGCTCGCCGCCAAGGCCTATGCGCGCAGCGCGGCCTATGACGCCGCGATCTCGAACTGGTTTGCCGTGCAGCTCGATACCAAGGCGCCGGACTTCCGCGCCTTCGGCGGCAGGCTGATCCAGTCGCTGCGCTACGGCGAGAACCCGCACCAGACCGCGGCGTTCTATGCCACGCCGGAGAAGCGGCCGGGCGTTGCCACCGCGCGGCAGCTGCAGGGCAAGGAATTGTCCTACAACAACATCAACGACACCGACGCGGCCTACGAATGCGTCGGCGAGTTCGACCCGCAGCGCACAGCGGCCTGCGTCATCGTCAAGCACGCCAATCCCTGCGGCGTCGCCGAGGGTCCCGATCTCGCGACTGCTTATGCTCGTGCGCTGGCCTGCGACTCCACCTCGGCCTATGGCGGCATCATCGCGGTCAACCGCACGCTCGATGCGGACGCGGCGCGCGCCATCATCGGCATCTTCACCGAGGTGATCATCGCGCCCGACGCGACCGAGGAGGCGATCTCGATCATCGCCGGCCGGCGCAATCTGCGCCTCATGCTTGCCGGCGGTCTGCCGAACCCGCGCGCGCTCGGTCTCACCGCCAAGACCGTCGCCGGCGGCCTCTTGGTGCAGAGCCGCGACAATGCGGTGGTTGAGGACATGAATCTGAAGGTCGCGACCAAGCGCGCGCCGACCGACGCCGAGCTGCGCGATCTCAAATTCGCCTTCCGCGTTGCAAAACACGTCAAGTCGAACACCATCATCTACGCCAAAGATCTCGCCACCGTCGGCATCGGCGCCGGCCAGATGAGCCGGGTCGATTCCGCGCGCATCGCGGCGCGCAAGGCGCTGGATGCCGCGGCCGAGCTGAAGCTCGCCGAGCCGCTGACCAAGGGTTCGGTGGTCGCATCAGATGCGTTCTTCCCGTTCGCCGACGGCATGCTGGCCTGCATCGAGGCCGGCGCCACCGCGGTGATCCAGCCCGGCGGCTCGATGCGCGACGACGAGGTGATCAAGGCCGCCGACGAGCACGGCATCGCCATGGTGTTCACCGGCGTGCGGCATTTCCGGCATTGATCTAGCAGCATGGTCGCCCCTGCCTAGATCAGGAGGCGCACACTCCTTCACCGTCACCCCTGAGGAGGCGGCACAGCGGCCGTCTCGAAGGGTCGACGGCCCGGCTGGTGGCCGTGCATCCTGCGAGACGCGCGCAAGGGCGCGCTCCTCCAGCGACAAAGGCAGAGCCTTTGCGCGGGGATGACGGGTCCATCGCTTAGCTCAGCCCGCCAGATCGACCTTCGAGGCCACGGTGGAATCCGCATTGAGCCGATAGACCACCGGCGCGCCGGTCGCGAGCTCGCGCTTCAGGATCTGCTCCGGCGACAACTTCTCCAGCACCATGATCAGCGCGCGCAGCGAATTTCCATGAGCGGCGACCAGCGTGCGCTGGCCGCGCAGCACGCCGGGCAAGATCTCCTGCACGTAATAAGGCAGCGTGCGCGCCAGCGTGTCCTTCAGGCTTTCGCCGCCGGGCGGCGGCACATCGTAGGAGCGGCGCCAGATCAGCACCTGGTCCTCGCCCCACTTCTTGCGGGCGTCATCCTTGTTGAGGCCCGAGAGATCGCCGTAATCGCGTTCGTTGAGCGCGAGATTCTTCGTCGTCGGCAGTCCGGTCTGGCCGATCTCTTCCAGCATCAGCTTCAGCGTATGCTGCGCGCGGGTCAGGTCGGAGGTGAAGGCAACGTCGAACGACAGGTCCTGCGCCTTCAGCTTGCGGCCCGCGTCCCTGGCCTCACGGATGCCCTGCTCGGTGAGGTCAGGGTCCTTCCACCCGGTGAACAGGTTCTTCAGATTCCATTCGCTCTGACCGTGACGAACCAGCACAAGAAGACGATCACTCATTTCAGATTCCGTTTCGCTGATTTGGATTTGATCTCGTCGAGCGGTCTCAGTCGCTCAACCCGAGAACGTCGGTCATCGAATACATGCCGGGCTTCTTGCCATGCGCCCACAGCGCCGCCTTCAGCGCGCCCTGCGCGAACAGCGCGCGATCCTCGGCATGATGCGACAGCGTGATGCGCTCGGAAGGACCGGCAAAGATCACGCTGTGATCGCCGGCCGCGGTGCCGCCGCGCAACGATGCAAAGCCGATGTCACCGGCGCGCCGCGCGCCGGTCAGGCCATCGCGGCCACGCGCCGAATGCTGCTCCAGCGCGATCTTGCGGCCGGCGGCGGCGGCTTCGCCGAGCATCAAGGCGGTGCCCGATGGCGCGTCGATCTTCTGCTTGTGGTGCAGCTCGAGAATCTCGATGTCGAAGCTCTGGTCGAGCGACTGCGCGACGCGCTTGACCAGCGCCGCGAGCAGATTGACGCCGAGGCTCATGTTGCCCGACTTCACCACGATGGCGCGGTCGGTGACGCTGCGGATCACCGCATCATCGGACGGCGACAGGCCGGTGGTGCCGATGACGTGAACCAGACCGCGTTCGGCCGCGATCGCGACATTGGCGATGGTCGCGGCCGGCACGGTGAAATCGAGGATGCCGTCGGCGTTGGCCGACATCGACCACAGATCGGCCGACAGCTTGACGCCGTTGGCGGGGAGACCGGCAAGCACGCCGGCATCCTTGCCGAGCAATTCCGAGCCCGGCGCTTCCAGCGCGCCGACCAGCACCGCCCCCGGGGTTTCGTCAATCACCCGCACCAGCGTGCGGCCCATCCGGCCGCCGGCTCCCGCAACGATCAAACGCATGTCAGCCATGGCTCACCTCTGCATGCCGTATAGCGAGCCATGGCTGTTCCGGCAACCGAACCGGCTGCCAGGCTACGGGTTGTCGTGTCCCTCGATGACGATGAGGTCGGCGATCGAATGGGGCTGCCGCACCTTGATGTTCGCCTGGTATTCCGGCGAGTTGTAGCAGGCCAGGGCAGTCTGATAGTCCGGGAATTCGATCACGACGTTGCGCGAGCGGCTCTGGCCTTCCACGCTGGTGAATTTGCCGCCACGGACGATGAACTTGCCGCCGAATTTCTGGAAGATGGCCGGGTTGGCGGCCATGTAGGGCTTGTAGCCCTCGTCATTGTGAACGTCGACGCGTCCAATCCAGTATCCCTTCGCCATCTCTGTTCTCCCGTGTTGTTGGTTCAGGTCAGTGCCTGGGCGACCTCGGCGTGAATGGCCTCGGCTGCGGCCTTCGGATCGGCGGCTTCCATCACCGGGCGGCCAACCACCAGATAGTCGGCGCCGGCGGCAATGGCACGGGCCGGCGTCATGATGCGCTTCTGGTCGCCGGTCGCCGAGCCCGCGGGGCGGATGCCCGGCGTCACCAGGTTCATCTGATCGCCGACGATCTTGCGCAGGGCGGCGGCCTCCTCGGGCGAGCTGACGAGGCCGTCGACACCGAGCGCCTGTGCCTGCCTGGCGCGCGCCTCGACCAGATCGGAGACGTTGAGGCGGTAGCCTGCGGCGTGCAGGTCGCTGTCGTCGTAGGAGGTCAGCACCGTCACCGCGAGGATCTTGAGGCCAGAGCCGGCGCGCGCATCGACCGCCGCCTTCATGGTCTGCGGATAGGCATGCACGGTGAGGAAGGTCGCGCCGAGCGCCGCGACGCTCTCGACCCCGCGCGCAACGGTGTTGCCGATGTCGTGCAGCTTGAGATCGAGAAACACCTTCTTGCCGCTGCCGGCGAGCTGCTTCGCCAGCGCGAGGCCACCGGCATAACCGAGTTGGTAGCCGATCTTGTAGAAGGTGACGCTGTCGCCGAGCCGGTCGATCATCGCCTCGGCGCTGGCGACGGACGGCAGATCGAGCGCCACAATCAACCGATCTTTCGGAGCGATCTTTGAAGCGATCTTGGCTGGCTGCATGTCACCTCACATCATGCGTTGAGAATGGTCGATCAGCTGCCGCACCAGCGCGCGCATCGTGTCGATGTCGGCCTGGTGCTTCAGACGATCCATATCGTCATAGGCCTGCTCGGCGAATGACAGCGCGAGCTGGTTCGGGATCACGGTGGCGTGGCACGCCGACAGGATCAGGCGCAGCGCCGCCAGCGCGCGGATGCCGCCGAGCCGGTTGCCGGATGCCGCAGCGATCGCGAACACGCGCTCGCGGAACACCTGGCCGCGGGCCTCTTGCGGGTCCTGCACGCGGCTCACCCAGTCGATC
The DNA here is from genome assembly GCA_016839165.1 of Bradyrhizobium sp. PSBB068. Lineage (NCBI taxonomy): Bacteria > Pseudomonadati > Pseudomonadota > Alphaproteobacteria > Hyphomicrobiales > Nitrobacteraceae > Bradyrhizobium > Bradyrhizobium sp. PSBB068. The sequence continues at coordinate 7,128,607 of CP069300.1, forward strand.
GTGTTCTTCACCAGCGCCGGCACCGAGGAATTGTATTCCGGCGTCACGACCAGCACGCCATGATGGGCGCCGATCATCCGCTTCAGATTGACGGCGTGCTGCGGCACGCCCGATTTGGCCTGCAGGTCGCCGTCATAGATCGGCAACGGAAAGTCGCCGAGCGAGATGCGGCTGACGTCGGCGCCCGACTGCGCGAGCTCGTGCGCCAGCACGGCGGCGAGCTTCGTGTTGAGCGAGCCGGATCGAAGCGATCCCGGGATCACGAGGATTTTCAGCGCGGACATTTTGAAGTCGCAGGTCCAGGGCGTGCACCCCGGCGCGGGGCGATCAACCCTTGCGATACACCCAGACCCGCGCCGGCGGAAGGTTCATCCAGATCCGCTCCGAGGCCTCTGTGGACACGCCGGGCAGCGACTTCGGAATCGGGGGCGCCACCGAATAGGTGAACTGGACGAAGGGCGCGCCGGGCGCGAGAGCCAGGAAGGCGTCGCGGATCAGCTTCAGGCGGGTGAGCATCGGCTTGGTGACCAGCGGCAGGCCGGAGACCACGGCCGACGCCGGAGACTTCATGACGTCCCACAGCGTGTCGCGGAGCCTGTAGGCGTCGCCCTGCACGACCTTGGCCTGCGGATAGCGTTCGCGCAGCAACGCGCAGAAACCGGGATTATACTCAACCAGGACGAGCCGCTTCTGATCGACGCCGTGCTCGATCAGCGCGTTGGTGATCGCTCCGGTGCCGGGCCCAAGCTCGACGACCGGCCCTTCGGCGTCAGCATCGACATATTGCGCCATGGTGCGCGCGAGCAGCCGTCCGGACGGCATCACCGCGCCCATGTGCAGCGGCTTCTCGATCCATGAACGGAGAAAACGAACCTCGTCGTCGAGACGGAGGGGCTTCTTCGACGCACGCACGGACGATTGCAGAGGCATGTCGCTACCAGGCGGGACCGCGCACAATCGAGCGGTTGTCAGAAAACAGTCATAAACACGTATAGATCGAAGTCGTTACGGTCAAGCGTAACGACTCCGGCTAGACGGAGCGACTTCCGAAGAAGTCCTTGACCTTAGAGAAGAAACCCGCTGCCTCCGGCTGGGTTGCGCCGGACGAGAGTTTTTCGAACTCCATCAGCAATTCTTGCTGCTTCTTGGTCAGATTCTGCGGGGTTTCGACCACGACCTGGACATACATGTCGCCGGTCTGGCGCGAGCGCAGTACCGGCATGCCCTTCGATGCGATGCGGAATCGCCGGCTGGACTGGGTGCCGGCGGGCACTTTCACCTTGGTCTGGCCCTTGTCGATGGTCGGCACCTCGAACTCGCCGCCGAGGGCTGCGGTGACCATCGAGATCGGCACGCGGCAATGCAGGTCGGCGCCGTCGCGCTGGAAGAACTGGTGCGCGGTCAGCGACAGGAAGATGTAGAGGTCGCCGGGCGGCCCGCCGCGGACCCCCGCCTCGCCTTCGCCGGCGAGCCGGATACGGGTGCCGTCCTCGACCCCCGGAGGAATGTTGACCGAGAGCGTGCGCTCGCGCGTCACCCGGCCGGAACCGGCGCAGGAGGTGCAGGCATCCTCGATCATCTGACCGCGGCCCTGGCAGCCGGGGCAGGTCCGCTCCAGCGTGAAGAAGCCCTGGGCCTGCCGAATCCGGCCGGCGCCACCGCAATGCGAGCAGGTCTTCGGCTTGGTGCCGGCCTTGGCGCCGGTGCCGGAGCAGGACTCGCAGGTCACCGAGACCGGGATCTCGATCTGCGCGGTCTTGCCCTGGAAGGCCTCCTCGAGCGTGATCTCCATGTTGTAGCGCAGGTCGGCGCCGCGCTCGCGGCCGCCGCTGCGGCGCTGCCCGGCCATGCCGAACAGATCCTCGAAGATGTCGGAGAAGGAGGAGGCGAAGCCAGCGCCGAAACCGGGGCCGCCGCCGCCCATGCCCTGCTCGAAGGCGGCATGGCCGAAACGGTCATAGGCGGCGCGCTTGTCGCCGTCCTTCAAGACCTCATAGGCTTCGTTGATTTCCTTGAAGCGGACTTCGCTGGTGGCGTCGCCGGGATTCTTGTCCGGGTGCCATTTCATCGCGAGCTTGCGGAAAGCCGATTTGAGCTTGGTCTCGTCCGCGTTCCGTTCGACCTCGAGGGTCTCGTAATAGCAGCGCTTGGTGGACATCCTTCAATTCCGTCCGAAGTTCATCGCGATCGCCAATAGGATCGCGTCAAGGATTGCGCCTGTCTGGAAGATGCAGCGATCGCCTTAAAGAAAAATGACCCCCACTCCTCCGAGACGCGGCGCGTGCTCTTTGGCGTGAGGGTCATGATCGCAAGCCCGCTCAGGCAGACTTCTTGTTGTTCTTGTCGTCGTCGACCTCGGTGAACTCCGCGTCGACAACGTCATCCTTGGCAGCGTCCTTGGCCGCATCGGCCTCGGCCTGCTGCTTGTACATGGCCTCGCCGAGCTTCATCGAAGCCTGCGCCAGCGTGTTGGTCTTGGCCTTGATCGCCTCGGCGTCGTCGCCCTTCAGGGCCTCCTTGAGGTCGCTGACGGCATCTTCGATCGCCCGGCGATCGGTCTCCGGAATCTTCGAACCGTGTTCGGCGAGAGCCTTCTCGGTCGAATGCACCAGGCCGTCGGCATGGTTCTTGGCGTCGACTGCCTCGCGGCGCTTCTTGTCCTCGGCCGCGTTGGCCTCGGCGTCCTTGACCATCTTGTCGATGTCGGCCTCGGACAGACCGCCGGATGCCTGGATCCGGATCTGCTGTTCCTTGCCGGTCGCCTTGTCCTTGGCCGAGACGTTGACGATGCCGTTGGCGTCGATGTCGAAGGTCACCTCGATCTGCGGCATGCCGCGCGGAGCCGGCGGAATGCCCATCAGGTCGAACTGTCCGAGCATCTTGTTGTCGGCCGCCATCTCACGCTCGCCCTGGAAGACGCGGATGGTCACGGCGCCCTGATTGTCTTCGGCGGTCGAGAACACCTGGCTCTTCTTGGTCGGAATCGTGGTGTTGCGGTCGATGATGCGGGTGAACACGCCGCCCAGCGTCTCGATGCCCAGCGACAGCGGGGTCACGTCGAGCAGCAGCACGTCCTTGACGTCGCCCTGCAGCACGCCGGCCTGGATCGCAGCGCCGATCGCGACGACCTCGTCGGGATTGACGCCCTTGTGCGGCTCCTTGCCGAAGAACTGCTTCACCACTTCCTGGATCTTCGGCATGCGGGTCATGCCGCCGACCAGCACCACTTCGCCGATCTCGCCGGCGGTCAGGCCGGCATCCTTCAGCGCCTTGCGGCACGGCTCGATGGTCTTCTCGACGAGATCGGCCACCAGCGCCTCGAACTTGGCACGAGTCAGCTTCATCGTCAGATGCTTCGGACCGGTCTGGTCAGCCGTGATGAACGGCAGGTTGATTTCGGTCTGCGTGGTCGACGACAGCTCGATCTTGGCCTTCTCCGCAGCTTCCTTCAGGCGCTGCAAAGCGAGCTTGTCGTTGCGCAGGTTGATGCCCTGCTCCTTCTGGAACTCGTCGGCGAGATAGCCGACCAGGCGCATGTCGAAATCCTCACCGCCGAGGAAGGTGTCGCCGTTGGTCGACTTCACCTCGAACACGCCGTCGCCGATCTCGAGGATCGAGACGTCGAAGGTGCCGCCGCCGAGGTCGTACACGGCGATCGTGCCGGACTTCGACTTGTCGAGACCGTAGGCGAGCGCGGCAGCCGTCGGCTCGTTGATGATGCGCAGCACTTCGAGGCCGGCGATCTTGCCGGCATCCTTGGTGGCCTGACGTTGCGCGTCGTTGAAATAAGCGGGAACGGTGATGACGGCCTGATCGACCTTCTGGCCGAGATGCGCCTCAGCGGTCTCCTTCATCTTCTGCAGGATGAAGGCCGAGACCTGCGAGGGCGAATAGGTCTTGCCGTCGGCTTCGACCCAGGCGTCGCCGTTCGATGCCTTGACGATCTTGTAGGGAACGAGCTTCTTGTCCTTCTCGACCATCGGGTCGTCATAGCGGCGGCCGATCAGGCGCTTCACCGCAAAGAACGTACGCTCGGGATTAGTCACCGCCTGGCGCTTCGCCGGCTGTCCGACGAGGCGCTCGCCATCGTCGGTGAAGGCAACGATCGACGGCGTCGTTCGCATGCCCTCGGCATTCTCGATCACCTTGGCGTTCTTGCCATCCATTACGGCGACGCACGAATTCGTGGTGCCGAGGTCGATCCCAATGACCTTACCCATGATTTTGATATCCTCTTTGCTACGGCAGGTTGGTTGGGCCCTGACGGCGCTCCGTACCGAACCCCCAGACGTTCACATACTCGCGATATTGCGACGGTGAGCCTGATATAGGAGAGAGGGTTCTGCCCGCAAGGACTGGACGCAACGTTGAGGCCTGAAAAGACTGACGTTTGAAAGATTGTGTCAGTCCGACCGCGGCGCCGGTTCAAGTGGCAACCAGCGCCCCCGCCGAGTTAACAAATCGGCAATGATGCCGCCGGCCGTCGACCCGAACGTCGGAGACGCGACGTCTGCGCTGTTGAGTGAACACTCACAAACATCGTATGCGAGAGCGGCGCACGGGTCGAGGGCGCGCTGTTTGGCCGCTGGCCACCATTCTTGGAAATGTCGGGAAACTGGAAAGTGCCAGCCAATCGGGGCGAAAAGCCCACGGAATCGAGCCTGTGGGCTCGAAGCGGAGATTTGGCGACCTGTTGCAGGGTCATCAAAACCGCTAAAAGCGGTCCGACTGAAAGAGGCCATCCAGCCCTGCACCGGCCCCGTTGCGCGGCCACCAAGCAAAACCGGTAGATCCCCCATGACGCCTTTTCGAGTTCTCGTTGCGGTTGCCTTGCTGATTGCTGCCACCTGTCGTGGCTTCGCCGCCGACGTGGTGTTTCCGCCGGGCGCGCATGTCGGGATGAAGCCGCTGGTGGGCCTCGTCCGGGCCAAGTCGTTCATCGGCTTCGAGACCGAGGATCAGGGCGTCAAGGTCCTGATCGCGGACCTGCCGGCGGACGCCTACAACGAGGTCGTGACCGCCTTCAAGGCCAACCCCGCCGGCACCGGAAACATCAAGCCCGAGAGCCTCGAGACGCCGGCCGGCCTCGCCTATTACACCGTGGAGAGCGCGCGCGATGGCGCCAGCACTGTGCGGCGTTATTCCATGATCCTGCCGGGACCGACCTTCTCCGGCTATGTCGCGGTGCAGGTCCCGGAGAACGCCAGCAGGATCTACACCGACGACGCCGTGCGGCAGATGTTCGCCTCGGCCCAGATCCGCAACGAGGTGCCGGTCGACGAGCAGCTCGGTATGATGCCGTTCAAGGTCACCGAGCTCAGCGCTTTCAAGAACATCCGCATGCTGGCGCCGGGCGCAGCGTTGCTGATGGCCGACGGCGACGACAAGAGCCTCGAGACCAAGCCCTTCATGCTGCTCGGCGTCATCGGGTCGGCCCCCGCCACGCCCGACGACCGCGGCCGCTTCGCCCAGCAGATCGCGACCACGATCCCCGGCGTGCGCGACGGGCGGATCACCATGTCCGAGCCGATCCGGATCGACGGCCAGCCCGGCTTCGAGACCCGGATCGACGCCATCAGCGGCAAGGACAACACCCCGGTGACCATCGTGCAGTGGCTGCGGTTCGGCGCGCAAACGTCGGTGCGCGTCATCGGCAGCTCACCGCGCACCGATTGGGAGAAGGCCTTCCCGCGCTTCCGCGCGGTGCGCGACGGCATCCAGCCGCGCGGCTGACCGGCCTTTCGCGGCCCGGTCGGAAAAATCCCACTTTCGTCGTTCGCCGAACGGAACTAGCCTCCTCGCGCAGTATCACGCAAAGCGAGGAGGGGCGCGATGTTGGATCGACGACAGGTGGTTGCAGGCCTCGGCACGTTGGTGCTGGGGACCCTGGTTCCCAAACATCTTTGGGCGGCCGCGATCAAGCCGGACGATGGTGCCGCGCTGCTCGTGATCGACGTCCAGAACTGCTTCCTGCCCGGCGGCAGTCTCGCGGTGAAGGAAGGCGACCAGGTGGTGCCTGTCATCAACAAGATCGCCAAGAGCTTCGCGAATGTGGTGATGACGCAGGACTGGCACACGCCCGGCCACGTGTCCTTTGCCTCGGTCCATGCGGGCAAGAAGCCGTTCGAGACCATCGACCTCGCCTATGGCAAGCAGGTGCTGTGGCCCGACCACTGCGTGCAGGGCACCGACGGCGCAGGCCTGTCGAAGGATCTCGCGATCCCGCAGGCCGAGCTGATCATCCGCAAAGGCTTTCACAAGGACGTCGACAGCTACTCCGCCTTCACCGAAGCCGACGGCAACACCACCACCGGGCTTGCCGCCTATCTGAAAGCGCGCAAGGTCGAGCGGGTCTTCGTGGCCGGGCTCGCCACCGATTTCTGCGTGGCGTGGACCGCGCTCGACGCGCGCAAGGCCGGCTTCGAAACCTATGTCGTGGAAGACGCGTGCCGCGGCATAGACACCCAGGGATCGCTGGCCAAGGCGTGGGATGACATGGCCAAGGCCGGCGTCAAGCGCATCCAGTCGGCGGATATCGCCTAAGATCTTCGCTGCGAGGCCCGCATGGCCGCTGTCTCAGCGCCGGTCGCATTCGACTTCGCGCGACGCTCGCCGTCGCCGCGCATGGCGGGCTTGATTGTCGGGATCACCGGCTATCGCGAGGCCGTCGCCGGCCGCTATTCGCGGCGGCAGACCGCGCCGCTGATCGCCCCGCTGATCGTCAGTTTCGGCACGCCGTTCCTGATCGCGCTGGCGCGCGAGCCCGGTGCGTCCGACCGGCAGCTCAGCTTCGCCGCGGGCCTGCACGCCGGGCCCGTCTATATCGAGTCCGACGGCGGGGCCGAATGCGTGCAGGTGGATTTCACGCCGCTCGGCGCCTATCGCTTCTTCGGCGGCACCGTCACCGAGCTCGCCGGGCGGATGATCGATCTCGGCGACGTGCTCGGCCACGAGGGGCGGCGGCTCCGCGAGCGGCTCGGCAATACGACCTGCTGGCAGCGCCGCTTCGACCTGATCGAGGACTTCGTGCTTCGTCGCGCGAACCATGCGCCATCGCCGGAGATCGCGGCCGCCTATCGCAGACTGGCGCGATCCGCGGGCACGGTCAGGATCACGACGCTCGCCGCTGAGATCGGCTGGAGCCGCAAGCACCTCGTCGACCGGTTTCGATCGGAGCTCGGCCTCGCCCCCAAATCGCTCGCGCGGATGATGCGCTTTCACCAGGCCTGCCGGATCGCACAGCGCGGCGGGCCGCGCGCCTGGGCGGCGATCGCAGCCGAAAGCGGCTATTCCGACCAGGCCCATCTCGTCCGCGAATTTGTCGAATTCGCCGGGGAACCGCCGACGGCGTGGGCACGCCGGTTGGCGATGACCGACAGCCGGCTGGCGCATTCCGGCGATCTGCTGGCCGACCGGTAACAAACCTTCAAGCCGGTGACACTCAGCCTTACGCATATTGGCGCCATCCGGCGACCAACAAAGGAAACGCGCAATCATGAGCAACATCGAACCGCCCCGCATCTTCCCGACGATACGTTGCAGGGATGCCGAGGCGATGGTCGGCTGGTTCAAGGCGGCATTCGGGTTCACCGAATACGTCGTCTATCGCCACGACGGGGTGATCCATCACGCCGAACTGGCCTACGGTTCCTCGATCCTGATGCTCGGCCAGAGCCGCGACGATGATTATGGCAAGCTGATCGGGGGCATGGATGGCCGGCGCACCGATTCGATCTATGTCGCGGTCGACGATCCCGACGCCCTGCATGCGAGGGCCAAGGCGGCGGGGGCGAAGATCGAGATGGAACTGCGCGACACCGACTATGGCAGCCGTGATTTCGCCTGCCGCGATCCGGAAGGAAACCTCTGGAGCTTCGGAACCTACTGGCCGAAGGCGCATGAGAAGCCGCTGCCGTGAATCCACGACAGCGCGCTCATCGTTCGAAGGTCGGACGGATCAGACCGTGATGTCGGCGCTTGGTGCAGCCTTGGCGCCGCCCTTGGAGACGCCGACCAGCGCCGGACGCAGGATGCGATCGCCGATCATGTAGCCGGCCTGCACCACCTGCACCACGGTGCCCGACGGCACCGACGCATCAGGCACTTCGAACATCGCCTGCTGGAAGTTCGGATCGAACTTCTCGCCGATCGGATCGAACTTCTTGACGCCGTTCTTCTCCAGCGCGTTGAGCAGCGAACGCTCGGTCAGCTCGACGCCTTCGATCAGCGCCTTCAGGCCGGGATCGGCGGATTCCTTGGTCTCGGCCGGCACGGCATCGATCGCGCGCTGCAGATTGTCGGCGATATCGAGCACGTCGCGGGCGAAGCCGGTGATGCCGTAGGTCTTGGCATCGGCGACCTCGCGGCGGGTGCGCTGACGGAGATTCTCCATCTCGGCCAGCGTGCGCAGCGTGCGGTCCTTCGCCTCGGCGAGTTCCTTGGCCAGCGCCTCGGCCGATCCCACCTCGGGATCGTCAGGCATGATGTAGGGCTTCGAGACCACGGGCTCACCCGTCGGCGCCGAATTCTCGGTGTTGTCATTGGCCCGGTTCGGATCGGTCATGGCGTGCCTTCTCGAAAACTCGCGTCGGTTCAAATCTTGGGGATTGCTTGCCGGGATATCGTGCTTTAGGCGGCGAAAATCAAGCGCAACATCCGGCTTCGGCAACAGGGATCTCCGGTTCGGGTCAAGAAAACCCTTCAAATGAAAGCGAAATCCAGCCCAGTCAGCCGCCCAGCATCTTGCTGACGATGCGCGCGGCATAATCGACGGTCGGAATCACCCGCGCATAATTCAGCCGCGTCGGGCCGATCACGCCGAGCACGCCGACGATCCGGCCCTGGGCGTCGCCATAGGGCGCGATGATGGTCGAGGAACCCGACAGCGAGAACAGCTTGTTCTCCGAGCCGATGAAGATCCGCACGCCTTCGCCGCGCTCGGCGCGGCCGAGCAGGTCGATCACGCCGCGCTTGGTCTCGAGATCGTCGAACAGCGACTTGATCCGCTCGAGGTCGTCGAGCGCATGCAGATCCTCGAGCAGATTGGCGTGACCGCGCACGATCAGCTGGCGGTCCTCGCTCTCGCCGCCGGACCAGCTGGCGATGCCGGCCGCGACCACTTTCTGGGTGAGCTGATCGAGCTCGGCTCGGTTCTGCGTCAATGCGGTCTCGAGCTCGAGCCGCGCTTCGGCCAGCGTCCGGCCGCGGATCCGGGCATTGAGGAAATTGGTCGCCTCCGTAAGGGCCGAGGACGGAACGCCCGGCGGCAGCGCCAGCACGCGATTCTCGACCTGGCCGTCCTCGCCGACCAGCACGACCAGCGCCTTCTCCGGCTCCAGCCGCACGAATTCGATGTGCTTCAGCCGCGCATTCGATTTCTGCGTCAGCACGACAGCCGCGGCACGGGTCAGCCCCGACAGCCGCGTCAAGGCTTCGCCGAGCGCCGCCTCGACGGATTGCGCGCGGCCGACCGCGGCCAGCTGGGTCTGGATCGACTGACGCTCGGCCTCGGTGAGGTCGCCGACCTGCATCAGGGCGTCGACGAAGAAACGCAGCCCGAGTTCGGTCGGCAGCCGCCCGGCCGAGGTATGCGGCGCATAGATCAGGCCGAGCTGCTCGAGATCCGACATCACGTTGCGGACCGAGGCCGGCGACAACGGTAATGCGATCAGGCGCGAAATGTTGCGCGAGCCGACCGGCTCGCCGGTCGCCAGATAGCTTTCGACGATTTGACGAAAAATATCCCGCGAACGCTCGTTGAGCTGGGCAAGCCCGGCATGCGGCGCGATCAGGCCGATCGGATCGTGGTGAGTCACACTCCAGTCCCTCACAATTGCTACCTAATTTGTCGATCCGGGAGGCCGGTGACAAGCATGCATTCGGCCCTCTGGTACCGGACCAATCCGGGGCCGAAAACCCTCGCCAAGACCCTTGCCGCTGCCCCCTGCCCCTCCTACAAGCACGCCCAGCTCTATCTGTCGGATTTTTGGAGGATTTCATGCGGCCAAGCCGCCGTGCGCCCGATGAACTGCGCCCCGTGTCGCTGGAACGCGGCGTCGTCAAATATGCCGAGGGTTCCTGCATGGTGAAGTTCGGCGATACCCATGTGCTGGTGACCGCGACGCTGGAAGAGCGGCTGCCGCCATGGCTGAAGGGCCAGGGCCGCGGCTGGGTCACCGCCGAATACGGCATGCTGCCGCGCGCCACCCTGGAACGCACCCGCCGCGAGGCCTCCGCCGGCAAGCAGGGCGGCCGCACGGTCGAGATCCAGCGGCTGATCGGCCGCTCGCTGCGCGCCGCCGTCGATCTCGAAGCGCTCGGCGAACGCCAGATCACGGTCGATTGCGACGTGATCCAGGCCGATGGCGGCACCCGCACCGCCTCGATCACCGGCGCCTGGGTGGCGCTGGCCGACTGCATCAACTGGATGAAGACCCGCAACATGCTGAAGACCAACGTGTTGCGCGACAACGTGGCGGCGATCTCCTGCGGCATCTACCAGGGCACCCCGGTGCTCGACCTCGACTATGCCGAGGACTCCGAGGCCGATACCGACGCCAATTTCGTCATGACCGGCGACGGCCGCATCATCGAGGTGCAGGGCACCGCCGAGAAGACGCCGTTCTCGCAAGACGAATTCCTGGCGCTGATGGCCTTGGCACGCAAAGGTGTCGCGCGTCTGGTCGACTTGCAAAAGATCGCGGTGGCGTAGTCAGATTGGTCATGCATCGCCGAATCACCGGAAGGCTCGTGATCGCCACCCACAATCCCGGCAAGCTTGCCGAGATGCGGGAACTGCTGGCGCCGCATGGCGTCGAGGCGGTGTCGGCCGGCGAGCTCGATCTGGCTGAGCCCGAGGAGACCGGCGACAGCTTTCGCGCCAATGCGGCGATCAAGGCGATCGCCGCAGCGAAGGCGACCGGATTGCCGGCCTTCGCCGACGATTCCGGCCTCGTGGTCGACGCGCTCGACGGTGCGCCGGGAATCTACTCGGCGCGCTGGGCCGGCGAGGGCAAGGACTTCATGGCGGCGATGACGCGGATCGAGCGGCTGCTGCAGGAGCGCGGCGCCACCGCACCGGAGCAGCGCAAGGCCCATTTCGTCTCCGCGCTGTGCGTGGCCTGGCCCGACGATCACCTCGAAGAGGTCGAGGCCCGGGTCGATGGAACCCTGGTCTGGCCGCCGCGCGGCACTGCCGGATTCGGCTATGATCCGGCGTTCCTGCCCGACGGTTACACGCGGACCTTCGGCGAGATGACCAGCATCGAGAAACACGGCTTGCCGCCGCTCGGGCTCGGCCTGTCGCATCGCGCCCGCGCCTTCGTGAAGCTCGCGGAGATCTGCCTTGAGCCACGCTGAACGAGAAGCTTTCGGCGTCTACGTGCACTGGCCGTTCTGCCTGTCGAAATGCCCGTATTGCGACTTCAACAGCCATGTGCGGCATGCGCCGGTCGACGAGGCGCGCTTCGTGCGCGCCTTCGCCCGCGAGATCGAGACCACGGCGGCGCGGGTGCCGGGGCGCGAGGTCACTTCGATCTTCCTCGGCGGCGGCACGCCGTCGCTGATGCAGCCGCAGACGGTCGGCGCCGTGCTCGATGCGATCGGCAAGCACTGGCATGTCGCGCGCGACGTCGAGGTCACGCTCGAGGCCAATCCGACCAGCGTCGAGGCGACGCGCTTTCGCGGCTATCGTGCCGCCGGTGTCAACCGCGTCTCGCTCGGCGTGCAGGCGCTGGACGACGCGTCGCTGAAGGCACTGGGCCGCCTGCACACCGCGCGCGAGGCGCTCGATGCGGTTGCGATCGCGCGTTCGGCGTTCGACCGCTACTCGTTCGATCTGATCTACGCCCGCCCCGACCAGACGCCGCGGATGTGGGCCGATGAATTGAAGCAGGCGATCTCGGAAGCGGCCGAGCATCTGTCGCTCTATCAGCTCACGATCGAGGAAGGCACGCCGTTCTTCGGGCTGCACGCCGCCGGCAAATTGCAGACGCCGGATGAAGCGACCTCGCGCGCGCTCTACGACGTGACGCAGGAGGTCTGTGCCCGCGAGGGATTGCCGGCCTACGAGATCTCCAACCACGCGCGCGCCGGCGCCGAGTGCAAGCACAATCTGGTCTATTGGCGCGGCGAGGAATATGCCGGCATCGGCCCCGGTGCACATGGAAGGCTCGACATCGATGGCGTCAGGCATGCGACCGCGACCGAGCGGCGTCCCGAGGCCTGGCTGCTCAATGTCGAGGAGCGCGGTCATGGCGTCGTCACCGATGACAGCCTCAACAGCGAGGAGCGCGCCGACGAATTCCTGCTGATGGGACTGCGGCTCGCCGAGGGCATCGATCCCAAGCGTTATGCGCAGCTCTCCGGCCGAAAGCTCGATCCGCACCGGATCGCGATGCTGCGCGAGGAAGGCGCGATCGCCGTCGATGCCGACGGACGGCTGCGCGTGACCAAATCGGGCTTCCCGGTGCTCGACGCCGTCGTCGCGGATCTCGCGGCTTAGATCGGCATGAAGTTGGGTTGAATCGGTTTGGCCACGAACACGATTCACCTCTCCCTTGGGAGAGGTCGATTTGCGCAGCAAATCGGGTGAGGGTTTACGGTCTATCGAGAGAGCAAGAGCCCTCACCCGGATTGCTTCGCAATCCGACCTCTCCCCGGCGGGGAGAGGTGAACCAAGACCGGGCTAAGCCGATTCCACCGAAACTCATCCCGCTTTAGGCATCCGCTGCCAAAATATCGAAAACAACCCCATGCAAAGCAGCCGGCGGGCACCGACGCTCGACAAGACGGTTCGACCGGCTGACGAAAATTAAGCCCCAAAACTCTTCGGCGAACCCGCAACCGGCGTGCTGCCGCCGGATGCCACCTTCATGACCGCGAGGCCGCGCTCGTTGGTGCCGTCGGAGCGGAAACGGAACAGGCCGTCGATGCCGGCAAAGCCGGACGGATTGGTCAGCGTCTCCGGCGCGAAGCGCTGCGCACCCTGGGTGCGTGCCAGCGCCGCCATCAGCGCCACGGCGTCATAGGCGAGCGTCGCGGTGCGCACCGGCTCGCCGCCGAATTTGGTGCGATAGCGGCCGGCGAAGCTGCGGAAGCCGGAGGGATCGGGTGCCGCATAGAGGCCGCCCTGCAAGACCGGGCTCGCGAACACCCGCGGATTGTCCCACAGCCCGGTGCCGAGCAGCTGGATGTTGCGCAGATTGGCGCCGGCAGCGGTCAGCGCGTCGGCGGTCGCGACAACAGAATCGCCATCGTCGGCAATCAACAGCGCATCGGCCTGGCCGAGCGATTGCGCCACCGTCCGCGCCGCGGCGGCGCGGTCCGCGCCATATTTCTCGAAGGCGACGACGCGGCCGTTCTTGCGGCCGGCCGCCTGCTTGAACGCGGCCTCGACCACGTTGCCATAGGCGTTGTCCGGCACCATCGCGGCGAACGAGCGTTTGCCGATGCCCGCGGAGTAATCGACGATACGGTTGATGTCGGATTCCGGCAGGAAGCTGAGCAGATAGACACCGCGACCGGCGACGCTCGAATCGGTGGAGAAGGCGATCACCGAGGTGCCGCGCGGCCGCGTCAGTTGCGCGACTGATGGCACCGAGCCTGCGAACAGCGGCCCCAGGATGATCTCGGCGCCTTCGGACAGCGCCTGCTGGGCACCCTGCGCGGCGCCCTGCGGGCTGCCGCCATCGTCCTTGATCAGGAGCTGGATATTCGGATTCTGGAATTCCGCCAGCGCCATTTCGGCGGCGTTGCGCATCGACTGCGCGGCGAGCCCGGCATTGCCTGCCGCCGACAGCGGCAGGATCAGCCCGATCTTGACCTGTCCGGTCCCGACCGCCTGCGGTTGCTGCTGCGGACCGGCAGGAACGCCTTCCGGGTTACCGCTGGAAAACTGGCTTAAACTCTGCTGGATACCGGAACAGGCCGCGAGCAACGGCGCGCTTGCAATCAGACCAAGCGCGGTTCGCCGGGTCGTGCCATCGGGTGGGGACTTGCGGTGATGCGGGCCTTCCATCGTCTCTCTTCTCTTGGCCGACCATGATCGGCCAGGACTCCACCCAGCCCTGATGAGGCGGGTGGATTCAGGCATATTGTCGGCGAATAGTTAACTAAAACAAAAGGATTATGGCCCCGCGGCGCCCTTGCCGCTGCCTTCATTTCCTTCCCTGGCGACGGCCTCTCCGCCGCCGTTTGCGGATGGCGGAAGCGCCGCCGTCCCTCTAGATTGCCATTATGCGCGCAAAAGCCAGTTCCCTCCACCATTCGGATGCCACGACGGGCGTTGCCGCCAGAAGCTTTTCGATCGGCGGCCAGCAGCTGGCCGCACCCAAGGCCAGGCCCGGGCTTCATCTGGTGGCGACCCCGATCGGAAACCTCGCCGACATCACCCTGCGGGCGCTGGAGACGCTGGCGGGGGTCGATGTCATCGCCTGCGAGGACACCAGGATTACGCGCCGGCTGACCGAGCGTTACGCGATCAGCGCGGAGCTCGCGCTCTATCATGAGCACAATGCCGCGCAGGCCCGTCCCAAGATCCTCGAGCGGCTGGCGCAGGGCGCCGCGATCGCGCTGGTATCCGATGCCGGTACGCCACTGATATCGGACCCCGGCTTCAAGCTGGTGCGCGAGGTCTGCGCCGCCGGGCATGCCGTGATCGCGGTGCCCGGGCCGTCATCGGTGCTGACGGCACTGTCGGTTGCGGCGCTGCCGACCGACCGGTTCTTCTTCGAGGGATTTTTGCCGGCGAAGGAGCATGCGCGCCGCGCGCGGCTCAATGAGCTCGCCCGAATCGATGCGACGCTTGTGATGTTCGAATCCGGCAATCGCGTGCAGGACACGCTGCGCGACCTCGCCGCGATCATGGGTGATCGCGATGCTGCGATCTGCCGCGAGCTGACCAAGCTGCACGAGGAGGTCAAGCGCGCGCCGGTCGCCGAGCTTGCGGCAAACGCGGACGCGCTGGAGACGCGCGGCGAATTCGTGCTCGTGATCGGGCCGCCGGCGGACGATGCCGGGGTGATGGATGAGAATGCGCTCGACGACCTGCTGCGCGCGCAGCTCGCCCGCGGCAGCGTCAAGGATGCGGTCGCGCATGCGGTCGAGCTGTCGGGCCGGCCGCGCCGCGAGGTCTATGCCCGCGCCCTCGAGCTCGCCAAAACCGTCGGGGACGGCGATGGCCAAAACTGACAGCGCGAAGACTGACAGCGCCTCGCCCGAGCGCGTCGCCGCTTTCCGCACCGGCCTGTCGGCCGAGAGCCGCGCCGCGGCCCTGCTGATCGCCAAGGGCTATCGCATCCTGGCAAGGCGCTTCCGCACCCCCTATGGCGAGATCGACCTCGTCGTGCGCCGGCGCAACCTCGTCGCCTTCGTCGAGGTCAAGGCCCGCGCCAGCCTCGATGAGGCCGCCTATGCGGTGACGCCGCGCCAGCAGCAGCGCATCGTCAATGCCGCCCAGGCCTGGCTGATGGCGCATCCCGAACATGCCGAATTTGACCTCAGGTTCGATGCCGTGCTGATTGCGCCGAGGAGCCTGCCGCGCCATCTGTTAGCGGCATTCGACGCCAGCCCTTAAAGTTACCCTCAGACCTCTCGGGATACGCCTATGACATTGAAGATCGCCGTCCAGATGGATCCCATCGCGCGCATCAACATCCGCGGCGATTCGACCTTTGCGCTGCTGCTCGAAGCCCAGAAGCGCGGCCACGGCATCTCCTATTACACGCCCGACAAGTTGTCGCTGCGCGGCGAGGAGCTGGTGGCGCCGGTGCAGCCGCTCACCGTGCGCGACGAGGTCGGCGATCACTTCACGCTGGGCGAAGCGAAGCGCGAGGCGCTCAACGGTTTCGACGTCGTGCTGCTGCGGCAGGATCCGCCGTTCGACCTCGCCTATATCACCTCGACGCACTTTCTGGAGCGCATCCATCCGAACACGCTGGTGGTCAACGATCCGGCCAGCGTGCGCAACGCGCCGGAAAAGCTGTTCGTGATGAATTTCCCGCAGCTGATGCCGCCGACCCTGATCTCGCGCGACCTCGACGAGATCAATGCGTTCCGCGACCAGCACGGCGCCGTCGTCATGAAACCGTTGCACGGCCATGGCGGCGCCGCGGTGTTCCGCGTGATGCCGCAGGACATGAATTTCGGCTCGCTGTTCGACATGTTCTCGGTCACCTTCAAGGAGCCCTGGGTGATCCAGCGCTTCCTGCCCGAGGTGAAGCATGGCGACAAGCGCATCATCCTGGTCGACGGCGAATTCGCCGGCGCCGTCAACCGCGTGCCGGCGGCGGATGATCTGCGCTCCAACATGGTGCGCGGCGGCGCGGCCAAGGCGACCGAGCTGTCGGATCGCGAGCGCGAAATCTGCGCCACGCTCGGACCGGCGCTGCGCGAGCGCGGCCTGCTGTTCGTCGGCATCGACGTGATCGACGGCAACCTCACCGAGATCAACGTGACTTCGCCGACCGGTATCCGCGCCATCCAGCGGCTCAATGGTCCCGATGTCGCGGCGATGATCTGGGATACCATCGAGAAGAAGCGCGCCGCGAAATAATCCTCCTCCCTTGTGCGTTGCACATGCCGGCTGAATTTGAGCCAGCGCTTTGTCGCGCCTGCGCTCTCCTTATTCTTCTTGCCAGCTTGCGCAGGCGCGGGCAGCATCCTCTTGCCTGTGTCAGGTCAAGCGGCGGGCCAACGCGGGCGACAACGCAACAAACTCATAAAAATTTGGAGGAAGACGTTATGACGCTCAATGTCTCACGACGATCCTTGCTCGCGCTCGGCGCCGGTCTCGGCGCCAGCACACTGCTCGGCGGCACCGCTTCGGCGCGCGCGCCGAAGCTCGGCACCCAGACACCCTATTGGCACCGCTTCGTGCTCGGCGATGCCGAAGTGACCGTCGTCTCCGACGGTCCGCTTCCGCTCGGCGATCCCTCCGGCACCTTCACCGGCGTGCCGAAGGAAGAGGTGAAGAAGATGCTCTCCGACAATTTTCTCTCGCCCGACAATGTCGTGCTCGAGCAGAATTCGCCGATCGTCAACACCGGCGACAAATTGATCCTGTTCGATACCGGCATGGGCACCTCCAAGGCGTTCGGTCCGACCACCGGCCGGCAGCAGAAGAGCATGCAGGAAGCCGGCATCAAGCCGGAGGACATCGACGCCGTCGTGCTGTCGCACGCCCATATCGATCATATCGGCGGCATCGTCGGCGCCGACGACAAGCCGCTGTTCCCGAATGCGCAATACTACATCGCGCAGAGCGATCTCGATTTCTGGACCGACGAAGGCAAGATGGGCAGTCCGCTGAAGGACTTCGTCGTGCACGCCCGCAAGAACCTGCTGCCGGTGCGCGACCGCATCGTGTTCTTCAAGGACGGCCAGGAATTCCTGCCCGGCGTGACCGCGATCGCAGCGCCCGGCCACACCGTGGGCCACACCATCTTCATGGTGAGCTCGGGCGGCAAGTCGTTCGCCTTCCTCGGCGACCTCTCGCATCACGCGGTGCTGCTGCTGGAGCGGCCGCGGATGGAATTCTCCTATGACACCGACCCGAAGCAGGCGGCGGCCTCGCGGGTCAAGCTCTTGGAGACGCTGGCCGCCAACAAGACGCCTGTGATGTCCTATCACTTCGCCTGGCCCGGCTACGGCCACGTCGCCAAGGCCGGCGAGGGTTTTCATTACTATCCAGAGCCGATGCAGATGACGCTGTAATCGTACGAGGCTCCGTGAGGGTGACAGCTTGTCACCCTCACGGAAAAGCTAACAATATCTCACATCAGGCACCTTCAAGGCTTAGCGCTATTTGCTTGATCCAAGTGAATAAGCCAGCGCAAGAACGCGGTACCATTACTTATCGCCAAAATCGCGAGATCAATGGGCGGCTGAACCGGCTCTTCACTACCCTGCTCATGGCGATAATTGTGCGAGGAATCTATCCAGTCCCTGAACGATGCCAGCTGTTTGTTAGCTGCTCGCATTGCGGTTGCGTCGTTCGCGTGCGTCTGCTGAATAGTCGAACCTAGGTGAGTTTCCGCAGCTCCGGCATTTAACTGGGGCGCAGAAGGAAACATCAGACGAAAAAGCCCCTCTACCGCGCTAAAAATTGCTCGCCAAGCGTCTTTTCCATTAGGAGGCTGCTCCGCCAGTTGGTCGGATATTCGTTCGAATGCCGCTAGGCTGTTCGAATATCGGGCATTCTGGAGTCCAGCCAAGGTGGACCGACGGTTCCTCTGAAATTCTTGGTCTACGGCTGGATGGACAACGCAACTTTCATCGATTTCATACGCAAGGCGTTCTTCAGTAAAGATGCGCCGAACCTCCAGCTGCCAAAGGCGTGCTCCGGCCGATTGGCCTCTCTTTACGAAGAAAGTATTGGCGAGTGTAATGCAATCAAGAAAGTCGCGAACGTCGCATTTCTCGCAAAATGAGATCCATTCGATATTGTAGGTAGCCTTTACCCGAATTCCCAACTCGCGCTCCAAGAGATCTCGCAGTTCTGGCGTGGTGTCGTCGGTGGTGACTCTCTCCATCAGCTTTCCGACGCGTCGGCGAGCGCGCGGGCTGTCCGATACCGGTCCTGCTTGATCAATGTAGAGTTGGCTGTAACGGGACACATTGCCCTCACTTCAGTTCACAAGAGCTTCGTCGGCAGCATCCTTACCATGAGGAGGTTGCCGCTGAAGTTTGTTCCCGTAATGTTCTTGCGCTTTCCACCAGTTTCCACTACCCTTAATTGCGGAAGATAGGGGCAGCATGGTCCAGCGGGTTTCCACCGTCGCATTCGAGGGGATTGAGGCCCGCGCGGTCGACGTGCAGGTCCAGGTCGCGCCGGGACTGCCGGCGTTTACGATCGTCGGCCTGCCTGACAAGGCGGTGTCGGAGGCGCGCGAGCGGGTGCGCTCGGCACTGATCGCCTCGGGGCTGGCGCTGCCCGCCCGCCGCATCACGGTCAACCTCGCGCCGGCCGACCTGCCCAAGGAGGGCAGCCATTACGACCTGCCGATCGCGCTCGGCCTGATGGCGGCGATCGGGGCGATCCCGCCGGATGCGCTGAGCGGCTTCACCGTGCTCGGCGAACTCGGGCTCGACGGCTCGATCGCAGCCGTGGCGGGCGTGCTGCCCGCCGCGATCGGCGCCAATTCGCGCGACGAGGGGCTGATCTGTCCGGCCGCCTGCGGCTCGGAAGCCGCCTGGGCAAGCCCGGACATCCAGATCATCGCGGCGCACTCGCTGATCCAGATCGCCAACCACTTCAAGGGCACGCAGCTGCTGTCGCGGCCGCAGCCGAAGGTGCAAGACCAGAACGAGGCGCGCGAGGAAACGCTGCTCGACCTGCGCGACATCAAGGGCCAGGAGAGCGCCAAGCGCGCGCTCGAGATCGCGGCCGCCGGCGGGCATCATCTGCTGATGATCGGCTCGCCCGGCGCCGGCAAGTCGATGCTGGCGGCGCGGCTGCCCTCGATCCTGCCGCCGCTGTCGCCGTCCGAATTGCTCGAGGTCTCGATGATCGCCTCCGTCGCCGGCGAGATCCGCGACGGCGCGTTGACGGCGCGGCGCCCGTTCCGCAGCCCGCATCATTCCGCCAGCATGGCCGCGCTGACCGGCGGCGGCATGCGCGCCAAGCCGGGCGAGATCTCGCTCGCGCATCAGGGCGTGCTGTTCCTCGACGAATTGCCGGAGTTCGATCCGCGGGTGCTGGATTCGCTGCGCCAGCCGCTGGAGAACGGCGAGGTCTCGGTGAGCCGGGCCAACCATCGCGTGACCTATCCGGCGCGCTTCATGCTGGTCGCGGCGATGAACCCGTGCCGCTGCGGCCACGCCTATGAGCCCGGCTATTCCTGCAAGCGCGCACCTGTCGACCGCTGCACCGCCGACTACCAGATGCGGATCTCGGGCCCGCTGATGGACCGCATCGATCTGCGGATCGAGGTGCCCGCCGTGACCGCGGCGGACCTGATCCTGCCGCCGCCGGCGGAGGGCTCGGCCGAGGTCGCCGCGCGTGTTGCGGCGGCGCGCGACATCCAGCTCGCACGCTATGCTGCGGCCGGCATGCCGCAGATCCGCACCAATGCGGAAGCACCGAGCGCGCTGCTCGAGACCATCGCGCAGCCCGACGCGCACGGTCAGAAGCTGCTCCGCGAGGCGGCCGACACCATGCGCCTCACCGCGCGCGGCTATCACCGCGTGCTGCGGGTGGCGCGCACGCTCGCCGATCTCGACGGCGC
Organism: Bradyrhizobium sp. PSBB068; assembly: GCA_016839165.1. Lineage (NCBI taxonomy): Bacteria > Pseudomonadati > Pseudomonadota > Alphaproteobacteria > Hyphomicrobiales > Nitrobacteraceae > Bradyrhizobium > Bradyrhizobium sp. PSBB068. Next base: position 7,148,832 of record CP069300.1, read on the forward strand.
GGAGACGATCGGCCGGCTGCACCTCGCCGAAGCGCTGTCCTATCGTGCATTGGCCGACGATTTGCGCCGCGCCGCCTGACCAAGACCCAAGCCTGTTTCAATTCGCGGCGGAATCGCGCGCGTCAACTGCACGGTAACCACTCTCATTTACGCTCCGCAAACCATAAGCACCGCGATCCGCGGCACGCTTGGGTCGAGCGAGTTGTGTCATGTTGCGTATGAAGGTTCTGGCCTCGGTGGTCCCGCTTGCCGTGGCCGCGGTATTTGCCCGCGCTGAATTCCTGCCGGGTCCCCGGCCCTGCATCGAGGCCGGCGGCGCCACGATGCAGATCGCATCGGTGCCCTGGCAGGCGCAGCTTCACGTCAGCTTCACCGACGACCCCGACCTTGCCACCGTCCGGGTCCGGATCGCCGACAGCGCCGACGCGGCCGACTTCACCGTGATCGACGACATCGACGATGCCGAGGCCGGCGCCTGCGAAAGCAACGCGGTGCCGCAGCTGATCGGGATTTCGAGCGAGCCGACCGCAACCGGTCCGGTCATCTATCTTTCCCACGACGGTCCGTTCGATTACCGCGTCTACGTGCAGTCGAAGACGTTCTCCGCGCGCGATGCCGCGGCCCTGATCGTCAGCGCCCGCGGCGGCCATCGCCGCCTCGACGCGGCATCGCTCGCACCTCACACGCGCTTCCGCCGCCAGACCATGGCGCAGTTAACCCTCCGCTAACCCTGTTCCGAGGGCTGCCCGAAAAGGCCACCAACCTCAAGCACTTTGCAAGATCGCCGACGCATCGTCGGCACCAGAACGGGTACTCTCAGGACCACCATTGATGGGGCGTTTCTTCCGGATCAAGTTGCGCTTTCGCCGCTTCCTGCGGCGCCATTCCTGGGTCGCGACGATCATCCGCTCCTTCACGATCTTCTCCATCGCGTTCGGCAGCGCGTTCGGCTTCATTTCCGGCGCCCTCTCGCAACAGAGCGGCTATGACCCCAATACATTCGCGATCGGCGTCAGCTTCCTGTTCGCGCTGGCCTGCCTCTGGATCGTGACGCTCGGCATCCGCCTGCGGCTGATGCGCACGAGATTGCGCACCATCGCCATGCACAACGAGGCGATGGCCGACCGCAACTGGGAACTGCAGGAAGCCGAGCAGCGCGCCTCCACCCTGTTCGAGGCGCAGGACGATTTGATCGTGCTGCGCGACCTCGACGGCCGCATCACCTATGCCAACGACTCCTATTGCGAGCTGGCGCAGACTTCCCGCAGCGAACTGATCGGCAGCACCGACACGCTCAAGGTGCTCGAGCAGGGCGACACCGCGCTCGAATCCAACGGCACGCGGGTCTACGACCAGAAGATCGACGGACCGCTCGGACCGCGCTGGATCGCCTGGCGCGAGGGCCTCGTGCGCAACGATGCCGGCGCGCCGGCGGAGATGCAGAGCGTCGGCCGCGACGTCACCGACCGCACCGAGAGCGAGCGCGCGCTGGCCGAGGCGCGTGATCAGGCCGACGCCGCCAACCGCGCCAAGTCGCGCTTCCTGGCGATGGCGAGCCACGAGATCCGCACGCCGCTGAACGGCATCATCGGCATGAGCGGGCTGTTGATGGACACGCAGCTAACGCCGGAGCAGGTGACCTACGTCAAGGCGGTCAAGACCTCCGGCGATGCGCTGATGGCGCTGATCGAGGAGCTGCTCGACTATTCCAAGATCGAAGCCGGCAAGATCGATCTCGAACACCGCGCCTTTGCGCTGTCCGGCCTGATCGAGGACATCACCGAACTGCTGGCGCCGCGCGCGCAAACCAAAGGCATCGAGATCGCCGCCTATGTCGACGAGCGGCTGCCGATGCAGGTGACCGGCGACGCCGCGCGGCTGCGCCAGGTGCTGCTCAATCTCGCCGGCAACGCCATCAAGTTCACCGCGACCGGCGGCGTGGCGCTGATCGTCGAGCCCGGGATCTGGCCGAACGAGATCAGCTTCCTGGTTCGCGATACCGGCATCGGCATCGCACCGGAGGCGCAGCAGCGCATCTTCCGGGAGTTCGAGCAGGCCGACGACCGCATCGCCCGCAGCTATGGCGGCACCGGTCTCGGCCTCTCGATCAGCGACCGCATCGTCAAGCGCATGGGCGGCCGCATCACGCTGGCAAGCACGCCCGGTTCAGGCTCGACCTTCGAGGTGTCGATCCCGCTCGCCGCCGCCGACACCGGCGAGGCCGACGGCTTCACCGCGCCCGATCTCGCCGGCCAGTCGATCATGCTGGTCGCGCCGCACAGCATCGAGGCGTCGCTGATCTCGCGGCGGCTGCAGCGCTGGGGCGCGCAGACCTGCATCGTGTCGGATGCCGATGTCGCCGAAGCGCTGCTGCCGGAGCGAAGCTGGCACACGGTGCTGATCGACCACACGCTCGGCACGCAGGCGATCGAGGCATTCGCCGAAGCGGCCCGCATCCACGCAACGCATCGCATCGTGATGGTCACACCGGCGACGCGGCAGGACTTCGCGGCCTTCGAGACAGCGATGTTCACCGGCTATCTGGTCAAGCCATTGCGCGCATCGTCGCTCGCCGCGCGCCTGACCGCGTCACCGGAAATCGCCGCGCCAAGCCTTGTGATCGAGGCTGTCACCGAGCCCGCGCCGACCGCACCGGCGGCCGCGCCGGCAGGCAAGGGGCTCTCGATCCTGGTTGCGGAAGACAACGAGATCAACGCGCTCCTGATGCGCTCGCTGCTCGCGCGGCTCGGCCACGACGTGGTCATCACGACCAATGGCGAGCAGGCGATGGAATCCTGGCTTTCGGCGACATCGGCCGGCACGCCTTACGATCTCGTGCTGATGGATATCCAGATGCCGCGCCTCAACGGCATCGAGACCACCAGGCAGATCCGCGCGCAAGAATCCGGCGGGCTGTCCGGACGCCGGACGCCGATCCTGGCGCTGACCGCCAACACGATGGTGGAAGATCGCTATGCCTGCTTCGAGGCCGGCATGGACGGCTTCCTGATCAAGCCGCTCGACCGCGAGAAGCTGGAAGAAGCCCTCGCGGGCCTCGCCGCAGGGCGGCATATCGCGGCGTAGGTGCCGCAAATTCCGCGTCGTCCCGGCGAAGGCCGGGACCCATAACCACTGAAGCGAGTTTGGCGATCGGTTGCGGCCACAGCCTGCGAATCGCAAACAGCTGTGGCTATGGGTCCCCGCTTTCGCGGGGACGACAGCTGTGATGTGGCAAGCTTGAGTGGCTAAGAATTACAGCCGCCGCAGCGCGACCGACTGCACCACATGATCGGCCCCCTTCTTCAGGATCAGGGTCGCGCGCGGGCGGGTCGGCAGGATATTGTCCTCGAGATTGGCGAGGTTGGTGCGCTCCCAGATCGCGATCGCGGTCGCGGTGGCTTCCTCGTCCGACAGCAGCGCATAGCGGTGGAAGTAGGACCGGGGATCCGTGAACGCGGTATCGCGCAGCGCCAGGAAGCGCTTGATGTACCAGTTCCGCAGCACGGCCTCGTCGGCGTCGATATAGACCGAGAAGTCGAAGAAGTCGGACACGAACGGCACCGCCTTGCCGTCGCGCGGCAGCCGCCCGGTCTGCAGCACGTTGACGCCCTCGACGATCAGGATGTCGGGCTGGTCGATCTCGACCCATTTGTTCGGCACGATGTCGTAGGTCAGATGCGAATAGACCGGCGCGCGCACCCGGCGCCGTCCGGCCTTGATGTCGCTGAGGAACGACAGCAGCGTCGGCAGGTCGTAGCTTTCCGGAAAGCCCTTCTTCTGCATGATGCCCTGCCGCTCGAGCACGGCATTGGGAAACAGGAAACCGTCGGTCGTGATCAGATCGACCTTCGGCCGCGGCGACCAGCGCGCCAAGAGCGCCTGCAGCACGCGCGCGGTGGTGGACTTGCCGACCGCAACTGAACCGGCGACGCCGACGATGTAGGGCATCTTGCGATCGCGGATCGCGAGGAACTGGCGCTGCGAATAATACAGCCGCTGGGTGGCATCGACATAGATCGAGAGCAGCCGCGACAGCGGCAGGTAGATGTCCTCGACCTCCTGCAGATCGAGGCGGTCGTGCATCGAGCGCAGGCGGTCGAACTCGCCGGGCTCCAGCGTCATCGGCGTATCGTCGCGCAGATGCGACCATTGCTGGCGCGTGAAGACGCGGTAGGGGTTGTACTGTTGATCTGGTGCCCGGATGTCCATGAGGCCCTCCCGTGATCAATCGCGCTTGCGCGATGCCTTCTCTTCCAGTCCGGACATCGCGGTGCGCTTCTCCAGCGCAGCCTCGACATCCTCCAGCTTCACGCCGCGTGATTTCAGGAGAACCAGCAGGTGAAACACCAGATCGGCACTTTCCGCGATGAGATGATCGCGGTCATTCTCGACTGCGGCGATCACGGTCTCGACCGCTTCCTCGCCCAGTTTCTTGGCGCAGTGCTCCGCGCCCTTGTCGAGCAGCTTGCGGGTATAGGACGCCTCGCCGCCCGATGCAGCGCGGGCGTCGATGGTGGCGGCCAGATCGTGGACCGTGAAACGCGACATCAACTCAACTCAAGCATGCGCATCGGCACCGCCAAGGTGCCATCCCTAACTGGGGACTTAGCATTTTTGTGACAAGGAGTCCCAGATCACTGTGTTTCCGAGCCACGCGCTAGGGATCGAGCCGCATCGGCAGGCCGGCGCGCACCATGTGATCCTTGGCCTGGCGGATGGTGAATTCCCCGAAGTGGAAGATCGACGCGGCCAGCACACCGGTGGCGTGACCCTCGCGGACGCCATCGACGAGATGATCGAGATTGCCGACGCCGCCGGACGCGACGACCGGTACGGGGACACTGTCCGCGATCGCCCGGGTCAGCGGCAGATCAAAGCCCTGTCGCGTGCCGTCGCGGTCCATCGAGGTCAGCAGGATTTCGCCGGCGCCGAGGGCTACGACCTCCTGGGCATATTCGATGGCATCGATCCCGGTGGCATTACGCCCACCATGGGTGAAGATCTCCCAGCGGTCGGAGCCGCCGGCGCGCTTGACCCGTTTGGCGTCGATCGCAACCACGATGCATTGCTCGCCGAACTTCTCGGCGGCTTCCTTGACGAACTCGCGGCGGCTGACCGCCGCCGAATTGATCGAGACCTTGTCGGCGCCATATCGCAGCAGGGTCTTGATGTCGTCGACGGTGCGGACGCCGCCGCCGACGGTCAGCGGCATGAAGCAGGCCTCCGCCGTCCGCCGCACCACGTCCAGCATGATGCCGCGGTTTTCATGGGTGGCGGTGATGTCGAGGAAGGTCAGCTCGTCGGCGCCGGCGGCGTCATAGGCGATCGCGGCCTCGACCGGATCGCCGGCGTCGCGCAGGTCGACGAAGTTGACGCCCTTGACCACGCGCCCGTCCTTGACGTCGAGGCAGGGGATCACGCGAACCTTGAACATGGCAGTCTCCTAGACCGCGGAACGGATCAGTTGAAGCGCGGCGGCGGGATCAAGTCGTCCATCATAGAGCGCGCGGCCGACGATGGCGCCGGCGAGTTTTTTGGCACGAGGCTCAAGCAGCGCCTTGACGTCGTCGATCGAGGCGAAGCCGCCGGAGGCGATCACCGGGATCGAGATGCGGTCGGCGAGCGCAATGGTCGCATCGAGGTTGAGGCCCTTAAGCAGCCCGTCACGCGCGATGTCGGTGAAGATGATCGCGGCAACGCCGGCATCCTCGAAACGCTGCGCGATCTCGAGCGCGGTGACATGCGAGGTCTCGGCCCAGCCTTCGACCGCGACCTTGCCGTCGCGCGCGTCGAGGCCCACCGCCACGCGGCCGGGGAATTTTCTCGCTGCGCCCTTCACGAGCTCGGGATCGCGCACCGCGGCCGTGCCGATGATGACGCGCGTAATGCCCTTGTCGAGCCAGGCCTCGATGGTTGTGAGGTCGCGGATGCCGCCGCCGAGCTGCACCGGCATAGTGACCGCCTTCAGCATCGCCTCCACCGCATGGGCATTCATCGGCTTGCCGGCAAACGCGCCGTCGAGATCGACGACATGGAGATATTCGAAGCCCTGCGCGGCGAAGCTTGCAGCCTGCGCCGCCGGATCGAGATTGAACACGGTGGCGCGCGCCATGTCGCCCTGCTCCAGGCGCACGCACTGGCCGTTCTTCAGATCAACCGCTGGAAAGAGAATCACGGCTTCCACTTCAAGAAATTGGAGATCAGAGCGAGGCCGAAGCGCTGGCTCTTCTCGGGGTGAAACTGGGTGCCGATCGCGGTGTCCTTGCCGACGATCGCGGTCACCGGCCCGCCATAGTCGGCGCGCGCCAGCACGTCCGCCTCGTTGGCGGCGTTGAGGTGGTAGGAGTGCACGAAATAGGCGTGGCGCCCCTTCGGCCCGAGCGGCAGCCGCTCCAGCACCGGGTGCTCGCGCACCATGTCGAGCGTATTCCAGCCCATGTGCGGGACCTTCAGGTTCTCGTCGCGCGGCTCGATCTTGACGACATCGCCGCCGATCCAGTTGAAGCCTTCGGTGATCACGTGCTCCTTGCCGCGCGTCGCCATCAGCTGCATGCCGACGCAGATGCCGAAGAACGGCCGCGCCTTGACCCGCACCGCCTCGGTCAGCGCTTCCAGCATGCCGTCGACCGCGTCGACGCCGCGGCGGCAATCGGCGAACGCGCCGACACCGGGCAGCACGATCCGATCGGCGCGATACACCGCGTCGGGATCGCGCGTCACCTTGATGGCTTGCGGATCCTCCATGCTGCGCGCGGCGCGCTCGAAGGCCTTCGCCGCCGAATGCAGATTGCCGGAGCCGTAATCGATGATTGCGACGGTCATCGTGATCCTCCTGGCTCTGGAAACAATCCGATGATGCCGCCCTGCGGCATCGGCGGGGGTTTTGAGAATGATTGACCCGGAACATCCCGGGTCGGCGGCGGGCCGCCGCGATCGACCGCGCGCTGGTCGTTGACGACGCCGCGATGCCGCGCGGTCCAGCGCTCGAAGAAGCGGCGTTCGGCGGCATCGACATTGTCGGCGAGCACGATGTCGAGCTGGCGCCATTTGCGCCGCGACAGCGTCCAGCGTTGCAACGTTGCGGCCTCCAGCCCGATCAGCACCATCAACACCAGATCGACGAGCACGATCGCGCCGCGGCCGATCCCGAGCTTGGCCAGCGCATAATCGATCGCGAAGGTAAGGACGATCCAGCCGATCAGCGCCAGCCAGAGCCTGTTCCAGGCCAGCCAGAGCGCACCCGCGACGGCGGCCCAGACATGGAAGCCGTCGCGCACGAAGACGAATTTGTCGGTCACCGCGAGATCGGCGCCGTGGGCCACGGGGGCATGCACTGTATAGACCGGCATCGAACGCTCCGCCGAGGATGGACTCTTACTTGCCGCATGATCTCCGGGAAAACCGGTGGCACCGTGCCCGGATTCATGCTCCCGCGGATCAGCCGCCGAGCTGACCCTTTGTCGAGGGCACTTCGCCCTGGGCGCGCGGATCGATCGCAACCGCGGTCCGGAGCGCCCTCGCCAAACCCTTGAAACAGGACTCGGAGATATGATGGCTGTTCTCGCCATATAGGGTCTCGACGTGCAGAGTCACGCCGGCGTTCATCGCGAAGGCGTTGAACCACTCGCGCACCAGCTCGGTGTCGAACTCCCCGATCTTGTCGCGCGGGAACTCGACCTTGAACACGAGCACCGGGCGGCCGGAAATGTCGATCACGACGCGCGACAGCGTCTCGTCCATCGGCATGTGGATCGAGGCGTAGCGGGTGATGCCGGCCATGTTGCCGAGCGCCTGCTTGACGGCCTGGCCGAGCGCGATTCCGACGTCTTCCGTGGTGTGGTGGTAATCGACATGGAGATCGCCATCCGCCTTCACGGTGATGTCGATGCGCGAATGCCGGGCGAGGAGGTCGAGCATATGGTCGAAGAAGCCGATCCCGGTCGAAACCGTGGATACGCCTGCCCCGTCGAGGTTGACCGTCACCTCGATGTCGGTCTCCTTGGTCTTGCGCTTGATGGTTGCCGTGCGCATGAAGATTGAGCTTTCCCGTGCCGAAAACGCCGGTCTTTTAACAGGCTGATGTCACCTTCGCTACTGCGGGATGACGCCAAAAGTGCCCAACTTCGGCCTATGGTGACCGAGATTCCGCGCCAAATCGGCCGATTGTAACCCTCTTGCAGACCACCTAAATCTGCCCCCGAGAGAGGTAACCTATGCAAGCATCCCAAAACGAGCTGCCGGTCTGGCATGGCACCACGATCTGCACCGTCCGCAAGGGCGGCAAGGTGGTGATCGGCGGCGACGGGCAGGTCTCGATCGGCCAGACCGTGATCAAGGCCAACGCCAAGAAGGTTCGCCGGATCGGCAAGGGCGACGTGATCGGCGGCTTTGCCGGCGCCACCGCCGACGCCTTCACCCTGTTCGAGCGGCTGGAAAGCAAGCTGGAGCAATATCCGGGGCAACTGACCCGGGCAGCCGTCGAGCTCGCCAAGGACTGGCGGACCGACCGCTATCTGCGCCGGCTCGAGGCCATGATGATCGTGGCCGACAAGGACGTCTCCCTGGTGCTGACCGGCACCGGCGACGTGTTGGAGCCGGAATCCGGCGTCATGGCGATCGGCTCCGGCGGCAATTATGCCCTCGCCGCAGCCCGTGCGCTGGTCGATACCGAGAAGGACGCCGAGACCATCGTCCGCCGCGCGCTGGATATCGCCGCCGATATCTGCGTCTACACCAACCGCAACGTGACGATCGAGACGATCGGCGGCTGAGCATGGCCGGCCGCTATCATTTCCGCCCGATGACGACGGCCGACCTGCCACTGATCAAGCTGTGGCTGGCGCATCCGCATGTCCGGGAGTGGTGGGGCGATCCGGCTGAGCAATACGCGCTGGTCAGCGGCGACCTCGGCGAGCCGGCGATGGACCAGTTCATCGTCGCCGCCGAGGGCAACGATTTTGGTTACCTGCAGTGCTACGACCTGACGGAATGGAATTGCGGCCTCGGCGTGCAACCTGTGGGCACCCGCGGCATCGATCTCTTCATCGGCGAACCGGATATGATGGCCGGTGGCCACGGCTCGGCGCTGATCCGCGCCTTTGTCGAGGAACGGCTGGCACGGGGCGCGCCGCGCATCGTCGCCGATCCCAATCCGGTCAATGCCCGCGCCGTGCGCGCCTATGCGAAGGCCGGCTTCCAGGAAGCCGGCATGGTCGAGACGCCTGACGGGCCGGCGCTATTGATGGTCCGCGACAAATGAACCAAAGCATGAGCCGGAAAAGTGCGAAGCGGTTTTCCGAAAAGATCATGCTCAAACAACAGGCGCGGAACGGCGCTTGCCGAGACAGTTGTTTCAACCTAGCTAGAGCCAATGACCGACTTCTCCCCCCGCGAAATCGTTTCTGAACTTGACCGTTTCATCGTCGGCCAGGCCGACGCCAAGCGTGCGGTGTCGATCGCGCTGCGCAACCGCTGGCGGCGGCTGCAGCTTGCCGGCTCCCTGCGCGAGGAAGTTCTGCCCAAGAACATCCTGATGATCGGGCCGACCGGCGTCGGCAAGACCGAGATCGCGCGGCGGCTGGCCAAGCTCGCGGCCGCACCGTTCCTCAAGGTCGAGGCCACCAAGTTCACCGAGGTCGGCTATGTCGGCCGCGACGTCGAGCAGATCGTCCGCGACCTGGTCGAGGTTGCGATCGCGCAGACCCGCGAGCGCAAGCGCAAGGACGTCCAGGCCCGCGCCCAGCTCGCCGCCGAGGAGCGCGTGCTGGATGCGCTGGTCGGCCCGGGATCGAGCCCGGCAACGCGTGAATCGTTTCGCAAGAAGCTGCGCGCCGGCGAACTCAACGACAAGGAAATCGAGATCGAGACCCAGTCGTCGGGCAGCGGCATGCCGATGTTCGAGATCCCCGGCATGCCCGGCGCCCAGATGGGCGCGATCTCGCTCGGCGACATCTTCGGCAAGATGGGCGGACGCAGCAAGACCCGCCGCCTGACCGTGGAAGGCTCGCACGAGATTCTCGTCAACGAGGAATCCGACAAGCTGCTCGACACCGACCAGCTGGTGCAGGAGGCGATCAACGCGGTCGAGAACAACGGCATCGTGTTCCTCGACGAGATCGACAAGATCTGCGTGCGCGAGAACCGCGCCGGCGGCGACGTCTCGCGCGAGGGCGTGCAGCGCGATCTGCTGCCGCTGATCGAGGGCACCACGGTCTCGACCAAGCACGGCGCGGTCAAGACCGACCACATCCTGTTCATTGCATCCGGCGCCTTCCACATCGCCAAGCCGTCGGACCTGCTGCCGGAGCTGCAGGGCCGCCTGCCGATCCGCGTCGAGCTGCAGGCGCTGACCCGCGACGACATGCGCCGGATCCTGACCGAGCCGGAGGCCTCGCTGATCAAGCAATACGTCGCGCTGATGAAGACCGAGGGCGTGACGCTCGACATCACCGACGGCGCGATCGACGCGCTTGCCGACGTCGCGGTGGCGGTCAATTCCACGGTCGAGAATATCGGCGCGCGGCGGCTGCAGACCGTGATGGAGCGGGTGCTCGACGAGATCTCCTTCACCGCCCCGGATCGCCACGGCGAGACCATCCAGGTCGACGCCGACTACGTGACCAAGCACGTCGGCGATCTCGCGAAGAACGCCGATCTCAGCCGGTTTATTTTGTAGGCGGTTGCAGCCTCTCGTCGCCCCGGCGAAGGCCGGGGCCCATAACCCCCGAAGTCAGCAGTGACCAAGACTCGGGCCGACATTCCTTCTAAAACTACCATCGGTGGTTATGGGTCCCGGCCTTCGCCGGGACGACGAGAGTGGGCGATCAATGAATCTGTGGGTGACGCAAAACCCCTGGCGCCTGATGCTGGCCGTCAACGCGGCCGTGCTGGTCGGGGTGTTCCTGCACAAGATCGCGCTGCCGCCCTTCGTCCCCTACATCCACTTGCTGGTCGACTATCACTACGGCTTCACCAAGCGCGCGCTGGTCGGGGCGATCGTGTCGCTGTTCACCGACAAGGTGCCGGTGTGGTTGGTGTTCGCGCTGGCCGGCGCGATCTGGCTGTTGACGCTTGGACTGTTCCTCAAACTCTTTCACCGCACATTTGGCTTCGACGACGCGCATCAGCCGCTGTTCGTGTTCATCGCCGGGTCGCCGTTCTTCCTGAAGAACTTCATGCACACGCTCGGCCATTTCGACATCTATGGCTGTGCGCTGACGATCGTGCTGCTGCTGATCCCGGCGCGCTCGGTCCTGTACGTGCTGATTGCAGCGCTGTTCTCGATCGTGCTGATCCTGGTTCATCACATCTTCGTCCTGATGTATGTGCCAGCGATCGCAGCGATCGTGGTGCTGCGCTTCTATCTGATGCAGGGCACGACGCCGCGAAACATCGCCGTCGGGCTTGTAGCGCTCGCCGCGGTCGGCATCCTGTTCCTGGTCGCGCAATTCGAAGGCACCGTCGACGTGCCCTATGACGAATTCCTCCGCCACCTGCAAAGCCGGATGGCCGATCCATCGCGGACCGATCTGCTGCAGTTCGGCTACATCTGGTACCAGCCGCTGTCGAAGGAGTTCGCCGACACCTGGGCGCGGATGCCCTCGAATATCCTCGGCATTCCGGTGTTCGCGCTGCTGATCTGGCTGCATGCGCCGCTGTGGCGCTATTTCTCGCGGTTGATCGAAGCGCTAGCCAGCAAACTGCATCGCCGCATCGTGCTCGCCGCGCTCGTCATGATAAGCGCCGGCTATGTCGTGATGTTCGTGACCGTGTTCGACTATTCGCGCTGGATCTCGAACTGGGCGGTCTGCATGTTCCTGATGCTGCACGCCGTGAAGATGCTGCCGGCGTCGAAGGACGTGCCGATGATCGCGGCGGACGATCGCAAGACGACAATTCTCGGCTGGATCATCACGCTGATCCCGCGCGTCGGGATCGTGCGTCCATTCTGATCTTCCGGATCATGCTCAGCGCGCGCGCCTAACCCGCACATAGAGCGCGCCCTCGCCGCCATGTCCGATATGCGCTTCCTCGAAGCCGACCACCAGCGAGCGGAATTCCGGCAGGCTGAGCCATTCCGGCACCTGGCGGCGCAGCACGCCGCGTTCGGACTCGAGACCACCGACCTTGCCCTTGCCGGTGATGACGAGCACGAAGGTGAGCCCCTCGGAGTGCGCGCGCTGCAGGAAGGCGAACAACACGCGATGCGCGCGCATCTGGGTCATGCCATGCAGATCGAGCCGCGCATCGATCTCCTGCCTGCCGCGCGACAGTTTCGCGCGATCGCGGCGGCCGATCGGCGCCAGCGGCGGCTGTGGGCGCGGTGTCGACACGGCCTTTGCAGGTGCCGTTGGCTTGACCGGAATCGGCTTGGCCGCGGCGTGATGGCTGGCGGGATCAGCCGCGACGGCGTGGGCCTTCGGTGCGGCGGGTCGCTTGCGCAGCGGCTTGACCTGTTTCGCGACGCTCTCCCAGAGCGCACGTTCCTCCTCGCTCAGCGCGCGTTTGCGCCGCGACGGAGCGGACAGGTCGGGGATCGGCGCGGGTCGTTTCATTGCTCGCGGTGATGGCGATAGCGCCTGGTGCGCCGCTTCTCCGGTTGCTGCGGAATGTCAGGCCGGGCGACCGGCAACGGCACTGGTTCTGCCACAGGCGCGGCCTGCGCGACAGGGGTTGTTGTTGGAGCAGCGGCGGGCGCGGCGTCCTTCGCCGCCGGGCTCCTGGCGGCGCTGTTGGCCGCGTCCTTGCTGCCGGCCTTGGCGATGGTCCCCGTCGGCGCGTCAGCAGGTTTCGCCGCCGGCTTGTCCTTCTGCGGATCGGTCTGCGGAAACAGCTTCGCAATTTTGGCCGACGGCCGCTCGTCGGGGATCGGCAGCTTGCGGCCGCGCGCGACGGGATCGAGACCTTTCGGGACCAGCATCACGAACTGCATATTGTGCCGCAGCCGGCCCGAGACCTTTCCGGCGTCGGCGCCGGCGCCGAAATAGAGATCGGCGCGCGCCGGGCCGACGATCGCCGATCCGGTGTCCTGCGCGATCATCAGCCGGTGGAACGGGGTCTTCGACAGCTCGGATTCGATCGGCAGCTGGCCGGCGATGAAGAACGGCGTGCCGTAGACATGCAGCGCCTTGTCGACCGCGATCGAGCGACCGGGCGTCAGCGGCACGCCCTGCGCGCCGACCGCTTCGTCCTTGTCCGACAGCGGCACCTCGCGGAAGAACACATAGGCGCGGTTCTGCCGCCGTACCTCGTTGGCACCCTCGGGGTTCTGCTCCATCCACTCCCGGATCTTCTGCATCGACATCTGCTCCCGCGGGATGATGCCGCGGTCGATCAGGACGCGTCCGACCGGCGTATAGGGGTAGCCATTATGCGCGTCGTAATTGATGCGCAGCGTGGTGCCGTCCTCGAACTTGATCCGCGCCGAACCCTGGATCTGGGCGAACAAGAGATCGGTCTGGCTCTTGAGCCAGGCGATCTCGAGCCCGCGACCGGCGATCGCACCGTCCTCGATCTGGGCGCGGTCGTAATACGGTACGAGCTTGCGCCGGCCGATCTTGCGGTACACCGGACCGCTGTTGGGCAGGCCGACGGAGGCTTGCGTCTTGCCGCGCACGAACAGGTTGGACGGGCGGCGGTAGACCGGAACGTTGTAGACCTCGGTCTGCGTCTTCGAGCCGTCGAGCACCGGCTCGTAATAGCCGGTGACGAAGCCGGCCTCCTCCCCGAGCCGCGATATCCGCAGCGGCACGAAGTTCTGCTCGAAGAATTCCTTTGCCTTGACGCCGTCGCTGAGCTCGAGCCCCTTGGCGATCCGGCAGGGATCGCGCAGCGAGCTGCCGAGCGCTTTCGATTCCGCCGGCGCGCCCTGCTGGGCCGCGATCGGCTTGCAGCTCGTGCGGAACGCCTTGTAGGCGGCGAGATGATCGTCGTCGCCCCAGCCGGCGACATTGGTCCAGGCGAGCGGCTCATACTGGCTGCCGCTGACCTGCAGCGGCAATTCCAGATCGGGATAGGGGATCGGGTGGGACTGCTCGTGCCGGAGCGGCGGGTGCCGGCTCGACCTGTAGCGCGCGGCGATCGCCGCGGTGGAGCACACAACCGCGAGCGCGCAACACGCGATCGCGAGGCGCCCGTAGCTGAGATGTCTAGTGAGCGCTTCCAGTGCCAACCAGCTTCCAATTCGGATCGCGGGAAGTCGAGTCGCGGGCGAATGTCCAGATGTCGGTGATGTCGGCGACCTTGTCCGGGCTGCCGTCGACGATGGTTCCCGCCTTGTCGCGGGTGACCGAGATCATCTGCGACACGAAGCGGACGGTCAGCTGGGTCGAGCGATCGCGCGTCTCCGCGCTGACGATCTCGGCCTTGTCGATCGAGACGAACCGCGTCTCGGTCTTCTGCTCGTGCTTCTCGCGGTCCTTGATCGCGGCCTCGAAGCTTTCATAGACCTCGGTCGACAGCAGGTCGCGCAGCGCACGGCGATCGCCATTGGCGAAGGCCAGCACGATCATTTCATAGGCCGAGCGGGCGCCCGAGAGGAAATGCCGCGGATCGAACGAGGAATCCTGGGCGGCGACCGTATCAAGACCCTGCGCCAGCGCCGTGCCGGGCTCGGCGATACCCTTCCAGCGTTCGGTCGGCTCGACCGGTTCGGCGGGTGCGGCCGGAGCCGGCTGATCGATCACCGATCCCGGGATCGGCACGACGTTGTTGTCCTGGCCGCGCTGCAGGACGTTGGGTGCTGCACGATCATACGGCGGCCGCTCGCTTCCGGTGCGCTGTCCGAGAACGCTGCGCAGGCGCAGGAAGATAAATACGGCCAGCGCCAGGAAGATGATGGTGTAGATATCCACGTCGAATTCGCTTTCTGGTCTCTGCCGGCAACGGGCCGGACATCAAAGCGTTCCCGGTCGGGAACGGCAGAGATTAGATCACCGATTAAGTCCGCAGCATGTAGGCACGAAACTATGCCCGGCCAATGGCGCTTTTTGGCACGGGCAAGTGTAGCGCGTTTTAACCCCGGGGGGAAACCCGTTCCTGCCTGGAAATCGCGCATCTTCAATAATTTAGGAAGCCGTTAAGAGATTGGGCGGAGCTGTGCTCACAAGCCTTCGCCGGAGATTTGGCCGCAACGCCCCGCGGCGTGCGCGCTCGTCGTCCTTGTGGACCGAGCCGGGCCTATGATAGCCACTCGCCGGCATCGGCATTTCCAAACCTCAACGCGTGCCGTCGGACATCCTGTCCATCGAGCGCTGCTCCAGGAGACATTTCATGACCAATGGCAACGGCGCCCCCGTCGAACAGGCCGCTCCCCAGCTCAACGTGCTGGCGCAGTACACCAAGGACCTGTCGTTCGAGAACCCGAACGCGCCGGCCTCGCTCGGACAGCAGCAGCAGCAGCCGGCGATCAACATCCAGATCAATGTCGGTGCCAACAACCTCTCCGAGAACGAGTACGAGGTGATCCTCTCGATCGAGGGCAAGGCCGAGACCGGCGGCAAGGTGATGTTCAGCTTCGACCTCGCCTATGCCGGCGTCTTCCGGATCGTGAACGTACCGAAGGAGAACCTGCACCCGCTGGTCATGATCGAGTGCCCGCGGCTGCTGTTCCCGTTCGCCCGCGAGATCGTCGCGACCTCGGTGCGCGACGGTGGCTTCCCGCCCTTGCTGCTCGACCCCGTCGACTTCGTCGGTCTCTACCGTCAGAACATGGAACGGCAGGCCGCCGCCCAGGCCGCATCCGGCGCAAAGCCGAGCTGATCGGGTACCCTACCCCCGTCATTGCGAGCGCAGCGAAGCAATCCATTGTGCCCAGAAGGGATAGATGGATTGCTTCGTCGCTGCGCTCCTCGCAATGACGAAGAGTTACAGCCCACAATGTAACCAGAGATTTCAAGCCGCCGGGGCTTCAGCAGCTGCCGGCGGCGGCAAATAATCGTTCCAGATCGGCTTGTCGCCCAGGGTGGCGACAAAGGCTCGGTGGGCTTCCCGGTCGACCTCGCTGACCCGCGCGACCAGCGGGATCTCGCGCTGCCGCCGCGGCGCATCACTGTGGCTGCCCGCGCGGGCGTCCGATGCTTCCGATGCCAGGATGAGCTGCGACTGCCGCGCCCCGATCAGGTCGATATAGACCTCGGCCAGCAGCTCGGCGTCGAGCAAGGCGCCGTGCTTGGTGCGGCGGGAATTGTCTATCTGATAACGCGAGCAGAGATCGTCGAGCCGGTTCGACACGCCGGGATGCTTGCGCCGCGCCAGCAGCAGCGTATCGACCAGCCGGTCCTTCGGAATCGCCTTGCGCTTGATGCGGTCGAGCTCGGCGTTGATGAAGCTGATGTCGAACGAGGCGTTGTGGATCACCAGCGGCGTATCGCCAATGAAGGCCAGGAACTCGTCGACCACTTCGGTGAACAGCGGCTTGGAGGCCAGGAACTCGGTCGACAGCCCGTGCACAGCGAATGCTTCCGCCGGCATGTCGCGTTCGGGATTGATGTAGACGTGGTAGGTCTGCCCCGTCGGCATGCGGTTGAATATCTCGACGCAGCCGATTTCGACCAGCCGGTCGCCGCGCAGCGGATCGAGGCCAGTGGTTTCGGTATCGAGAACGATTTCGCGCATGACGTGAGGTAATCCGAAACGCGGGCGAATCAGGCCCGCCGCTGCGGCATCTTAACAACCTCGGCCAGAATGTCGCGGATGCGCGCCCGCACCGGATCAAGTCCGTGCGAGGTATCCACGATGAAATCGGCGCGCTTGCGCTTCTCGGCATCGGGCATCTGCTTTGCGATGATGGCCTCCAGCTTGGCGGCATCCATGGTGCCGCGCGCCAGCACGCGCTCGCGTTGCAGTTCCGGCGAGGTGGTGACGACGACGACGGCATCGACCCGTTTCTCGCCGCCGGTCTCGAACAGCAGCGGAATGTCGAGGACGACGATCGGCGCGCCGGCCGCCTCCGCGTCGGCGAAGAATTTCTGGCGCGATGCGCCGAGCATCGGATGCACGATCTGCTCGAGCTGCTTGATCGCCACCGGGTCTTGCACCACGCGGGCCGAGAGCTTTGCGCGGTCGACCTTGCCGTTGGCGGTGGTGCCGGGAAACGCGGCCTCGATCACCGGCGCGGCTTCGCCCTCATAGAGCTGATGCACGGCCGCATCGGCGTCGTAGACCGGCACGCCGGCCTCGATGAACAGTTTGGCCGTGGTGGATTTCCCCATCCCGATCGAGCCGGTCAGTCCCAAAATCAGCATCGGTTCAGCATCTCTCCGTCGCCGGGCCTCGGCACCTTCACACCGCGAGCAGCTTCTCGCGGCGCAGGAATGCGAGCAGCGACAATAGCGGCAGGCCGAGAATGGTGAAATGGTCGCCTTCGATCCGCTCGAACAGATGCACGCCGAGCCCTTCGAGCTGGTAGGCGCCGACGCTGGTCGTCACCGCCTCCCCGGCCTGGTCGAGATAGGCCTCGATCTCGCCGGCAGCGAGCTGGCGCATCGTCATCCGGGCGACGCTCACATCGTCGAACAGGATCTTTCCATCGCGCGCCACCGAGACAGCGGAATGCAGTTCATGAGTCCGGCCTGCCAACTGACCGAGCTGTTCGGCTGCCTGCGCGCGGCCGGCAGGCTTGCTGAACATCCGTTCGCCCAGCGCCAGCGTCTGATCGGCGCCGACGACATATTGACCAGGTTTCTGCCTCGAGACGAACAGCGCCTTCTCGCGCGCCAGCAGCGACGCGACCTCGCCCGGCGCCGAAAGGCCGGAATTCTTCTGCACCGCGCGTTCGTCCATATCGGCCGGCAACGCCTCGAAGGCGAGACCGGCGTTTTCGAGCAGCATCCGTCGCGCACGGCTCTGCGACGCGAGGATCAGCTCCTGGGGACCACGCCAGATGCTCATGATTTGGCGATCACTCCGACGGCCGCGCGCGCTGGCGGTCGTTATAGAGCTTCATCACGGCAGCGGCGGTTTCCTCGATCGAACGCCGCGTCACGTCGAGCAGCGCCCAGTTGAATTTCGCGCTCAGGCGCCGGGCAAAGGCGACCTCGTCCGCCACCGACTGCTTGTCGATATAGGTGTCGTTGTCGCGGTCGCCCATCGTGAGCAGGCGGTTCTGCCGGACCTGGATCAGGCGCTCGGGCGTCGCGTGCAGGCTGACCACCAGCGGCTTCTTCAGGGTCTCGAGCTGGTGCGGCAGCGGAATGCCCGGCACCAGCGGCACGTTTGCCGTCCTGATGCCGCGGTTGGCGAGATAGATCGAGGTCGGCGTCTTCGAGGTACGCGACACCCCGACCAGCACCACATCGGCCTCCTCGAGGCCTTCGACATGCTGACCGTCGTCATGCATCATCGTGAAGTTCAGCGCATCGATGCGGGCGAAATATTCCGCGTTGAGCACGTGCTGCGCGCCGACCCGCCCGGTCGTCGCAGCACCCAGATACGCCTCGAACAATTGCATCACCGGCCCGATGATCGACAGGCTCGGAACGTTGATCTCCCTGCACTTGCCTTCGAGCCGTCCGACCAGGTCCTTCTCCAGCAGCGTGAACAGCACGATGCCGGGCGATTCCTCGATCTCGTCGAGCACGCGATCAAGCTGCTTCTGGCTACGCACCAGGGGATAGACATGCTCGACCGCGGTGACGTTGGCGTACTGCGCGGCGACCGCGCGCGCCACGGTGATCAGCGTCTCGCCGGTCGAGTCCGACACCAGATGGAGGTGGAAATAATTGGATGTCGTCGGCACCAGAGCCCCTGTCTATCCTGTGAATCCCTGTGGAGGTCGAGGAGAAGATTCCGGGTCCGCCGCCAGGTCCCTGTATATCTCGTCCCCTTCTTCACAGCACCGCCGAAAAGGATAAGTCGACGTCATCGCACAGATGATAGTGAACCGGTGTGGATTTGTCTCTTCATAAGCTGGCCACAGAGGTCCGCAACAGATTGAGTTGAGGGATAGATTCCGGATAACGGCCGCCGCCGGCCTGAATGTTGAGGGATGTGAACAAGCCCGCAAGAACGGCTGGATCGTATTGCATGAGTCAAATTCACCGCCACTAAGACTCAAACCTTAGATTCTAAAATTAATTAGGTTTAGGAGAGCCGTGTGTGCGGATATGTATCCGTCCCTCGCTTGCAAAGCTTAGTTCGCAACGCCGAGGCTGTCCGAGCTGTTTCCCGCCGAGCTGTTCCCTGAAAGGCATCGCTGCGATGTTGTACGACTGGATCAAGGCGCTGCACGTGATTGCCGTCATCTCATGGATGGCCGGAATGCTCTATCTGCCGCGGCTGTTCGTCTATCATTGCGAGGCCGAGGCCGGCTCGAAGCAGTCCGAGACCTTCAAGGTCATGGAACGGCGGCTTTTGCGGGCGATCATCAACCCCGCGATGATCGTGACCTGGCTTGCCGGGCTTTATCTGGCCTGGGCCGGACACTGGTACCTATCGGGCTGGTTTCACGTCAAATTTGCGTTGGTGCTCGCCATGTCGGGTATCCACGGCTTTTTGTCTCGCTGCGTGAAGGACTTCGCCGCGGACCGGAATCAGCGAACCCAGAAATTCTACCGCATTATCAATGAGGTGCCGACGCTTCTGATGATCCTGATCGTGATCATGGTGGTCGTGAAGCCGTTCTAGACATTGCGATGCCCAAGAAGCATGCTTCAGTCCTTCTTGCGAAGGACGGATCGATTTTCTATATAGGTTTTATCCCACCCCACGCAGGCGGATGTGGTCGCGTTTCGGTTCTTTTCGGGCCGGCGCCGCATCAGGTTTGAAAGCCCAAACGGCACTTTCCTGGCTGAGACCTGCGGACCTTCCTTTGGCGTCCGCTTTTTCCAAGCCACCTCGCACCCCTTCCCTACTTACTTCCTCACAGGACGACCCCGATGCGGGAAATCAAACTCCAGGACCTCAAATCGAAAACGCCGGCCGAGCTCGTCTCCTTCGCGGAAGAGAATGGGGTCGAGAATGCCAGCACCATGCGCAAGCAGGAGCTGATGTTCGCAATTCTCAAGCAGCTGGCGATCGCCGAGACCGACATTATCGGTGAGGGCGTCGTCGAGGTGCTGTCCGACGGCTTCGGCTTCCTTCGTTCGCCCGACGCGAACTATCTGCCGGGCCCCGATGACATCTACGTTTCGCCGTCGCAGATCCGCCGTTTCGGCCTGCGCACCGGCGACACGATCGAAGGCCACATCCGCAGCCCGAAGGAAGGCGAACGCTATTTCGCGCTGCTGAAGGTCAACACGCTCAATTTCGAAGACCCGGAAAAGTCGAAGCACAAGGTCAATTTCGACAACCTCACGCCGCTGTTTCCCAATCAGCGTTTCCGCATGGAGCTTGAGGATTCCACCAAGAAGGACCTGTCGGCCCGCGTGATCGACATCGTCGCGCCGATCGGCAAGGGCCAGCGCGCGCTGATCGTGGCGCCGCCGCGCACCGGCAAGACGGTGCTGATGCAGAACATCGCGCACTCGATCACCGCCAATCATCCGGACTGCTATCTGATCGTGCTTCTGATCGACGAACGCCCGGAAGAAGTCACCGACATGCAGCGTTCGGTGAAGGGCGAGGTGGTGTCGTCGACCTTCGACGAGCCCGCGGTGCGCCACGTCCAGGTCGCCGAGATGGTGATCGAAAAGGCCAAGCGCCTGGTCGAGCATGGCCGCGATGTCGTGATCCTGCTCGATTCGATCACCCGCCTCGGCCGGGCCTACAACACCGTGGTGCCGTCATCCGGCAAGGTGCTGACCGGTGGTGTCGATGCCAACGCGCTGCAGCGTCCGAAGCGCTTCTTCGGCGCCGCGCGCAACATCGAGGAGGGCGGTTCGCTGACCATCATCGCGACCGCGCTGGTCGATACCGGCAGCCGCATGGACGAAGTCATCTTCGAAGAATTCAAGGGAACGGGTAACTCGGAACTGATCCTCGACCGCAAGGTCTCGGACAAGCGGACCTTCCCGGCGATCGACATCGCCCGCTCCGGCACCCGCAAGGAGGAGCTGATCACCGATCCGCAGGTGCTGAAGAAGATGTACGTCCTGCGCCGCATCCTCAATCCGATGGGCACCATGGATGCGATCGACTTCCTGCTCGACAAGCTCCGGAACACGAAGAGCAATTCGGAATTCTTCGATTCCATGAACACCTGAGGCTGCAGCCGAAGAGAACAGGGCGCTCCGCAAAACGGGGCGCCTTTTTTCATGCTGCGGATTTGCTGCACCAAGTTGCAGCATAAATCGAGCTCCGCCGGTACGCCGAATATTCATATAAGCTACTGATATTGTTTATATTTAAGATATAGACTTCTGGGGTGGGCCGGATGAGCCGCAGCAAAATTGCTGCGCGGCGGCTGCAACGATTCTCGATCATATTGCATTGCAGCATTTTGCAATATTGCGTGCGAAATGAGAGCGGCATTGCCTTTGCCGATTGGCTTGGGAAGAAATAAGCGATGCATCCGCGCGACCAGACGATCTTCGCTCTATCCTCCGGACGGCCGCCGAGCGCGATCGCCATTGTCAGGCTGTCTGGCCCAATGGGCGCGTCGGTCATTGGGGGATTGGCGGGCAAGAGGCCGGCGCCGCGGATGGCGACCCGGGCGCTGCTTCGCGATTCGGACGGCCAACCGATCGACGATGCGGTCGTGCTCTGGTTCCCTGGCCCGGCAAGTGCGACCGGCGAGGACGTCGCCGAATTTCATGTCCATGGCGGACGCGCAGTGCTGTCGGCGATATTCGAAGCCATCGCGGCATTCGACCATGTTCGACCCGCTGAGCCCGGTGAGTTCACGCGGCGGGCCTTCGAGAACGGCAAGCTTGATCTGACCGAAGCGGAAGGTCTCGACGATCTGATCCATGCCGACACCGACCGCCAGCGGCGGCAGGCGTTGCGGCAGCTGAAGGGGCTGCTCGGCGATCGCGCGCGCGACTGGCGCGAGCGGATCATCGCGGCGTCGGCGCTGATCGAGGCCGGCATTGATTTCTCGGACGAGGGCGATGTCCCCGCGGAACTGATCGCACCGGCGCTTGAGCGGATCCGGGCGCTGCACGATGAGATCATGCAAGTGCTTGCCGGGCAGGGCCAAAGTGAACGGCTGCGGGACGGCCTGGTGGTTGCAATCGCCGGTCCGCCGAATGTCGGCAAATCGACCCTGATCAATCAGTTGGCCAAGCGTGAGGTCGCGATCGTTTCACCGCATGCCGGCACAACGCGCGACGTGATCGAGGTGCAGCTTGATCTCGACGGCTATCCCGTCACCGTCATCGATACCGCCGGGATCCGAGAAACCAACGACCCGGTCGAGCAGGAGGGTGTCCGCCGCGCCCGGGCCCGCGCTGCGGAAGCCGACCTCGTGCTGTGGCTGGCCGACAATGGCAACGCCAAGGCCGGGCATAGCGGCGGGGTGCCAACCTGGCTGGTGCGAAACAAGATCGACTTGGTCAGGACCCCGCCGGGTGAGCGAGGCAGTCAGCCCGAGTTTAGGATCTCGGCCGCTCGTGGCGATGGGCTGTCCGAGCTGATCGCCGCACTGGTCGGTTTCGCGCACGACTATTTTGGAAGCAGCGAAGGCGGTCTGATCAGCCGGACCAGGCAGCGTGGGTTGCTCCAGGAGACTGTCGACTCGCTCCAGCGCAGCATCGACGTGGTCGGGCAGGGCGAGGAGCTCGCAGCGGAGGAACTTCGCAGGGCGGCCCATTCGCTCGGTCGGTTGCTCGGCCGGGTCGACGTCGAGGACATCCTGGACGTCATCTTCCGAGAGTTCTGCGTCGGGAAGTAGCTGAGGCCGGTTTGTTTCACGTTAAACATGGTTTCGGATTGGTTAACTCGCCTCCCGCGTTTCACGTGAAACATTGGGCTTCACGTGACCGCGCTTGTTTCACGTGAAACAGCTCGAGCTCGTCATTGCGAGCGATCCGGATCAATCCATATTTCGCTCAGATGGTCGGGTCTCAGATAGCCGATCTCAACTTCGTTCTTCCGGCTTTCATCACTCCGCGATAGAAGTCCCGCCATGACTTCCAGGGCAGACTCATTCGACGTCATCGTCATCGGCGGCGGCCATGCCGGCTGCGAGGCCGCGAGCGCGGCTGCCCGGATGGGCGCGCAGACGGCCCTGGTGACGCATCGTTTCGCGACCATCGGCGCGATGTCCTGCAATCCCGCTATCGGCGGGCTCGGCAAGGGTCATCTGGTGCGCGAGGTCGATGCGCTCGATGGTCTGATGGGCCGGGTCGCCGATGCCGGCGGCATCCAGTTCCGGATGCTCAATCGCCGCAAGGGTCCCGCCGTCCGTGGTCCGCGGGCCCAGGCCGACCGCAAGCTATATGCGGCCGCGATGCAGGCCGCGATCACCGAGACCGCGAACCTCAGTGTCATCGAGGGCGAGGCGGACGAGCTGATCGTCGTCGAGGGGCGCGTCACCGGCATTCGCCTGGGCGACGGCCGGCAGCTGTCCGCGGGTGCGGTTGTGATCACGACCGGCACCTTCCTGCGCGGTCTGATCCATCTCGGCGAGAAGAATTGGCCGGCGGGCCGGGTCGGTGAGGCGCCGGCCATGGGTCTGTCCGCGTCGTTCGAGCGGGCAGGCTTCGTGCTCGGCCGGCTCAAGACGGGGACTCCGCCGCGCCTCGACGGCACCACGATCGACTGGTCGGCGGTCGAAATGCAGCCCGGAGACGATCCGCCGGAGCCGTTTTCGGTCATGACCGACCGGATCACGACCGCGCAGATCCAGTGCGGCATCACCCGGACCACGCCGGCGACCCATGACGTGATCCGGGCCAATGTGCACCGCTCACCGATGTATTCCGGCCAGATCAAGAGCTCCGGACCGCGCTATTGTCCCTCGATCGAGGACAAGATCGTCCGTTTCGGTGATCGCGACGGCCATCAGATCTTCCTGGAGCCGGAAGGACTCGACGACGACACGGTCTATCCCAACGGCATCTCGACCTCGCTGCCGGAAGAGGTCCAGCTCGCGATCCTCGCCAGCATCCCCGGCCTCGAGCGGGTGAAGATGGTCCGGCCCGGCTATGCGATCGAATACGATCATGTCGATCCGCGGGAGCTCGATCCGACCCTGCAGACCAAGCGGCTGCGTGGGCTTTTCCTGGCCGGCCAGATCAACGGCACCACGGGATACGAAGAGGCGGCGGGGCAGGGCATCGTTGCCGGCCTCAACGCCGCCCTGGCGGCCGGCGGCGCCGACCCGATCGTGTTCGACCGCGCGGACGGCTATCTCGGCGTGATGATCGACGATCTCGT
Source organism: Bradyrhizobium sp. PSBB068 (assembly GCA_016839165.1). NCBI lineage: Bacteria > Pseudomonadati > Pseudomonadota > Alphaproteobacteria > Hyphomicrobiales > Nitrobacteraceae > Bradyrhizobium > Bradyrhizobium sp. PSBB068. The sequence goes on from CP069300.1 coordinate 7,173,087, forward strand.
GACCCGGGGGATCACCGAGCCCTATCGGATGTTCACCTCGCGCGCCGAATACCGGCTGACGCTGCGGGCTGACAACGCCGACCAGCGGCTGACCGACAAGGGCATCGCGCTCGGATGCGTCGGGATGGCGCGCGCGGAGCGTCATAGGACCAAGATGACAGCCCTGGACGCCGCCAAGACACTGGCGAAGTCGCTGGCGATCACACCGAACGAGGCCGCCAAGCACGGGCTTTCGCTCAATCGCGACGGCCATCGCCGCTCGGCCTTTGAGCTGCTGGCTTATCCGGAGATCGAGTGGCCGGCGGTCCAGGCGATCTGGCCGGAGCTGTCGGCCATTGACCCGGCGATCGCGGTCCATCTTGAGATCGACGCCAAATACGATGTCTATCTGAAGCGCCAGACCGCGGACGTCGATGCCTTCCGGCGCGACGAGGGCCTGGTGCTGACCGATGTCGATTACGCCGATGTGCCCGGTCTCTCGAACGAAGCGCGCGCCAAGCTGCAGAAAGCGCAGCCGCGAACAGTCGGGCAGGCGGGCCGGATCGACGGCATGACGCCGGCGGCGTTGGGTATCCTGGCGGCCTATCTGCGACGCGAGGCGCGACGGAAATCGGCCAAGGTCAGCGCCTGACGTTTCACGTGAAACAGCGCGGCCTCACGCCGTCACTGCGAGGAGCGAAGCGACGAAGCAATCCATGTCTGCGCGAGCTGTGAGATGGATCGCTTCGTGGAGCCTGTCATCGGGGAGCCTAAGCGCGACCCGTTGGCTCGCAATGACGAACACCAACCTGGCATTCAAGAGAATGGCTTCAATTTCCCGTTCCGCAGACCTCGAAATCTCCGCAGCTGACAAAGCCGCGGCACTCGCGCTGACTCCTGTTTCACGTGAAACGGAAGCCCGGCTCGATCGCTACGTCGCTCTCCTGCTGGAGTGGCAGGCCAAGACCAATCTCGTCGCGCCGTCCACGCTGCCGAATCTCTGGACCCGCCACATCTCCGATTCGCTTCAGCTCCTGAGTCTCGCGCCGACGGCGAAGTCCTGGGTCGATCTCGGCAGCGGCGGCGGCTTCCCCGGCGTCGTGCTTGCCTGTGCATTGGCTGAGACGCCTGGCGCGTCCATCCACTTGGTTGAGCGAATTGCCAAAAAAGCTGCGTTCCTGCGTGAGGCTGTCCGCGTCACGGCGTCGCCTGGGACGGTGCATCTGGCTGATATCGGGGATACTGTGGATAGAATCGCGGGGCCCATCGATTGCGTCACCGCACGGGCGCTGGCTCCGTTACATCAACTCATCGGCTTTGCGGAGCCGTGGGTCAAAAAGGGCGCCAAGGCGCTGTTTTTGAAGGGTCAAGATGTAGAGGCCGAATTGACCGAGGCCACTAAATATTGGACTATTGAGCCAAAGCTACACGCCAGCCGGACCGGCGGACAGGGCTGGATCGTCGAACTCGGGTCAATCGAGCGGCGCTAGGGGACTCCGCAAGAGCAAATGGTATTTTGGTATGACTGTGATGGACGAGGTTTATCAAGGGGATAAGGCGCTCCAAGCGCCGGGCCATCCGCGCATCCTGTCGCTCGCCAACCAGAAGGGGGGCGTCGGCAAGACCACCACAGCGATCAATCTTGGGACCGCACTCGCTGCGATTGGCGAGCGCGTCCTGATCGTCGATCTCGATCCGCAGGGCAACGCCTCGACCGGTCTCGGCATCGATCGCCGCAACCGCAGCTGCTCGACCTACGACGTGCTGATCGGCGAAGCGCCGCTGCGCGATGCCGTAGTCGCGACCGCAGTGCCGCGGCTGCACATTGCGGCATCCACCATGGATCTCTCCGGTCTCGAGCTCGAGCTCGGCACCACGCCGGGCCGTGCCTTCCGGTTGCGCGACGCGATCGCAGGATTGAACAACAACGTCTCGCCGGACTCCGATTACACCTACGTGCTGATCGACTGCCCGCCCTCGCTCAATCTGCTTACCGTCAATGCGATGGCCGCGTCGGACGCGATCCTGGTGCCGTTGCAATGCGAGTTCTTCGCGCTCGAAGGTCTGTCGCAATTGCTGCAGACGGTGGAGCAGGTGCGCTCGACGCTCAATCCGACCCTGTCGATCCACGGCATCGTGCTGACCATGTTCGACTCGCGCAACAACCTCTCCAACCAGGTGGTTGCCGACGTGCGCCAGTTCATGGGCAACAAGGTCTATGACACCATGATCCCACGCAACGTGCGGATCTCGGAAGCGCCGTCCTACGGCAAGCCGGTGCTGGTTTACGATCTCAAATGCGCCGGCAGCGACGCGTATCTCAAGCTTGCCACCGAAGTGATCCAGCGCGAGCGCGAGCTGCGCGCGCATTGAGGGCGATGTGTAGGATGGGTGGAGCGAAGCGATACCCATCGCGGCACTGAACGAGAATGATGGGTTTCGCTGCGCTCTGCCCATCCTACAATCCAGATATCGAAGTTCGGAGTACTGCGTGTGAATCCAAGGGAGCTCGCAACAATGGCCGATGAAGCGCGTTCGCGACTGGGGCGCGGGCTGGCAAGCCTGATCGGAGACGTCGGCGGCGAGGCGGCCGCGCATGTCGAGCGGCCGCGCACGCAGCGCAAGGTGCCGATCGAATTCCTCAAACCCAACCCGCGCAATCCGCGGCGCAGCTTCGCCGATGCCGAGCTCGGCGAACTTGCCGATTCGATCAAGGCGCGCGGCGTGATCCAGCCGATCGTGGTGCGCGCGATCAAGGGCGCGCAGGACCGTTTCGAGATCATCGCCGGCGAACGGCGCTGGCGTGCCTCGCAGCTTGCCGGTCTGCATGAAGTGCCGATCGTGCCGGTCGAGGTCTCCGATTCCGACGCGCTCGAGATCATGATCATCGAGAACGTCCAGCGCGAAGACCTCAACGCGATGGAAGAGGCGCTGGGCTATCACGCGCTCGCCGACGAGTTCAAACGCAGCCAGGAAGAGATCGCCAAGATCGTCGGCAAGAGCCGCAGCCATGTCGCCAACATGATGCGGCTGACCAAATTGCCGAGCGAGGTGCAGGCGCTGATCTCCAAGGGCGATCTCTCCGCCGGCCACGCCCGTGCGCTGATCGGCGTGCCGGATCCGCTGGCTGCCGCCAAGCGCATCGTTGCCGAGGGCCTCAACGTCCGCCAGGCCGAGGCGCTGGCGCATGAGGAGGGCGTGCCGGAGCGCAAGCCGCAGAAGGCGCGTTCTGGCAGCGCGGCCAAGGTCGACAAGGATGCCGATACGCTGGCGCTGGAGAAGCGCGTCAGCGATGCGCTCGGCCTCGCCGTCACCGTCAGCCATCGTGATCCCGGCGGCACCGTGCAGATCAACTACCGCAACCTCGAGCAGCTCGACGAAGTGGTGCGGCGGCTCGAGGGCGGTTAGCTCATCCGACATCTCTCCACGTCATTGCGGGCGTAAGCGAAGCAATCCATTTCTCTGCATGTGCGGAGCGATGGATTGCTTCGTCGCTTCAGCGCAAAATTGCTTTCGCAATTTTGTCGCGAGCTCCTCGCAATGACGGTGGTTGCGACGTCCCGGCTATCCCCGCCGCTTCGCGTTCGCCGCGATCGAGAGCAGCGCGCGCTGCCCGATCACCGCGGCGAGCGAAGCCTGCTTGCGCATGTCGAGCGCCGCGGTCGCGAGCTGATCGATGATGGTCACCAGCCGCGGCGGGGTGAAATTGCGCAGCGCGATCTCGACCATGGGCTTGCGCGAGAAATGCAGCCGCGGAAATCCGCCTTCGAGCACCGCGGATGCCGGCGTGCCGTCCGCGATCGCCAGCGCCGATTTGTGCAGCCACGCCGCCTGGCGCTGCGCAGCCGAGATGATCACGCCGGGATAGGTGCCGGCGACCATCGCCTTCGTGAACTCGCTTTCCACCAGCGCGGCATTGCCGGCGAAGGCGCCGTCGACGATCGGGTCGAGCTTCAGCTCGGAGGCGTCGGAGACCACGGTCATGACGTCGTCGAGCGTGATCTCGCCCTTGCCGTGCGCGAACAGCGCGAGCTTGCGCAGCTCGTTGCGCGAGGCCATGCGGTCGCCGCCGAGCAGCGACATCAGCACCGCGCGCGCATCGCTCGCCAGCCGCAGGTTGGATACGCGGAGCTCTTCCTCGATCAACTTGGTCAGGTCGCGTTCGGTGTCGGGATAGCATCCGATCGCGACCGCGTTCTTGGCGCGCTCGCAGATCTTGCGCAGCGGCGATTCCGGCCGGAGCTCGCCGGCCTCGATCACGATGCGGCAGTCTTTCAGCGCGGCGGTCTCGGTCAGCGTCTCGACGCCGCTTGCGAAATTGCGCGAGCCGGCGCGGACGCGGATGGCGCGGCGGCCGCCGAACAGCGGTACCGTCATCGCTTCATCGACCAGCCGCGACGGCTCGGCGGCGAGTTCGTCGCCATCGAGCCGCACCAGCGAGAACGGATCGTTGGGATCGTCGACCGCGGAGGCCATCAACGCGTCGGCGCGCTCGCGTACCAGCCCTAAGTCCGGGCCGTACAGCAGGATGATCGGTCGTCCGGCGTCCGGCCGGGCGAGGAAGCTGTCGATCTCTTTTCCGCGAAGTGCGACCAATGCGTCGATCAGGTCCCGCTGGAGAAGAACGAGGCGAGCCGGGTCTGGATATTGTCGGCGATCTCGTGCGCGGCGCGGTCCTCTGCGTCGCGCAGGGCGCGGGTGCGAGCGAAGCGCTGGTAGGAGCCCGGCATGTCATAGGATACGCGCGAGAACGTGGTACCGGTCATGACCGACTTGTTCGAGGCGATCTCGATCAGGTTGAACTGGGCGTCGACGCCATAGTTCTCGCTGCTCGGCAGCGCGGTGGCCGGGTCGATCATCAGCGAGGAGCGGCTGGTGGTGAAGCGCAGCACCAGCCGGTGCGTCGGCGGCATGCCAGTGGCGGTGCCGTAGAGCTTGAAGGCGAGGGCATTGCGGACCTCGACGCCGACCCGGGCCTCGCGGGAGGCATTCGGCTTGTCGACCGGCGGAACCTCGACGCCCATCAGCTTTTCGCGCAGCGCGGGCGAACCGTCGAGGGTGCGCTCGGCATACATCGGCTGGAAGCATCCGGCCGTCAGCGCGGCCAAGGCGGCCACGGCTACAAACCGGGCGGCGATCCTGATCCTAGCCGACAACATTGACGATCCTCATGGGCACCACGATCACCTTGCGGACGGGTTTGCCGTCCAAGGCGGCTTTTACCGCATCGAGCGCCAAAACGGCAGCCTCTATCTCCGCATTTTGGGCGGTGCGTGGCACGGTGACATCACCTCGTTTTTTACCGTTGACCTGGACGACCAGGGTCACGCTGTCTTCGACCAGCAAATCGCGCTCGATTTGCGGCCAATCGGCCTCGGAAACCAGCCCGGTTCGGCCCAGAACCACCCAGCACTCCTCGGCCAGATGCGGCATCATCGGCGAGAACAGCTGGACCAGGATCGTCGCAGCCTCCTTGACGGCCCAAGCAACGTCCGGAGAGACATCCGGCGCCGGCTTGTCGCCTTTGGCCAGCACTTCGGCCAGCGCATTGGCGAATTCGCGGATATGGGCGAGGCAGACGTTGAAATGCAGCCGCTCGATCCCGGACGACACCTTGTCGAGCGCGCCATGGGCCGCCTTGCGCAGCGCCTGCGCCTCGGGTCCGAACGAAGCCGGCCGGGCCGCCGGCGCCGCCTTGGCGATCTCCGCCGATTCGTTCACCAGCCGCCACAGCCGCTGCACGAAGCGGGCGGCGCCCTGCACCCGCTCGTCGCTCCAGATCACGTCGCGGTCCGGCGGCGAGTCCGACAGCATGAACCAGCGCGCCACGTCGGCGCCGTAGCTCGCGATGATGTCGTCGGGGTCGACGGTGTTCTTCTTCGACTTAGACATCTTCTCGATCGGGCCGATCTCGATGTCTTCGCCGGTCGCCAGCAGCACCGCGCGGCGAGCGTTACCATCAACCTCGATCTTCACCTCGGCCGGGGTGACCCAGCTGCCGTCGGCCTTCTGGTAGGTCTCGTGCACCACCATGCCCTGGGTGAACATGCCGGCGAACGGCTCCGACATGTCGATGTGGCCGGTGGCCTTCATCGCGCGGGTGAAGAAGCGGCTGTAGAGCAGATGCAGGATCGCGTGCTCGACGCCGCCGATGTACTGGTCGACCGGCATCATCCGGTTGGCGATCGCCGGCGTGGTCGGCGCGGTCTCGTTCCACGGATCGGTGAAGCGCGCGAAGTACCAGGACGAGTCCACGAAGGTGTCCATCGTGTCGGTCTCGCGCACCGCCTTGCCGCCGCACTTCGGGCAGTTGACGTGCTTCCAGGTCGGGTGATGGTCGAGCGCGTTGCCCGGTCTGTCGAAGGAGACGTCCTCCGGCAGTGTCACCGGCAACTGATCGTCCGGCACCGGCACCACGTCGCATTTGGGGCAATGGATCACCGGGATCGGGCAGCCCCAATAACGCTGGCGCGAAATGCCCCAGTCGCGCAGGCGGAAATTGACCTGACGCTCGCCGACCGGCGCGTTGCCGCGGACTTCGCTCTCCAGCCGTTTCGCAACGTCTTCCTTGGCAGCTTCGATGGTCATGCCGTCGAGGAAGCGCGAATTGATCATGCGGCCGTCGCCGTCATAGGCGGTGTCGGTGATGACAAAGGTCTTCGGGTCCTGCCCTTCAGGGCAGACCACCGGGACGTTGCCGAGATTGTACTTGTTGACGAAGTCGAGGTCGCGCTGGTCGTGCGCGGGGCAGCCGAAGATCGCGCCGGTGCCGTATTCCATCAGCACGAAATTCGCGACATAGACCGGCAGCTTCCAGCTCGGATCGAACGGATGCACCGCCTTGATGCCGGTGTCGAAGCCCTGCTTCTCGGCGGTGTCGATGATCGACTGCGCGGTGCCGATCTTCTTGATGTCGGCAATGAACGCGGCGAGATCAGGATTCTTCGCGGCAGCGGCCTGCGCCAGCGGATGATCCGCCGAGATCGCCATGAATTTTGCGCCGAACAGCGTGTCCGGCCGTGTGGTGAAGATCTTCAGCTCGCTCTCACCGGCCGGCGTGGTTGCCGGATCCAGCGCGAAGCGGATCAAGAGGCCCTCGGAGCGGCCGATCCAGTTGCGCTGCATCAGCCGCACCTTGTCGGGCCAGCGGTCGAGACCATCCAGCGCGTCCAGCAGCTCCTGCGCGTACTTCGTGATCTTGAAGACCCACTGGCTCATTTCCCGTTGTTCGACAACGGCGCCCGAACGCCAGCCGCGGCCGTCGATCACCTGCTCGTTGGCGAGCACGGTCATGTCGACCGGGTCCCAGTTCAGCTTGCGCTTCTCGCGTTCGGCGAGGCCGGCAGCCAGCATGTCCAGGAACATCTTCTGCTGATGCTTGTAGTAGCTGGGGTCGCAGGTCGCGAACTCGCGGGACCAGTCGAGCGACAGCCCGATCGACCGCAGCTGCTTCTTCATCGCGGCGATGTTGTCGTAGGTCCAGGCCTTCGGCGCCACCTTGCGCTCGATCGCGGCGTTCTCGGCCGGCAGGCCGAACGCATCCCAGCCCATCGGGTGCAGCACGTTGAAACCCTTGGCGCGCATGAAGCGGGCCAGCACGTCGCCGAGCGTGTAATTGCGGACATGGCCGATATGGATGCGCCCCGACGGATAGGGGAACATCTCGAGCACGTAATATTTCGGCCGCTTATCGTCGTTCTTGGAGGCAAAGATCGCCTTTTCGTCCCAGATGGCTTGCCAGCGGGGTTCGGATTCACGGGCGTTGTAGCGTTCGGCGGTCATGAAATCGCAGGGTTTTCGGTGATTTTCGGGTCCCATCCGGGGACGGCGGACTAGGCCACAAAAACGCCCATGGGGTCAACGGCTTGGGGCCCGGCAAATGCTCATGCCGGGGCGCCGCCAGCAGTCTTCCCGTCGTCCTGGCGAAAGCCAGGACCCATAACCACAGGCGTTTGTTGGGAAAGGGGTCGCGGCCCCAGCTTCGCGCAATCATCAGCCGCGGGGGTAATGGGTCCTGGCCTTCGCCAGGACGACACCGAATGTACAGCTTCGCCGGTGGTCAAGGTTCCGCATTTTCGCGACGCGATCCGGTGCTTAGCCGAGGGCGTCAATGTCTGCGCAAAGCGTCGGTCGTGTTTGATGCTAGAGGTACGACGGATGATCGCGCTGATCTCGGGGGCGCAAGATCCTGGATGAAATCCCTGAGTGCCTCGGTGTCGAACGGCTTGCGGAGGATCTTCAGGCTCGGCGGTGCTGCATTTGCGGCATCGCTGTAACCGGTTGTCAGGGCGATCGGCAAACCCGGGTAGCGTGACCGCACTTCTCTCGCGAGCCCGACGCCATCGATGGTTCCTGGCATGACGATATCGCTGAAGACGAGATCGATCCTGGTGCCGGCATCGAGCAGTTTCAACGCCGCTTCGGCCGAATCCCGATAGATCGTTTCATAGCCCAGATGCTCGAACAGCGAGGATGTGACGTCAGCCACTTCGGGGCTATCGTCGACAACGAGAACCGTCTGCCGCTGCGGCTGTCTCGGCCTTGCTCTGGCGGCGGCGAGGTCTTTGCTGGCGGTCTGCTCGTCTGCGCAGGACGGCAAATAGATTGTAATCGTCGTTCCCTGACCAACCTTGCTGTCCGCCGTCACCGTTCCGCCAGCCTGATGCGCGAAGCCATAGACTTGGGACAGGCCGAGCCCGGTCCCCTTGCCGACCTCCTTGGTCGTGAAGAACGGATCGAACATCTTGGACAGAAGATTCGGCGGAATACCGGTGCCGGTATCGCCAAGCGCGATGGCAAAGAAAGCCTTTGCGCGGCGATCGCCGCCGGTCTCCTGGTTCGCGGTCACCGCATGGACGGACAAGGTGAACGTGCCGCCGCTCGGCATTGCATCGCGCGCATTGACGGCGATGTTGACGATCGCGAGCTCCAGCTCGGCGAGGTCCACCTTGACCGACGCTATGCCCTCACCGACGTTCTCGTTGTAGACGATGTTTCCGCGCAGTGAGCTCTCGATCATCGTCCGCATGTTCTTGATGGACGCGTTCAGATCGACGACCGTCGGGCTGAGATGCTGATGACGAGAGAAGGTCAGCAATTGGCGCGTGAGGCTCTCGCCGCGTTTGGCCGCGGTCTGGATGGCTTCGATTGCTTTGGGCAGTTTCGGATCAAGCAGGCGCGTGAAGATCTGGGCGCTGCCTCCGATGATCATCAACAGATTGTTGAAGTCGTGCGCAATCCCGCCGGTCAGTTTGCCGATCGCCTCCATCTTCTGCGACATCGCGAGCTGTTCGCGGGCCTGAACCAGCTTCTCCTCCGCGTCGCGCCGCTCGGTTGCGTCGCGCAGAATACTGATGAAGCCGATCAGGTTTCCTGCGTCATCATGGCTCGACGACACGGAGCCCGTGATGAAGAACGGCGTGCCATTCTTTCTGATCCGCCAACCCTCGACGTCGTACTTGCCTCTTTCGATTGCCGTCTCCAGCGCGTGTGCGGGCGAACCCGCGCGGCGTTCATCCGGCCGATAGAAAATTCCAAAATGCTTGCCGATGATTTCGTCCGAGCTGTAGCCGATGATCTTTTGAGCGGTGCTGTTCCAACTCGTGACGTGTCCCTCGCGATCGAGCGCGAAAATCGCATAGTCGACGACGCCTTCGATAAGGGTCTGGAAATGCCGCCTGATGTTGTCGAGCGCCAGGGCTTTCCGTTCAAGTTGATCGTTCAGTTGGTCCCGGACAGAAAGGAGATGGGCTTCCGCGGTCTGGCGCGTCGCAATGGCCGCTGCCAGCGCAAGAGGAGCTGCCGATGCGCTGATCGAAAGCACGAGCAAGGATAACAGTGCGCCATTCGGATCCGTTTTCGGAAACGGCTCATTCCCGACCGAGAACCCCCATACGGCCATGCCGACGAAAATGAACGCAGCCGTCGACACGGTGCGTCGATCGCCGCGCAGTCCGGCCCAGATCAAGGGGAGTAGAGCCAGAAAGCCCAGAAGGCTCCGATGCGGCAGCAGCACGTCGAGGTCGGGGCTGATGAGGTCGCTGCCGATGAGCGGGCTGTAAGCAACGATTCCGACGATGCCGGCGAGAGCGGGGACCGCGATCGATTCCAGCAGCTTCCATTTGGAAGGAATGCGGAAGGGCATCGTCGCCCAGAGCACGATGAGCGGAGCAATCACCAGCGCTCCGGCAGCGTCCGCAAGCCACCAGGTCACCCCGGCGCCGACGGAATCGGAGAGGCTCGATTCATTGGCGAGCGCAGAGCCGGCCGAGGCAATGGCTGAGCTGACGATCGTCGTCGGCGCAAAGCAAATGATTGCAAACTTTGCGACACCGACAGGCGTGGCAAACGTCTGGCGACCGTTCGACCAACGGTCGATCAGCCATGTCCCGGCACATGCAGCAAGCAGGCTGCCGGTCCCGGCGGTGCCAAGTTCCAGCAGCGATCGGTCGGCCATGAAGTAGGGAGAGACGGCCCCCATCAGGATCGCCGGCCAGATCCGGTAGCCGCGCAGCAGGACCAGCGCGAGCGCAAGCCCGGTCGGCGGCCATAGCGGTGTCGCGGTTGGGTTGATCGCGGGAACCAGTCGCGCGGCTTCGGCAAGGCCGCCATAAATCGCGGCGATGATCAGGATTTCGACCGCGTAGGTCGCAATGCTCCGAGCGTCGCCAAAAGCGAGCACCCTGGCCTGATCGAACGTTGCCCTTTCCATCGCAAGCCTTTGCCGAGGGCATTTCAAGAATGCGGTGGCGACCTGTCCCCTGATCCAGTGTCACCAAAAGAGGCGAATCGCATCGTCATGGCGTCGATGTTCCCGCCAAGCACTCAACGCAGTTTTGACCAAAGCATGGCCGCACGATAGTGAGTAGAGGGGCGCCCGGCAATTTCGGAACGAGGGGGCTATCGGGCAACACCATTGACCTAATAGCGGTGGCGCACCGGGATCCGAAACAGGTCACGGCGGAATCCGGAATACAAATTGGGTACGATCCGCTGCGTGTCGATGAGAGCACCGGCAGTTATTCTGCCTGTTGGCGCGAGGGATCAGATGCTCCACCTGCACGGGGCGATGCAGCTAGCTCGCCAGCGCCATCCCGGCTTCATCCAGCGTCTGCAGGAAGCCGTGCTCGATCACGGCATTCCTGCCGCGGCGCTTGGCGGCGTAGAGGGCGGCATCCGCGGCTTCGATCAGGTCGCCGGGGCGCTGGGTCTCGTTCGGCTTTGTGGTTGCGACGCCGACGCTGACGGTGACGACGCAATGGCTCGAGGGCGCGTGCGGCACGGCGAGCCCGAGCACCGCGGTGCGCACGGTCTCGCCGATCGCGAGCGCATGGGCGGCGTCGGTGTTCGGCAGCAAGAGGCAGAATTCCTCGCCGCCATAGCGGCCGGCGAAGCCCATCGTGTCGGCGGCGATTCCGGACAGCACCTCACCGATCCGCGTCAGGCAGGCGTCGCCTTCGGGATGGCCGTAGGTGTCGTTGTAGAGTTTGAAGTGATCGACATCGATCATCATCAGCGACAGTTCGCATTCATACTGCTGCGCCCGCATCCACTCGAAATCGAGCCGGCTCTGGAAGCCGCGCCGGTTGGCAAGGCCGGACAGTGCGTCGATCGAGGCCATCACGGTGAGGCGGTCGTTGGACTCGACGAGCTCGCGCTCGCGCTGGCTGAGCTGCGCGGCCATCGCGTTGAAGGCGCGCGCCAGCGGGACGAATTCCGACGGCAGCTTGTGCTTGGCGACGCGCGCCGACCAGTCGCCCTCGCCGAATCGCCGCGCCATGCCGGTCATCAGCTCGATCGGATGGATGACGAGCCGCTCCGCGCCGACCAGGGCGCCGAGCAGCACGAACAAGCAGACGAAGCCGAGCTGCAGATAGGCGGTGCGGATCTCGCGGTTGATCGCCGCTGTTACCTTGGCCTCGTCCATGCTGACGATCAGGCGGGACTGCGTTCCGACGATGCGGGCGAAACTCAGCGTGCGCTGCGCGCCATCGGCGGCCGTGAACGACACCGTGCCGGACGGCTCGTCGTAGCTCAGCGCCTTCTCGGCAATCGCCGACATCAGAGGGATGGTGTCGAGCGAGTGGCCGATCAGGCTGGCATGATCCGATGGAGCGGCGATCACCACCCCGGTGCTGTCCACCAGCACGGCCGACATGCCGGGCTGGCCGCCGAGATTGGCCATGATCTGCGACAGCCAGTCGATGTTGATGCCGGCGACCACGACGGCATCCTGCTCCGGATTGATCGCCGCCACCGGATAGGCGGCCATCATCATCGGCCGGCCGTTGGTCCTGCCGCGCAGATAGTCGCTGAACACGAAGCCACGGTTGTCCTGCGCCTTCTTGAAATATTCGCGATCGCCGAGATTGAGCCCGACCTGCATGTTGAGCGTCGAGCATTGCACGACGCCGTCCCGGGAGACGAACATGATGCTGCGGATCCAGGGCAGCACCGTCGGCAGGCTGGCGCGCAGCACCTCGCAGCTCTGCCCAATGCCGCTGGAGGCGCGGATATAGGCCGCCGATTTCAGCATGGTCTCGACCGAGGAGACCACCTCGCGCTGGGTCTCGGCGGCGTGCGCGGTGAGGTTGGCATAGCCGGCGGCGGCCTGCGCGATCTGCTTGCTGCGGGAATCTTCCAGGGTGCGGACGCGATCGAGCATCAGCGGCGCGACCAGCATCACCGCAAGCAGGGCGAGCCGGGCACGAATACCCAGAACCTTCTTGAGCCTGACCCGGTTGCGGTTGAAAGTAACGCCCGACATTCTATTCCCTTGCCCGCGCGCAAGGTAGAATGCAGGGCTTCAAAAAGCCTTTCCCGAATTTGGTAAAATTCGAGCCAACCCCCGCATCTTGTCAGAGAACGGCACAAGCATGACGCAAAGCCCGACCACGCCGTTATCGGCTGATTCACCACATGGTCTCGCCGCCGTGGAGCAGGCGATCACGCATGCCTGCAAGGAAGCGCGGCGCGACCGCGCGTCGGTGACGCTGATCGCGGTGTCGAAGACCTTCGCGGCCGACGCAATTTTGCCGATTATCGGCGCCGGCCATCGCGTATTTGGCGAAAATCGCGTGCAGGAGGCCAAGGGCAAGTGGCCGGAGCTGATCAAGGCTCATCCGGGCGTGCTGCTCCATCTGATCGGGCCGTTGCAGTCGAACAAGGCGAAGGAGGCGGTTGCGCTGTTCGATGCGATCCATTCGGTCGACCGCGCCAGCATTTGCGAAGCGTTAGCCAAGGAAATCAAAAATCAGGGCAAGCGCCCGGAACTGTTCGTCCAGATCAATACCGGTGAGGAGTCGCAGAAGGCCGGCGTCGCGCCGCAGGATGCGGATACCTTCATCGCGGCGTGCCGCGAAAAGTATGATTTGCCGATCTCGGGACTGATGTGCATTCCGCCGGTCGACCAGGCGCCGGCTCCGCATTTCGCGCTCTGCGCCAAGATCGCTGCGCGCAATGGCTTGAAGAATCTCTCGATGGGCATGAGCGCGGATTTCCCCGTGGCAATCGCGATGGGCGCCACCCACGTGCGGGTGGGTTCGGCGATCTTCGGCACGCGGACGAAGCCGCATAACTAATTGTCGTCCCGGCGAAGGCCGGGACCCATAACCACCGAAGTCAGTTGCAGGCTCCATATCTAGCCGCATGCCTCTTCCTGAGGCCGCGGCGTATGGTCCTGGCTTTCGCCAGGACGACGATGCGGATTGTCTGTACGCCGTCAGTAAACCCGTCATCCTGACAGCTTGTGAAGCTTTCGGGTTTTGCCTTTTACGTCTGTAGGTCGGGTGGGTTTGGTTTTTTGCGCAGCTGCGGCCGGGTGGCCGATGTGGTGTTTAAGCGCTGTAGAGCCGATGCCCTTGTAAGACGTTGTTGGTGAGGGCGAACCAGAGCGCGACGGCACGGACCTTTTCAAGGCCGCGTACGGTGAGTTGCCGCAGGCCCCAGTTGCGCCATCGAGCGTGGATGCACTCGCAGATCGATCGGAGCTTGTACTGGGCCTTGCCCGGCTCGCTTGCCATCCGTGCCCGCCAAGCCAACACGCCCGGGCCGTCGCCGCGCCGCGGCAGGTAGGGATCGGTACCGTGCTTGGATTGCGTGGGCGGACAATAGACCTCAACCCCTTGATCATGCGCCCACTCGATGTCCTCGGCACTGCCAAAGCCGCCATCAACGAGATGGCGGCCCGGAAGGCGGCCGGTCCGCGCGCGCAAGCGATCTAGCATTGGCTGCATGAGGCCGCGATCGGAACCAATATTGGTCACGTCGAGCCCGGCCACGATCTGCTCGCCGGCCGCGCTCGCCACCTGCACATTGTATCCTGGCCGGAAGCCGCCGTCGGCCATCTTCATGACGCGGGCGTCGGGGTCCGTCGTAGAGGCGCGCGGCTCCTTCGGCGTCTTGCCGTTGTTGCGCTTGTCTTCGCGCGCCTGGCGCTGCCGCTTGATCTCGGCGAGCGCGGCCTGCGCTGCCTTCAGGCGTTCGGTGCGCTCACGCGCCGCTCGCTCCTTGGCCGCCTTGATGCGCTGGTTGCTGGCATCGGAGCGCGCCTCGACCTCGCGTTTGAGCTCCGCCACGATCGTCTGCGCGGTCTCCAAATGGTGATCGAGTGTCTGTTCTCGCCGGAACGAGGCGGCCCCGGCGCTCGCCCGGATCCGCACGCCGTCCTGCGCCAGCTTGCTGAGGTCGACCAGGCCCACCTCCGCCAAGGCCGCAAGATGTTCGGCGAGCAGCCGATCGAGCAGATCGGCGCATCCGACCCGGAAGTCCGCCAGCGTATGGTAGTTCACCGAGACCCCGCCACACAGCCAGCGATAGACATCGTGGCTCTCGCACAGCCGCTCCAGGGCGCGAGCGCTTCCTACCCCGTCGCTGGTCGCATAGAGCCACAGTGCCAGCAAAAGCCGTGGCGACGTCGCCGGATGACCCGGCCTCTCGCCCCGCGCCTTGATCCGATCTTCAAGCTCGCGCAGCTCGAGCCCGTCGACATAGCACCAGATCACCCGCGCCGGATGATCTTCCCCGATCAGGCTATCGATATCCACCGCCCGCAGTTCAATCTGATCGCGCTGCGGCTCGCGCAGACGCGGCAAACCCGCTGGCGCCGCATCAGTTTGCGGCTTCGGCTGCTCCGGCAGTTCTCCAAACAGCTGGTCTTCAGCCATCTCCCGCTCTCCCGCAATTCAGCGATTGCAGGGAATCACATCCCCCATCCCTCCCGCTACATCTTTCGCCCAAGCCACAAAAATTCACACGCTCTGAGGAGCGCGTCTCGAAGGGGCGACGGCCCTGCTGATGGCCGTGCATCCTTCGAGACGCCGCTTCGCGGCTCCTCAAGATGACGGGTTAGACACGCCGCGCCGCTTCGCTCGACGGCACAGGTGAATTCCATTCATCTCCGTTGAAGACAAACCTTTTGTCGCCGCACCTGCCTCCCGGCACTCTCCGTCCAAAGCGGAGAGCACGCGATGCGGCAATTGACTTATGTCGGCGGCAACAAGGTCGAATGGTGGGACGTTCCCGAGCCCCATCTGCAAGATGATCGCGACGCGCTGGTGCAGCCGCTCGCGGTGACGCGCTGCGATCTCGATCTTGCGATCGTCCACGGCCGATCGCGGCTGCCCGGTCCGTTTGCGCTCGGGCACGAGACCGCCGGCCGCATCACCGCCGTCGGCGATCAGGTGAAGAATTTCGCGCCCGGCGATCTCGTCATCGTTCCGTTCCAGATCAGTTGCGGCGCCTGCGACCGCTGCCGGCGCGGCCACACCAATGCCTGCGCGGCGGTGCCGTTCCGGTCGTCTTACGGATTGAAGCCGGTCTGCGGCGTCGAATATGGCGGCGGACTGTCCGACCTGATCCGCGTTCCGTTCGCCGATCACATGCTGGTCCGCCAGCCCGAAGGCCATCCCCTCTCGCAAACCGCCGGGTTGGCCGACGGCGCGACCGACGGCTTCAGCGCGGTGACACGCTGGCTCGAGCAGCGGCCCGGCGCGGATGTGCTGGTGATCGGCGGCTTCGCGCAATCGCTCGCGATGTTCGCGGTGCAGGCGGCGGTGGCGCATGGCGCGGGCCGCGTCGTCTATCTCGACGATCATGCGCCGCGCCTCGCAAAGGCGAAGTCGCTCGGCGCCGACGTCGTCGAAGCGCCGGCCGGCCTCATGATGGAGCCGCCCGGCCTGTTTCCGATCGTGATCGATGCGGCTGCGACCGACGCCAGCATCCTGCTGGCATTCCGCGCGACGGAACCGAACGGCGTCTGCCAGCGCATGTATGGCGACTTCGCCGAGACCACGCCGGTGCCGCTCCGGCACATGTACGGCGTCGGCATCACCTTGAGGGTCTCGCGTGTCAATGTCCGCGCCGATTTGCCCGATTGCGTCGCCCATGTTGCGGCAGGTCATTACCATCCCGAGCATGTGATCACGCGCCGCGTCCGTTTCGACGACGCGCATGAGGCGATCGGCGACCCGACCATTCGCGTCGCCTTCGTTCGCGATGGCATTGCCTGAGAGGGACCGTTAGGCTCGCTCCAACCAACAAGCCAGGGAGCGACCCATGTCCGATGCAGATACCGTGCTCGTCGAGCGCGATGGTCCCGTCACCATCATCTCAATCAACCGCCCGCACAACCGCAACGCGGTCGACGGCGCGACAGCACGCAAGCTGTATGACGCATTCCTCGCCTTCGACGCCGACGCCAGCGCATCGGTCGCGGTGTTCACCGGCACCGGCGGCTATTTCTGCGCCGGCGCCGATTTGAAAGCGGTGGCGGCGGGCGATCCCGAGAAGAAGCGCGAGGTCGGCGGCCACAACACGATCGCGCCGATGGGGCCGAGCCGGCTGCGGCTCTCGAAGCCAGTCATTGCCGCGATCGAGGGCTTTGCGGTCGCCGGCGGCATGGAGCTTGCGCTGTGGGCCGACATGCGCGTGGTCGCGGAGGACGCGACCTTCGGCGTGTTCTGCCGCCGCTTCGGCGTGCCGCTGATCGATCTCGGCACCATCCGCCTGCCGCGATTGATCGGCCATTCGCAGGCGATCGATCTGATCCTCACCGGACGCCCGGTCGGTGGCCCCGAGGCGCATCGCATGGGACTTGCCAACCGGCTGGTGCCGAAGGGCGAGACGCGCGCGCACGCCGTCGCGCTTGCCAAGGACATCGCGAAATTCCCGCAGACCTGCATGCGGGCCGACCGGCTGTCGGCACTGCGGCAATGGGACCTCGACGAGGAAGAGGCGATCAGGAACGAAATGCGCGGCGGGCTCGACGTGATCGCCTCAGGCGAGACGCTGTCGGGGGCGACGCGCTTTGCCTCGGGCATCGGCCGTCACGGCGCGTTCGGCACCGAGGACGGGAACGGGTAGCCCGGCTCGACCAACCCGGCGCGCATCGAGCCGCGGACGGGAAGGCACTGCAGGCCATGCTTCCCTGCCATCACCGTCGGCGACATCGTCGCGACCCAGCGTGCGCTGCTCGACGAGCCCGGCATCGAGCAGCGCGTTGCGATCGTCGGCCCACAAGCAGGGCGACGCTGAAAATGCGCGCATTGAGAAGCGGTTGTCACAAAAATCCTGTTGTCGTCCTGCGCCGGGCTCGTCTACCACTGGCGTCGGAAGTTCAGGACATTTTTCAACGTGATTGGTCGATCGCTTTATTTCGGTTCGCGAGCGCGGCGGGCCATGCATGACATTCTCGGCGGCAGCGCGGCCAGTGTGCTCGGCATCACCTTCGGCCTGTCCTACGCGTTGCTGATCTTCGCCGGACCGTTGGCGCCCTATCTGTCATACGGCATCGCGGCGACATTCATCTCGTCGGCGGTGCTTGCGACCTTGATCGCGCTCGGCAGCTCGCTGCCGTTCGCAGTCGCCGGCCCTGACAGCTCCACCGCGGCGGTGACCGGCATCCTGATGGCCTCGCTGGTCGAGCGCATCGGCGCCGCCAACCCGACTGCGCCGCTGCTCACACCAGTGCTGATCACGCTGGGGCTCTCGACCATCGTCACCGGCATCGTGTTGTGCTGCCTCGGGCTGACGCGGTTCGGCCGCGCCATCCGCTACGTGCCTTACCCCGTGGTCGGCGGATTCCTCGGCGCGACCGGCCTGTTGATCGTGCTCGGCGCAATCAGGGTGATCACCGGTTACCCCGTGCAGCTCGGCACCCTCATCCACTTCACCAATATCATCACGATCTCCGAGCTCAGCGCCGCCTGCGCGATGGCGCTGGTGCTGTATCTGACCTGGCATCGATCGCGCACCCCGTTTGGGCTGCCGATCATCCTGGTCGGCGGGGTGATCGTGGCGCATCTGGTGTTCTGGATCATCGGCATCACGCCAGAGGAAGCTCACCTGACCGGCTGGACCTTCGAGCCGCCGCCGGCATCGACCTTCATGCTGCCGTGGCACGCGGCGGAGATTGCGCATTATCCGTGGTCGGCGGTGCCGGATCTGCTCGGCAACCTGATCGCCGTGGTCTTCGTCACGGCGGCGAGCACGCTGTTCAACACCACCGGCATCGAGGTCGCGGTGCATCGCGAGGCCAATCTCGAGCGCGAGCTCAACATCACCGGCTTCGCCAATATCCTGACCGGCGCGCTGGCCGGCTATGCCGGCTGCATCTCGGTCAGCCGCTCGATCCTCAATTTCTCCAGCGGCGGGCGTGGCCCGCTGTCGGGACTGACGGTCGCCGCGATCTCGCTGCTGATGCTGGCGGTGGCGCCGCAGCTGCCCGGCTACATGCCGAAATTCGTGCTCGGCGGGCTGCTGATCTATCTCGGCGCCGACCAGCTGCACAAATGGATGATCGAATCGCGCAAGCGGCTGTCGAAGACCGAGTATGTCTCGCTGCTCGCGATCATCGTCATCATCGTGGCCTGGGGCTTCGTGCCCGGCATCCTGATCGGCGTCATCATCGGCTGCGCCACCTTTGCGCTCAGCGCAGCGCGGGTCGAGGCGATCAAATACGGTTTCGACGGCTCGGAGTACCGCAGCTCGCTGGATCGCTCGCGCGACGACCGGAACGTGCTGCAGGCGCACGGCGGCAAGATCCAGGGGCTGACCTTGCAGAGCTACCTGTTCTTCGGCTCCGCCAACCGGCTGTACCAGCACGTCAAGGCGCTGCTGCGCGAGCGGGCGGAGTGCCGCTACCTGCTGTTCGACTTCAAGCTCGTCACCGGCGTCGATTCATCGGCGGCCTACAGCTTTGCGCAGATCAAGCGCAGCGCGCATGAGGTCGGCGTCGAGCTGGTGCTGGTGCATCTGTCGGCCAAGGCCGAACAGGTGCTGCGCGCCAGCGATTTCATTACCGAGGGCGTCTCCGTGATCGACGAGCTCGATCATGCGCTGGAATGGTGCGAGAACCAGATCATCGCACAGCACCAGGACCTCGCGCAGGAAGAGGCCGATCTGCGCGGCTGGTTCACCGGGCTGCTCGACAATGAAGGCGATGCCGATACGTTGATCCGGCGCTGCCAGCGGATCGAGGTCGACGCCGGCGAGGTCATCGTGCACGCCGGCGACGCCGCCGATTCCATGCACTTCATCCTCGACGGCCGCGTCGGCATCATGGTGCCCGCCGACGACGGCCGCACCACGCGCGTGCGCAGCCTCGGCCGCTACACCACGATCGGCGAGATGGGCCTCGTCGCGAACACTCCACGCAGCGCCACAATCCAGGCCGAGATGCCGAGCGTGCTCTATGTGCTGAACACCCGCCAGTTCGCGGCGATCCGCGACGAGGACCCCGAGCTCAGCCACAAGCTGCTGACCTATTTCGTGTCGGTCATGGCGGAGCGGCTGACTTTCGCGAACCGCACCATCGCGGTGCTGCGGCGCTAAAGTAGTCCCCGGCTTTCGCTCGCCGCGAGCTGATCCATCAGCGCCTTGTCGTCATAGCGCGCGAGCGAGAGGCTGCGGGCGAAGGCGGGCACCGGCGCGCCGACCACGGCACAGGCGCAGAGATCGCCTGTAGCGCAGGCGCCCATTGTGCCGTAGCCGGACAGCGCAGTGGCGAGGAACACGCCTGGCGTCTTCGCGGCGCCGATCAGCGGCCAGTTTTCCTTCGTCATCGGATAGTAGCCGCCGTAGTGCACCCGGTCGCGCGGCAACGCAGCGAGATACTGCGCAAGGCGCGGCTGCAGCCGGCTCGCCGCCCGCAGCACGACTTCGGGGAAATAGGAATTCAGCTCCGGCTCGCGGACCGGCGCGGTGATCTGCTCTTCGTTGAAGGCCCAGCCGAGCTTGATCCACTCGCCGTGATCGCCGCCGTCGGGCCGACAATGGATGCTGCCCGGCATCGGCGCCAGCAGGCGCGCGAATTCCGGCGCCGCCGCGAGCTCCGCGCGCTCGTCGTCGGACCATGCCAACGTCTGGCCGTCGAGATCGATCGCAAACGGCATCTTGCGATCGACCGCGCGGTTACGGTCGGCGAACGCGATCTTCTGCTGCAGCACATTGACGATCGGAAGCCGCTCGCCATGCATTGCCGCGACCTGCGCGGCGAACGGGCCCGCGGCATTGACGATGATATCGGCCCTGATGGTCTGTCGCACGCCATCGGCCAGCACCTCGACGGCGAAGCGATCGGCCTTCGCAAGGCCGACCACTTTGGCCTGCTGGAATTGCGCGCCCAACGGCCGCATGGTTTCCAGCATGTACTGGCCAAGCTGCTGACCGCTGATGTCACCCGCCCTGCGGATATGCAGCGCGGTCGAGACCTCCTTGTCGAAGGTCGGGTAGTGCGGCTGAATCAGGTCGCGGCCGAGCAGCACGTCGACGCCGTCAGGCGCGGTCTGCCAGTCCGCCGAATGCGGCGGCACATAGCCGCGGCTTGCGCCTTCATGCAGGCGGATCAGCTTGGCGGCCTGTGCGCCATAGCCGGCGTAGAGCTGCTGCAACAGCTCGTCGGACTTCGTCTCACGCGTGACCAGGAGATAGCCGCGCCGCGTCATGTGGATGCGGTTGTCGCTGCGGCGCGCGATCTCCTCCATCAGATCGGTGGAGTGATTGGTAAAGTCCGCCATCGTCGGATGCGGCCACCAATTGCGGTAGTTCTCGCCCGACTGCGCCGAGGTCAGCGCCATCGGCTGTCCCTCATCGACGATCAACAGGCGCGAACGCTTGTGCTGGACGGCGAGGTAGTAGGCCGTGGCGATGCCGACAATGCCCGCACCGATCACCAGGATTTCGACGTCATTGGTCTTCACACGCATTCTCCGATCGGCCCGCGGCGGCGCCGGCAATAGTTCATTGGGTCCTGATGTCGATCAGACCGGAGCAGCATCGCGCAACGCCTGGCGCTGCGCCGAGCGCAACGTCTTCTGCGTCTCCTCGATATGATCGCGCAGCAGCCGGACGGCCTTCTTGACCTCGCCGTCGCGGCAGAATTCAAGCAGCCTGTAGTGCTCGCGCTGCGGACGCTCCTTGCCGGTCGCCTGCGACACCAGTGCCCGGGTAAAGCGGCCGACATGACCGTAATTCGCCTCGATCATGGAGAGCAGGCGCGGACGATTGCACGGCGCATAGAGCGTGGCGTGGAATTTCCAGTTGAAGGCGCCCCATTGCGCGGGATCGGGCTCGGCGTCGTAGGCACGAAGTATCTTCGTTGCCTCCTCGAGATCGATCACGCCCATCGCGGGGATCGCCAAGCGCAAGGCATGGCACTCGAGCGCGATACGGATCTCAAGCAGCTCGATCACCTCGTCGATCGACAGGTCAGAAACGACAGCGCCGCGATTCGGCAGGAAGGTGACAAAACCTTCGGCCTCGAGCTGGCGCAACGCCTCGCGCACCGGGATGCGGCTGGTTCCGAACCGCGCGGCGAGCTCGTCCTGGCGCAGCTGCAATCCGGGCGCCAGCTCGCCGGAGCTGATCGCAACCCGCAGCGCCTCGCGCACGGTGTCCGGCGCGGAACCGTGGGGCCCGGCTCCTCGATGGCTTGCGGCGGTTACAGGTTCCATGCGGCGTCTCGCTGGTGAGCTCGGACTGAGATATCCGACTGAGCCAGGATTGTATAAAATCTGTTTGGTGATTATGCAATGCTGTGTATAAAATCTTGACCGATCGTATCCAGAACTATCGAGATCTGCGAGCGCCTGATGAATCGACCCGTCAAGACATTGATTTATACAGCATTTCTTTCAGCGGCGGTCTCCGCTCCGGCGCAGGCGCAGTCCCCCAACGGCACGCTGGCCAAGATCCGCGACACCGGAGAAATCCGGCTCGGGCACCGCGACGTCTCGGTACCGTTCTCCTATCTCGACGACAACCAGAAGCCGGTTGGCTTCGCGATGGACCTCTGCGCGCGGATCGTCGATGCGGTGAAGGGCGAGCTGAAGCTGCCCGCGCTGCAGACCAGGCTGCAGCCGATCCAGCTCTCCACCCAGATACCGCTGATCGAGAACGGGACCATCGATATCGTCTGCGGACCCGCGACCAACACGCTGGAGCGGCAGAAGGTCGTCGCCTTCAGTGACACGATCTTCGTGTCGAGCATCCGCGCTGTCGTGCGGAAGGACGCGCCGATCAGGGCCTTCGAGGACCTCGGCGGCCGGCCGGTCTCGCTGACCTCGGGCTCGACCTCGATCGGGCTGTTGAGTGCGCGCGCCCAAGCGAACAACTTTCAGACCAAGAACATCCTGACGCCGGACCATGCCGCGTCGTTCCTCGCGCTGACCACCGGGCGCAGCGAGGCCTTCGTGATGGACGACATTTTGCTGGCGAGCCTGATCGCCGGCAGCCCCACCCCGTCGGACTGGCGCATCATCGACGACAGCCTGCGCACCGAGCCCTACGGACTGATCCTTCGCAAGGGCGATCCGGAGTTCAAGGCGCTGGTCGACAAGACGCTGGCCGCGATGATGAAGAGCGGCGAATTCCAGGAGCTCTACGCCAAATGGTTCACGCGGCCGATTCCGCCGAAGAACGTGAACCTGAATTTCCCGATGACGGCGCCGCTGAAGGACGCGGTGGCCAACCCGAACGACAAGGGCGTGTGACCGGCCATCGCACGGTCGCGTGCGATGGTCACAGGCATTTCTCCTAGAAATCGACCGTCATCGACAGCCACAACGTGCGCGGCATGCCGCTGATCACATAGCCGGTCGGATTGCCGATCCAGTAATGCTTGTCGAACAGGTTGGTCAGCTGCGCCCTGAACGTGGTCGGACGCCCCGCGAGCGTCGTCGCATAGCGCGCACCGATGTCGAAGGTCGCCCAGTCGGGGACGCTCTGGGTGTTGTCGGCGCTGACATAGGCCCGTCTGGTGTAGATCGCGCGCGCCGTCGCGGTGAGGCCGGGCACGAAGGGCGTATCCCATTCGACGCCGAGATTGCCCTGCAGGCCGGGCGCGCCGATCGCATGATTGCCGTCGTAGAGATGGCCTTGGGTCTGGGTCAGCCGGGCATCGAGCCAGGTCACGCCGCCGAGGACGCGCACGCCCGGCGCGACCTCGCCAAAGGTATTGAGCTCGATGCCGCGATTTCTCTGCTGACCGTCGAGGCTGTAGATCTTGGTGAGCGGGTCGATCACGCCGCTCGGTTGGCTGATCTGGAACGCCGCAAGGCTCGCACCGAAGCCGCCGAAATCGAGCTTGGTGCCGACCTCGACCTGCCGAGTCTTGAAGGGCGCAAACACCGCGCTGGTGTTGACCGCGCCGGAGGGCGGCGTCGGCCCGGGCGACAGGCCTTCGATGTAGTTCGCATAAAGCGACAGCTGCTTGACAGGCCTGACCACGAGGGCGATCGACGGTGACGTCGCGCTCTGGTCGTAATGCGTTGTCTCCAGCCCGCTGACCGGCGCGTAGCTGTTTGCGATCACCTGCTGCTGGCGTGCGCCGACGATCAGTTGCAGCATCCCGCCCATCGTCGTGAGCGTATCGGCGACGCCGACGCTGCGCAGCCCGAGGAAGCCGGACTTGCCCTCGGGGAATGTCGATACCGGCGTGCCCGCGGTCGCCAGCAGGGTCGGACTGTAGATGTTGGTGAGATAGGTCCCGTAGTTGGTCTGGCCAAGCCAATCGGTCCGGTTCTGCGCGCTGCCGCTGACCACCACCTCATGGCCGATCGGGCCGGTATCGAAACGCGCGCGCACGCCGGCCTCACCGGAGATCGACTCGGACTTGCCGGTCTGGAAGCGGGATGTGCCCAACGCATCGCCCGCTGTGTTGAGGATCGTCGCGCCCGGATCTTCCCGCTTGTCGTAGCGGAATTCGTTGCCGCCGATCGCACCGAACACGGTGACATTGTTGCTCAGATCGTATTCCGCACGGGTCAGTCCGGTCAGGCTGCGCGACCGCGCGTAGTCGAATGGCTGCGCCAGATTGATGCGCGGATCGGGTGCGTTCGGAAGGGCTATGCCGGACACCGGCGTATAGCCGCGCTGCGCCGCCTTCATCCAGTCGTCCTGGGAGATGATGTCCGCGGACCAGCGGAATCGCTCTCCGTGATAGTCTACGCCAAGCGAGCCGAAGCCGTTGCGCGCGGATTGCCGGTCGATGGTGGTGTTGCCGCCGTCGATTCCTCCGTTGAAGCGAACGCCCCACTCCTTCTGTTCGCCGTAGCGGCGCGCGAGGTCGAGCTCCGTTCCGAATCGTCCATCCGAGATGTAGCCGGCGGTCAGGCGCGTGAGGTCTTCCGCTGCCCGCTTGGTCACGACATTGACCGTGCCGCCGATGCTCCCCTGCGGGGCCATGCCGTTGAGGAAGGCAGCCGGTCCCTTGAGCAGCTCGATACGCTCGAGCGGCGCCGGGTTGACGCGATAGGCCGGCACCAGACCGTAGAGCCCGTTCAAGGCGATTTCGCTGTTCTCGATCCGGAAACCGCGGATGGTCAACGCATCGTAGCGGTTGCTGCTGCCGATCGCTGCGCGCACCGACGGATCGGAATTCGTCAGCACTTCCGCGACGCTGGTCGCCTGCTGATCGCGGATCGTCTTCTCCGTGTAGCTCGTCTGGCTGTACGGCGTGTCCATATAGTCCTTGTTGCCGAGCAGGCCGAGTTGCCCGCCGCGCGCGACCTGGCCGCCGATATAGGGCACCGGCAACGCCGCCTGCTGCGCACCGGCGGTCGGTGTGGCCGCTGGTGTCGGCGCGTGCTCACGCCTGCTCGCCTGATGCGATGCCGACGAGCGCGCCGACCGCGACGATGACGGCCTGCGAACCGGCGTGCTTCGATGCTGTGGCGCGGCCACGACGACCGGCGGAAGGGACGTGGCACCGCTTGCGGGTGGCTGCTCCAGCGTCTGCGCGAGCGAAGGAATTGCAGTCAGCAGCAGAGATGCGCATGCCAGTCGGAATGCGCATGGAACGTTTGAGGTGACGAGCATGAAGTCCCCAGAGTCTTCTTCTTGGTTTCGCGTCGAACATCGTCAGAGTTCGAGCGCGACCCACCGGGGCATAAACAGCATGCGCTGTGACGCCAACTAGAACGCATCTAAGAGAGGGGACGAAGCTTGGCCGCACGCTGCGACATCGATGTGGAAGATTCCACGCTTGGATCATTGTTTCGTTGAAGGCTGCGCGCTTATGCGGCCTTCAGACAACCATTTCGAGATTAGAGAGATTCTCGATGCGATCGCCGTCGCGGTCGAACGCGGTGAATTGTCGCAGCCTCTGAATGTCGGCAAACGATCGACAAGAGCGTGTGATCAAACAAAAGCCCGGCCCTGATTCAATCAGAGCCGGGCTTGAGCGAGCACACGATGACGGCGATCAGACGCCGGCCATCATCACGTATTTGATCTCGACATATTCATCCATGCCGTGGCGCGAGCCTTCGCGGCCGAGGCCACTTTCCTTGACGCCGCCGAACGGGGCGACCTCGGTCGTGATCAGGCCGGAGTTGACGCCGACCATGCCCGATTCCAGCGCTTCCGCGACGCGCCAGACCCGGCCGATGTCGCGCGAATAGAAGTAGGAGGCGAGACCGAACGGCGAGGCGTTGCACATCGCGATCACGTCGGCCTCGTCCTTGAAGCGGATCACAGGCGCGAGCGGGCCGAAGGTCTCCTCCTGCGCCACCAGCGCGTCGGGCCGCACGTCCGACAGCACCGTCGGCTCGAAGAAACTGCGGCCGAGCGCGGAGCGCTTGCCGCCGGTCACGATCTTGGCGCCGCCCTTCACGGCGTCGGCAATGTGACGCTCGACCTTCTCGATCGCCTTCATGTTGATCAGCGGCCCCTGGGTCACGCCGGCCTCCGTGCCGTCGCCGATCTTCATCTCGGCGACCTTCTTCGACAGCTTCGAGACGAACTGGTCGTAGATCTTGTCCTGGGCATAGAGACGGTTGGCGCAGACGCAGGTCTGGCCCATGTTGCGGTACTTCGAGACGATGGCGCCTTCGACCGCGGCGTCGATGTCGGCATCGTCGAACACCACGAACGGCGCGTTGCCGCCGAGCTCGAGGCCGAGCTTCTTCACGCCGACCGCGGCCTGCCGATACAGGATCTTGCCGACATTGGTCGAGCCGGTGAAGCCGACGAAGCGCACCGCCGGATGCTCACACAGCACCTGCCCGATCGGAGGCGCATCGCCGGTGATGATGTTGAGCACGCCCTTCGGCACGCCGGCCTTCTCGGCCAGCACCGCGAGCGCGAGCGCCGACAGCGGCGTCTCGTTGGCGGGCTTCAGCACCACCGTGCAGCCGGCCGCCAGCGCCGGCGACACCTTGCGGGTGATCATCGAGTTCGGAAAGTTCCACGGCGTGATGGCGCCGCAGACACCGATCGGCTGCCGGATCGCAAGCAGGCGCGCGTCGGCACGCTGGGTCGGAATGGTCTCGCCATAGACGCGGCGCGCCTCCTCGGCGAAGAATTCGACATAGGCGGCGCCGATGTCGACCTCGCCGAGCGCTTCCGCGAGCGGCTTGCCCTGCTCGGAAGTCAGGATCAGCGCGAGATCCTCGCGGTTGGCGATGATCAGGTCGAACCATTTACGCAGGATGTTGGACCGCTGCTTGGCGGTCAGCTTGGCCCAGGCCGGAAACGCGCGCTGCGCAGCCTCGACGGCCTTGGTTGCATCGTCGGCGCCCAGCTGCGCGATCTTGATCAGTTCGACGCCGGTGGCCGGATTGTTGACGGCGAATTCGGGGGTGCCGACCCAGGCGCCGTCGATATAGCAGCGGTCGCGCAGCAGTGACGGATCCTTCAGGCGGTCGTGCAGGGAAGCGGCGGATTGCGTGGCGCGTACGGCAGCGGGCGGGGTCATGGCGTTACTCCTGGAATGTCTTTGGAGGGTATTGGCCGCCTATATAGGCGGAAAGCCGCTGCGATGCACTGGCCGCCGGCGCGACCCTGCTTGGACTCAAACGCGACACCGTTGCGAGCTGTTGTTCCCCGGCGATGCAGGGCATCCAACCGCAGCTGCGCAATTTGCGCACTGGGGAATGTCGTCAGATCGCGCCGCCGGACATGTAGGTTTCACGACGGCCGATCATGCGCTCGGCCGCAGCCTTGGCATCCGCCTTGGTCGAGGTCGCGCAGGTCCGATACTCGAGATCGGCCTCGGCCCGCGCATCGCGACGGCCGAACCACGACCTGGTTCCGGTCTGCAGCAGCGCCAGCGCCTGTGCGACATTGTCGACTGCCTCGAACGAGTGCAGCGCGCCGGTACCTGCGTAGCGCACCTCATAGAGGCCCGGGCTGATCGGCGCCTCGATGTTCTCGCCGCGGCCCGGCCGCGGATAGCGCTTCCATTCACTCCATGTCGAAATCATTGCTGCGTCCCCGCAAGGGCCGAAAATGACGAGCCTTTTCGTCAAATCAGGCCCAATCCGCCGCGCCGTTTGTGCAGCGATCTGAATGCGTTAATGCAAAAAATCAGGTCCGAAAATCAGTCTGCCGATCACGTTACCGTGGCCACCCCTGCGGGTCACCGGGACTTGCGCGGAGTCCACCGCAAAATCTGCGCTCGTGGTGAACGTCTTCGTTCCCGCGACCCGGGCTTTCACGACATCGCGACACAATCGCATCGCTTGCCCGCCTTGCGAGACCCGACGAGCGGGAGGATGATCCGCCCACTTCAAAACAAATAAACCCACCGGAGGAAGCCCAATGCAGAGCAAGGCTCAGATCGATCAGGTTTTGCGTCAGAAGAGCGAGGCAAAGGAGATTCCCGGCGTGGTCGCGGTCGCGGCCACCGGCAAGGACGTGATCTACGAGGGCGCTTTCGGCAAGCGCGACCTCTCCAAGAGCGATCCGATGACCGCCGACAGCGTGTTCTGGATCGCATCGATGACCAAGGCGGTGACCTCAGCTGGCGCGATGCAGCTGGTCGAGCAGGGCAAGCTGTCGCTCGATGAGCCGATCGGCAAGCTGCTGCCCGATCTCGCCGCACCGCAGGTGCTCGAGGGCTTCGACGCCAAGGGCGAGCCGAAGCTGCGGCCGGCGAAGGCGCCGATCACGCTGCGCAAGCTCATGACCCACACCGCCGGCTTCTGCTACGACCTGTGGAACGCCGACATGGGGAAATACATGGAGAAGACCGGCACGCCCGGGATCATCTCCTGCCTGAATGCCGCACTGAAGACGCCGCTCGCGAGCGATCCGGGCACCCGCTGGGAATACGGCATCAATATCGACTTCGTCGGCAAGGCCGTCGAAGCCGCATCCGGCAAGAAGCTCGATGCCTATCTGCGTGACAACATGTTCGCGCCGCTCGGCATGAGCGACACGGGCTTCAAGATCTCCGACGACATGCGCAAGCGGCTGGTCGGCATGCACGCGCGGGGCGAGGACGGAGCGCTGGCGGCGATGCCGTTCGAGCTCGAGCAGAATCCGGAATTCCACATGGGCGGCGGCGGGCTGTATTCGACCGCGGCCGACTACATCAAGTTCTGCCGGATGATCCTCAACAAGGGCAAAGGCAACGGCAACCAGCTGCTGAGGCCCGAGACCGTCGCGGCGATGGGGCAGAACCAGATGGGCGATCTCAGCGTCAGCAAGATGACGACGGCGGCGCCGCCTTACACCAACGATGTCGACCTCTATCCGGACCAGGTGAAGAAGTGGGGGCTGAGCTTCCTTATCAACACCGCCAAGACGCCGGAAGGCCGCAGCCCCGGCAGCCTCGCCTGGGCTGGCCTTGCCAACACCTATTACTGGATCGATCCGTCGCGCGATGTCTGCGGCGTGATCCTGACCCAGCTGCTGCCGTTCGCCGACAAGCACAGCCTGGAAGCCTTCGCAGGCTTCGAGAAGGGCATCTATGCCGGGCTCGATGCCGGCAGCGAGCAGCGAGCGGCGTAAGGTTCCAGCCAAGCAACGCGAAATCCCTCCTCTCGCGGGGAGGGATTTTTCATACCCGCCATAGGTCGGGCCTGTCCCGTCGGCGCCAAACGACTAAGATCGCGCAAAAAGTGCGACGACACGAACATGACCGTGAGGAGGACGAATTTGGCACCCACCCCCAAGGGAGACAGCAAGGCAGACAGCTATGTTTGCGGCATTTCCGATACGCCGCTGCTCGGCGAAACCATCGGCCGCAGCCTCGACCGCGCCCGCGCGCGCTGGGGCGATCGGGAGGCGCTGGTCTCGCCCAGCCACAATGTCCGCTGGACCTGGAACGAATTCGCCGAACGGGTCGAGGCGGTCGCCGCAGGTTTCCTCGCGCTCGGACTGCAACGCGGCGAGCGGATCGGCATCTGGTCGCTGAACCGGCCGGAATGGACGCTGACGCAATTCGCCGCCGCGAAGGCCGGGCTGATCCTCGTCACCATCAATCCGGCGTATCGCTTGAGCGAGCTCGAATTCGCCCTCGGCAAGGTCGGCTGCGCCGCGATCGTGACGGCGACCGCGTTCAAGACCTCGGCCTATATGGAGATGCTGAACACGCTGCTGCCCGAGCTTGCGAGCGCGGAGCCCGGCCAGCTGCGCTCGGCGCGGCTGCCGCAATTGCGCGCCGTGATCCAGATCGGCGGACCGGCGGCGCCGGGCACGATTCCGTTCGAGCAGGTCGCGCAGATGGGCGGGGAACGCCACCGCGAGCAGCTTGTCGCGCTCGGCGCGAGCCTGCAATTCGACGACCCCGTCAACATCCAGTTCACCAGCGGCACCACCGGCTCGCCCAAGGGCGTGACGCTGACCCACCACAACATCCTCAACAACGGCTACTTCACCGGCCGCGCCATGCGCCTGACCGAGCAGGATCGCATCTGCATCCCGGTGCCGCTCTATCATTGCTTCGGCATGGTGATGGGCAATCTCGCCTCGGTCACGCTCGGCACCACCATGGTCTATCCCGGCGAGGGCTTCGATCCGCTCGCGACATTGACGACGATCGCGCAGGAGAAATGCACCACGCTCTACGGCGTGCCGACCATGTTCATCGCCGAGCTCGACCATCCGGAGTTCTCTCGCTTCGATCTGTCCTCGCTGCGCACCGGCATCATGGCCGGCGCGCCCTGCCCGATCGAGGTGATGAAGCGCGTCAACACCGAGATGAACATGCGCGAGGTGACGATCGCCTACGGCATGACCGAGACCAGCCCGGTGAGCTTCCAGAGCGCGACCGACGATCCCTTGGAGCGCCGCGTCTCTACGGTCGGCCGCATCCATCCGCATGTCGAGGTCAAGGTGGTCGATCTCGACGGCAAGGTGGTGCCGCGCGGCGAACGCGGCGAACTGTGCACCCGCGGCTACAGCGTCATGCTCGGCTATTGGGACGAGAAGGAGAAGACCGGCGATGTGCTCGACGCCAATGGCTGGATGCACACCGGCGATCTCGCGGTGATCGACGACGAGGGCTATTGCAACATCGTCGGCCGCATCAAGGACCTGGTGATCCGTGGCGGCGAGAATCTCTATCCCCGAGAGATCGAGGAGTTCCTCTACCGCCATCCGAAGATCCAGGACGTGCAGATCTTCGGCGTCGCCGATCAGCGCTATGGCGAGGAGCTGTGCGCCTGGGTTCGCGTGCGGTCAGGCGAAACGCTCACGGCAGACGAGGTGCGCGCCTTCTGCCAGGGCCAGATCGCCCACAACAAGATCCCGCGCTATGTCGAGTTCGTCGAGGAATTCCCGATGACGGTGACCGGCAAGATCCAGAAATTCGTGATGCGCGACGCCGTGGAGCAGCGGCTGGGATTGAAGGCCGCGAAGACGGCTTGATGCTCGCTTCTCCCTCTCTCGCTTGCCGCGCCGTCATTCCGGGGCTCGCGAAGCGAGAACCCGGAATCCATTGCTCCACGCGTGATGCGGCCCGATGGATTCCGGGCTCTCGCCTTCGGCGAGCCCCGGAATGACGAGGGTGGAGCGACGTTTCTATCGCTATCCCTCCACCGCAGGGGAGGTTGAAGGACAGGGCCGCCTAAACCAGCAGCCCCTTCGCCTTCGCCAGCTCCTTCAGCGACACCAGCGGCCGGGCGCCGATGTGCTGGATCACTTCGGCGGCGGCGAGCGCGCCGAGACGGCCGGCGTTCTCATGACCGACATTGCGGACGAGACCGACCAGGAAGCCGGCGGCGAACAGGTCGCCGGCGCCGGTGGTGTCGACGAGCTTGTCGATCGGATAGGCCGGCGCCGAGACGACGCCGTCGCCTGAGATCACGACGCAGCCCTTCTCGCTGCGGGTGACGACGCCGAGCTTGGTGTCCTTGCCGAACTGCTTCAGCGCGGTGTCGAAATCGGCGGTCTGGTACAGCGAGTGCAGCTCGGACTCGTTTGAGAACACCAGATCCACGATGCCCTTGCGCATCAGGTCGAGGAATTCGTCGCGGTAGCGGTCGACGCAGAACGAATCCGACAGCGTGAGCGCGACCTGGCGACCGGCGCCATGCGCAATCGTCGCGGCCTTCACGAAGGCGTCCTTGGCGTTCTTCGGATCCCAGAGATAGCCTTCGAGATAGATGATGCCGGCGGCGGCGATCTGAGCCGGATCGATGTCGTCGGGCGTCAGGTCCTGCGCGGCGCCGAGATAGGTGTTCATGGTGCGCTCGCCGTCCGGCGTCACCAGGATGTAGGAGCAGCCGGTGGCCGGGCCGGTCTTGGCCGGCGCGGTGTCGAAGGTGACGCCGGCGGCGCGGATGTCGTGGGTGTAGAGCTTGCCGATCTGGTCGTCCTTGACCTTGCCGACATAGGCGGCGCGAGCGCCGAGATTGCCGACGCCGACGATCGTGTTGGCGGCAGAGCCGCCCGACATCTCGGTGGCGACCCCCATGTCAGTGTAGATCGCGGTGGCGCGCGCCTCGTCGATCAGCTGCATCGAGCCCTTGGTCATGCCGTGACGGGCAAGGAATGCCTCATCCGTTTGCACCAGCACGTCGAAGATCGCATTGCCTATCCCGAG
Source organism: Bradyrhizobium sp. PSBB068 (assembly GCA_016839165.1). Classification (NCBI taxonomy): domain Bacteria; kingdom Pseudomonadati; phylum Pseudomonadota; class Alphaproteobacteria; order Hyphomicrobiales; family Nitrobacteraceae; genus Bradyrhizobium; species Bradyrhizobium sp. PSBB068. Next base: position 7,205,335 of record CP069300.1, read on the forward strand.
AACGTCATATTTTGCGTCAGCCATCAACTTGCCCTGTGTGAACGCCACCAACAAGAGCGCGGCCTATCACGTTACGGCTAGCGCCAGCAAGGGAAGCGGCTGCTATACAGGCCCGATGTTCCGCTCCTTCCTCACCGTCTCCTCGGGAACGCTGGCTTCACGACTGCTCGGTTTCGTGCGCGATTCCGTGATCGCGGCGCTGCTGGGCGCGGGGCCGGTGGCGGATGCGTTCCTGGCGGCGTTTCAGCTCGTGAACGTTGTGCGGCGGCTGCTGGCCGAGGGCGGTTTGAACGCCGCTTTGGTGCCCGCATGGCTGAAGGCGCGCGATGCGCACGGCATGGACGCGGCAACAGCGTTTGCCGGCCGCGTGCTCGGCACCGTCAGCGCCGCCGTGATCGCAGCCGCACTCGTGATCGGCGTCGTGATGCCGCTGGTGATCACGGCGATCGCGCCCGGCTTCGTCGGCCGCTACACGCTGCAATTCGCCGTCGACGATGCACGGCTGATGCTGCCCTATCTCGCCTTCGCCGGCCCGGTCACCGTGATGATGGCGCTGCTCAACGCGCAGGGCCGCTTTGTCC